>JBDRDI010000021.1:0-98049 GCA_043820875.1 bacterium
TTGTGACACTGCTCCACGTAGATCATGCGGAGGAAATACTCCTCGCCGTTCTCCGTGTCCTTGTGCACCGACAAATCAACATACTTGCCGGCAACGCCTTCCGCCACAACCAGTGTCCATCCTTGAGCCTTATCCTTGAACGTTCCAACCATTACAAGCTGACCGCTCAATTCCACCTCGCCCTGAGGATTTTCCATGGCCGCGATCAAGTCCGCTGTCAAACGTTCCTGGTCAACGACTTTGAAATTTCCGTTTCGGTCGGACACGGCGATCATTTCCGCAAATTTCTTCACGGATATTTTCACCGCTTCCTCAAACGGAACAGTCGTCGGGTTGACCATGCTTCTCCGCTGCTTGGAAATTCTGATCCTGTTAGCAGGAAGCAGAACTTTTTGACCACGTGAAACTTGTTCATCCAGACCGTTGTAATCGGCAACCTGCTTACAAGTCGCGTCATTCGCGCCCTTTACTTGGCTTTTCACAACCTTGCAAAGGTCGCCGTTTCTTTTGACTTTGTACGTCCGAAAACTCTTGCCTTCGGGGCGCACAACTTCCATCTCAACGATGTATTCTTCGGTCGGCGCGCTTGTTTGAGCAAGGGCGAGACCGGAGAACGAAAGCACCGCGACCATTGTGGCCGCTACAAACATATTCCTCATCTCGCCCTCCTTCGGGTTATTTTTTTGTTTTTTAAATTAATTCTTAAGTTAAATTTAAGTGTCTAAGCTAACAACGAAACAATCCTGTCTTGCAAAAAATGACGATTTTTTGGGTGTTCGGCCTCTGTCCATAAACATCGCTGTTTATGTCCCGCTTATTAACCCTCTCGTTCTTTTTTCGCATGGAGCAATGATCTAAAACCACTACTCCATGAAAGGATTGTTCAAGTTCGGGTCGTCTTCCGGCCCGGAAATGATAATAATTGACTTCCTGCCTTTGACTTTTTTGCCTTCAGCAGTAAAGTAACCATTGTCTTCCTCGTACTGTTCAAACTCTGATCTTGATCCAGTCATGTACGGGTTGTACAGATTCGGGTCATCATCATCCACGCGATAGGTGTCCTCTTCAGGAAAACTTTCTCGCTGTGGCTCAACAACGCTTTTGGCCTCTTCGGACGCAAGCTTTTCAGCCGGCGTCTCAACGGGCTTTGGCGTATTGATGGCAACCACCTCGGATAAGCACTGACGGATAAAAATGTCAGCTTTTATTCCTTGTTGAATTGCCATGTGAAACCTCCCACTTTCACGAAGAGGTTTGTAATTGTTCCATTTAAATCCGTGAGAATAATCCTTCACGGTCATTATGTGTTGCTTTTCATCACCCACGGTGTGGACGGAATATTGATACAACTTTCCGTCATCCGCTCGGGATCCGAAATAACCTTTTCTATTCGGATTTATTTTGTCGCCTTTGTACGCGACAACGAACCACCAGGCGTCATGAGCGTAACACCGTATCCCGTCTATGTATTCGTCGGAATACTCGTTATCGCCATGTCGGTCTGGCTCCAGATACAAACGATGACGCGCGCCGCGGCTTTCCCTCTCAACCAAACTGCTCGGTAGTCTTGAGGTAAAAACCTGGTACGAATCACTGTTCAAGGTGAACGGTAAAGTCGTGGCTTCTCTGGCAGTCATGCTCGAGGCACAGCCGCCAAGTAAGCCACTAAGCAGCAGCATTCCTATTAACACGACGAACCTCGGCATTTTTGCCTCTCCTTTCCAGCCTTCCTTCGGGAAAGCAGATAAAGTGTTCCACGACTTCTTCGGCGTTGACAAAAATTTCCGGCATTCCTGGACACTCTCGAAGGTGCCTTCGGAACAAATTCTTTCCGAAAATATTCACTTTCGCCTGACCATTGTTGCAAACCGGGCACGACAGAGCCGCGTTGTAAAACGGACTCAAAACTTCCGTGCCATCTGTTGTCCGAAGCTTCCCTCTGATACTGACGGAAAGCTTGAACAGCGTCGCGAAATCCCGCGGCCAGTATCCGGACTCCGAATCCCAGCTCACTTTGTTTCGCTTTCGCCAAGAAGCAATCGTCTCCACTTCGCGTCCTTTGTCCAAGGACGTCTGTATCGCGGTTCCGTTCTTCAGTCTTCTTTCAAAAACTTCAGGTACCGAACTCGCAACAGGTTGGGACGACGCTACTTTGCGTGGCACTATCTCCCGCACGTAAGAAATCTTCTGCTTTTCTTCAGCCGGTTTTGCTTCGCCTTTGACGGCAACCGCTTTACTCAGCTTGGTAATCGCACAATCATTCTTCGGCGGAGAAATTTTCCCGCTTCTACCGATTGGTGGTGGTGGAGAAGGAAATATTGCAGGTCTTTGGAATTTGTTTTTCACTCCTTCCTCAGACTCAAAAATTACCTCAACTACCGGCTCGTCACCTGCTGAATCAACAGCTGCTTCGAGCTCTTCAGCGCTAATATCTTCGTCAACGAGAAGCGAACTGTCCAACTCTTGCAATTCGTCTACCCTCAATGCTCTCGCGTTTTTGGCGCGAATTGATGAAGGCGATGTAGCTTCCTGAGCTTTTCTTGCTCGATATTCAGCCTCTTCCCTCCTCGTTTCTTCTTTCCTTCCGTCTTCAAACTCTCTATACTGCGTCTGAAGCTCCAAAAAATTTTCAAACTCACGAAACGCTTTTCCGTTTTCCTCTGCGCGATTGTAATTCAGACGGCGGTTTATTCTTTCCTGCCTTTGCCGAGCAATCTCGACACTGTCGGCATCCCCTCTTTTGAAAACGCTCGTAATCGCTTCCATAATTCCTTTCATTGCTCTCCTCCTTCGTCTTAGCTTTTGAATTCTGGTTAGAGTTATCGTCTTGCTTGAAGCAAACACGATACGTCTTTTCCAGATTCATCATGCTAAAGCGAAGTGCTAAAACAAAAAGAAGAAAGGAAAAGTCGTTGTGTAATTTTGGTTTATTTGGAATAAACCAATGCTTCGCGCAAGAAGAAGTTTTTTGTCGCAAGTCGCTACTCTGACAAAAGGGTCCATAGCCTCGTTTATAATACAATCAAACTTAACTTATAGTTCATTCAATTGTCAAAGAGCCCTTTAGAATCTTCTGCTTGCATTAAGCGAAAGATCTGAACAGCACCCACGGGGGTAAGCCCGGGGGTGTCATCCAAATCAATTACCTCAATACATTTTTTATATCTCCGTTGCGCAAAATATTTTGATACACGGTTTGATATTCGCTATTTCCGGAAATATTTGAAAATTCTTGCTTTTCGGAATATTCTTTTTGTTCTTCGTTATCATGACCATTATCACGATATTCATCATTCTGCATTTGAGAATTCACGGCTTGAAAAACAGGCGCGGCCACGCTTAAATCTTCGTCGAAATTTATTTTCGCTAAACGATCCTTTTTATTTGGTAAAAATTTAATATCGTATTTTTTTTCCGGATAAAGGTAGATGTAGCAAAGGCCGATGATCAGCCCGAAAATAGCACCCAAAGACAAATTCAAAATCACGTTCGGTTTGACCGGAAAATCAGAAGTAGTCGGTTGGTCAAGAATTTTGACGTCCAATCGATTGTTTGAACTATGATAATTTCCGTGCTTGGTTTTCAGAGTATAGTTAATGCCTTGTACGATTTGTTCGGCTTGGTATTTATCTTTATGATAAACGGCTATCTCAATAATACCGGTGTCATTAATTGCTTTGGACTCCACGGTTTCGTCCCATTTTTTCATCTGCTTTTTAATATCACCTGAAAAATAATTTTTATTAATGCTATAACCGGAATCCATTACTTCGTTATAAAAAGAGTTGGAAGGAATAATTCTGGTCAATATTTCCCCTAAATACTCATTTGACTTGGCCATGGCGTATGGGTCCACTCCTTCTACGAAGTTTTGAACTATCATCAGACGAGTTTCTGTCGCATATTTAAACGGCTGGATAACCGTTAAAACGATAGACAGCGAAAGAAACACAATAACCACGGAAAGTATGGTCTGCTTCTTCTCTGTAATTAGTTTTATAAATTCTCTTATTTCCATAAGTTTTTTTTATTTAACATTATATACTATCAATTTTTTCGAAAAAAGTCAAGAGGAAAATCAAATAAATTAAGATAATTTTATTTTATCTAATATTAGACAAAATTTAATTTATCTTGACATTAAGCCAGATATTATTTATTAAAATAATTTTATAACGCTGAGAAGAGAAAAAAATAAAGAAATAAAAAAGAACGGAAAATCCGTTTCAAAATCACGTTAAATTGTTAATATAAACTTATTTTACAGACCAAGTTCATCAACTACAACCATTTTTCGGCCATCAAGTATTTCAAACAAAAAAACATCAGTAATATCGCGTCGATATTTGAATTCACTTGAACTCATCACTGTATAATTCAATTCTCGACCAATATCCACCTCCAGTCCTTTGATCAACACGCCCAATTTATCTTTATTTAAAACGCCGACAATCAACAAGTCCGTACCTGAGTCAGCTCTGTTTATAAAAATTCCGGTTAAAATCAAAAGTTTTATTTTTCCCGCTTTTTGAATATTCTCTACAAAATCTTTCTCATAAAGAATATGCGCCTTCATCATCAAGGCCTTTATTTCATCAAACAAAATAAAATCGGGATCAACCCTGTAATATTTTTTATCGTGCTTTTCTTCAGCAACTTTTTTATTTTTATTTTTTTTGCCGTCTCCCTGCTCTGCGGTAATCGGCTCAGGACTTGACGTTAATAGCCCAAGTTTTTCCAAATTTTCCAGCTCCCTCCTCACGGAATTAACTTGAAGTTTCAAATCTCTGGAGATTTGTCGAATATAAAACTTTTTATCCGAGTTGGATAAAAAAAACTTTAATAGCTTCACTCTCGCGTTTGAACCGAACAATTTGCCAAGCATAAATATATATTAAATTAAAATTTGATTATTAACCTAAATCTATAGTATAATAATAAAAGATAAAAGTCAAAAATTCATGTCTCATAAAATAGCACAACTTGTCTTAACCCCAAATAAGCCCGGATCCACCGGTGAAATTTTTATTGCCCAACCTGACTCGGATATTGAGGCGCTTGCTGGTAAACTTTTTATTCTGGCCGAAATTGACTCCGGTAAAAATGCCAGTTTGAAAATAATTAATTTTTTAATAAACAGCGCCTACCGTAATTATTATCAAAACGAAAAAATAATTTTAAGAGAAAAAATAAGCACTCTGAAGGTGGAGCATATTTTTGAAGCGGCTCTTACAAAAACCAATAAAAACTTTGCCGATTTTCTCGAAGAAGAAAAAATAAAAATTGATTTAAGCTCTCTGAATATCACGGTAGGAATAATCTATGAAGACGAACTGCACTTCTCCACCATGGGAAAAAATAAAGTGTTGCTTATTTATAAAAATAAAGGGGAGGAAAAAATAAGAAATGGGCAAAAAATAATATCCGGAAGCGAATATAAAGTTTCCGATATAGCAAAACGTTCCGACGCCAGCGAACCAAACGGAACTGAAGACAAACTTTTCGCCAATGTAATCAGCGGAAAAATTCCCAAAAAAGGCAACTTCGTTATTGCCAACGAGGCTCTTCCTGAATACATAGGAAATAAACAACTTATCAATATCATCACCACCCTGCCCCCGAAAAGCGCGACCGAACAAATAAAAAATATTCTTTCCGGCATCAATTCTTATGTTTCTTTCTTTTTGATTATAATAAAAAATTCCGAGCTGGAAACGGAGATCCCGCGCGAAACAAACATACGCAAAACGCAAGAATCCATCGTGCACCTTAATCAAACTGAAGAAACGGCCGAAAATCTTCTGGCTCCTTCCGGCATAATCAATCTCAAAAAAATGTCAGCTATTAAACAATTATGGGAGAGAAAAAGACCCGGAACCGAAAAAATCCTCATGTTTAAAGATAAAATAATCGCCCAAAAAAGAGGCCGACAAATATTCATTAAGACTGGGGAGGCAATAAGAATTTTCTTCATCTATTTATTTAATATTATTTTTTATATATTGAAAACGATAACCAGTAAACAAAAATTAATAGATATTTTTTTCAATATTATTTACGGCGTAAAAAATTTCTTTATCTATGTAAAAAATTTAAATAAAAAAAGTAGAATTCTTTTTGTGGTGGCAGCCACACTTTTGGTCTTGTTCTTTATTAATGTTTTGGTAATTAAAAATAGAAATAAAAAAATAGCTGAAGAACAAAACTATTCCGACATTATCACCGATATTAAGCAGAAACAAAATCAAATAGACGCCAAACTGATTTATACTGACGATGAAGGAGCCTTGAAGCTGGCCAAGGAAAACGAGGATGTAATAAAAAATTTGCCCCAAGACGACGAAGAACAAAAAGAAAATTATAATAAATTTATAGAAAGTCTTAGTCGTCAATTGGAAAAAATAAGAAAAGTGGAACGAGTTGACGATCTTGAAAAAATGGCGAATTTAAACGCTTCAACCAATCCTCAAAATTTAATTTTTGCAAATGATAAAATATATGTGGCGGATTCCAGCCAAAAATCAATATACATTTTGTCTGTTGCCGACAAATCAACAACCGTTTTTACTGATTCGCAGACGTCCATAACAAAATTTCAATCTCCATTTCTCTTAAATGACAATATTTATTATTACAACAACACGAACTTGCTGGAATTTGATACGGATAATCAAAAACTGAATACTATCTCTCTCAAAATCACAAATCCGGAAGATACGGCCGTCGTTAATATTTATAATAGCAATTTATATATTGTGGATAAAAAAGAAAATCAAATATATAAATTCGGAAAAATCGCGGGTGGTTTTGGCGCCGGTTCTGAGTGGCTCAAAGAAAATGCGGAAATTTCCAAAACAACAGACATGACCATTGACGGCAATATTTATATTTTGAAAAATAACGGCGAACTTTTAAAATTTTTGAAAGGCATGCAAGTTGACTTTAAATTAGATACAGTTGATCCGGAACTCAAAAATGCGACCAAATTATACATATCATCCGACGGCGACTCCATCTACGTCCTTGAACCTGCAAATAACCGCATCTTGGTTTTTGACAAAAAAGAAAATGAAAACGAAGGAAAATTCGTTTTACAATACTCTTCAAACAAATTCACGGATTTGAAAGACTTTACTGTGGATGAAAAAAATAAAATTATTTACATACTGAACGGCACTTCTGTCTACAAATTGGAAATAAAATAAATTCAAATAAAAAATCCGCATTTTTGTAGAGACAGGTTTCAAACCTGTCTCTACAAAAATGCGGATTTTTTATTTCTTGTAAATACGAAACGACTTTTATTTCAAAGTCACTTTTCCACCGGCTTCTTCCAATTGCTTCTTAACATCTTCGGCATCTTCTTTCTTCAAGCCTTCTTTAATCATCTTTGGAGCGGCATCAACCAAATCTTTGGCATCTTTCAACCCCATTTCAGTAATGGCTCGCACAACTTTAATCACCGCGATTTTGTTCGCGCCTGCTTCAGTCAATTCCACATCAAAGCTGGTTTTTTCTTCAACCGCTTCGGTGGCAACACCAGGCATGGCACCCATCATCATGGCCGGAGCGGCTGCTGAAACTCCGAATTTTTCTTCCAAAATTTTTACCAATTCAGCCAAGTCCAAAACTGACATTTTTTCAACTTCGGAAACGAGTGACTGAAATTTTTCAGGAACCTCTACTTCTTTTTTTTCTTCTGTCATAACTTTTTATAAGATGCAAATCTACAAATGATATTCAAATCTACAAATAAAAAATTTTGTAAATTTGCGTGCATTTGTAAATTGGCATTATGTTTGTAAATTAATATTATATTTTATTTGTAGATTTGCATGCATTCGTAGATTCGCATTATCTTTTTTCAATCGCTTTCAAAACGTTAACCAAACCGCGCAAATTGCCAGTTAAACAATTTACAAACCCCGAAACAGGAGAATTGAGCGAACCGACCAGCTTTGCATAAAGCTCTTTTTTGCTTGGTAATTTTGACAGGCTATCCACTTCTTTTTCGGAAATAAATTTATTTTCCAATATTCCACCCGCAAAACTGATTTTTTCTTCGTGGTCTTTCTTGAATTTTCCGACAATTTTTGCCGGCATAACTTCGTCGCCAAAACCAAAAATCGCCGCGATACGGCCTTCCAAATCTTTGATATTTAAATCTTTAATATTCGAATCTTTAAAAGACAAATCAAATAATGTTTTTTTGGCAACATAATATTCGCTATTTTCAGCTTTGAGCTGTTTGCGAAGCTCCTCATTCTCTTTCACAGTCAGACCGTCAAATTTCGCAAAAACAATTGAATTGGCTTTCTTGATTTTTTCTGATAGACTTCTTAATATTTCGCTTTTTTGTATTTTGGTTTTCGGCATATGTTTTAATAGTTATTTAAATGAAATAAAAAAATCCGCGAATAAACCGCAGATTACAAAATCAAATAATTGAATATTTGTCTCGGCAGGAAATTAAGTCCGGATAAACGGGACGCCTGCTGTCTGCGACTATTTAGTTTATATATCTATATTACCATAAAAATTATTCCTGTCAATAGAAAAAATATTGTTAAATATTAGCAACATATTTTAATACTGCAATTTATCACTTTCCCGATAGTCAAAAATTGGACCAACGGCTAATATTTTTTTACCTTCTTTCTCATACACAACGGCTATGAGCTTTACGCCATCAATTTTTTCATTCAAAAGATTTTCTTTTTTTTCGTATGTTTTTTCGCCACTCTTTTCCACAAAACGCAGTTTCAAAAACAAATTAAGATTGTTACAGTCCTCTTCGTTGATTACTTCGTTGGAAAGTTCTTTTTTGGATATTTTTATTATTTCATTTAAATATTTATTAAAATCAGTCAAAGAGATTACGGCGTCATTAGCCTCTTTGGACACACCCAGCTCTGACAAAATATCTATAAGCATGACATTTCTTGCAAGCATTTCTTTATACAGGGCGAGATTCGGTTCAATATAATTATAATGATTGCACAAAGGTTCCTCCGCAGACAATCCCTTGGCTTCTTCTCCGCCGTAAAATTCCAACTTGTCCGCCGGCAAATGGATGTTCACCCAACTGCCCAAAAATGAGTTATAATTTTTTTCCTGTTCCCATTTCAAACTTCGGGAATAAGTTGGAGATTCATTTTGATTATACTGTAAAATTTTTCTACCCAAATCCAAAGACGCCCAATAAATGTTATCATTCCAAGTAAAATCATTGAAAACGGCTATCTTGTTTTTCAGTTCATTTATTTTCTTTCCATAATTATTATAATCAGTATTTCTAATGAAGTAATCGGCAGGGCTTTCAATCTCATATAAAATATTAACCAAATCAAGACCGGTGCCCTTGCATCTGTAAACCATCTTGTTGCCTTTGGCGTCTTTTTCCGAGCAAGATGACTCACTGCTTTGATTTTCCATCGCAGTCGACAAATCCTCTCCGGTAAGTTCATCAAAAATAAATCCGTTCGGCCAATAAGGCTCCTGTAATATTCTCATACCAATATATGGAACGTATTTCGCATTTTCCTCATTAACGGATAAACCGATATCGCGTGGCAAGCCCCCTTCAATATCTTTGAAATCATATTCGGCCAATTTCTTTTGGACACTGGCGATGTTCTCATCTCTCTTCGGGTTATCTGCTGCAAAAATATCTTCAATAACATAATTTTCGCCGAAAAGACCTGACATAACTTCATTGTTATGCAGATATGTTAAGTCATCTCGCAATCCGGAAAAAAATGAAATAAATTTATAGCATATCGCCCACTGATTTTTTACTTCCTGATTTTGGGAAAAATCTTTTGACAAATAACTTGCGGCAATCAAATTGATTGTCCAATCATCTTTATCCAAAAGGCAATTCGGACATGTTTCACTTTTATAATACAATGGAAAAACAGAATTTGCCCACTTCATGGCTAAATAAAAATTATTTAATTTGGCGTTATTTTTATAATCGGCCGGCACAAGAAAAGATTTGTAATCACGCCCATAAAGCATTACAGGCGACTTGGATTCTTTTTTGGCTTCACGGATTAAATTAATCTCTGTGGCCACATCGTCAATCAAAAATGACGGAATATCAAAAACGAATTTTTCAGCCTCTTGCTTGGTAAATTTTCCTTTTTCATTAAGATTGGTATTCTCATTTATTTGACTGCTCATTGGCATCAAAAGTTTCAGCACCACAGCCAAATAAGCCGTTTCCAGCCGCTCGGCTTCCAAAATCGGATCATTGATCATCTTTTTTTCGTTCGCTCTCAACTTATATCTTGTTAAAGCATCGTCGTATAATTTTTTATTTATTGTCCAAACATTCTCATAAAAAGCGTTTTCTTCAATTTCCTTAAACGCTTGTTTTAAGGTATTTTGAAAATAATAAAAGAGGAAATCAGTGGTAGCGATAACCGGAAATCCTTTTTGCGATAGCAATCTGTTCATACCAAAAAAATCGTTTGCCTCGCCAATAAATTGGTTGTCGATAACTGCAAATCCGTAGTTGTTCAAATCGTCAATATAAGGATCCAAATTAATTTTTCGAGAAGCTTCATAATAATTGGAAACGTCCGTTTTGACATTAATTGGCAGTTCAAAACTGCTGATGGTGGCGCGAAAATCATCTTTTGGTCTTTCATAAAAATTTCCAAAAGACAAATATTCAGCCTTTATCAAATCCGTGCTTGATCCAATTGCCATAACATCGCCGTTGCCATCAACCAAAATTTGGAAACCACGATATTCTGTGCTCGTAGCTTCAGGCTCAATTCCAAGGTTTTGTTGATTTTGTGTGCTATTTTCATCATTACGAGACTGGTTAATGCTATAAAAATAATAAAAAACTGAAATCACGGCAACAAATATTAAAATATATATTAGATAAACATAAATCTTACCCGTGGAAAATTTATTCGGTCCGTGATTGAACGTATCCGGTGTCTCTGAAAATCGTTCTTGATTATTTTTTTGTTCATTGTCTATAAACATATATTATATTATAACATAATATTAAATTGTTAGAAACATTGACAAAATTAAATTAAAGTATTACTATGATTTTAATAATATTTATTTGTTCATTTTCAAAAGGAGCAAGATGTGGAATCAACCATAAAAGTCTTCGTCGACTACGCCGAAAGCGTAAAAGGCATATTAGACAGATTAAGAGACGTAGAAAATATTTTTGTAAAAATAAATGTCGCCTGTTGTCTTTTACACGACAACATATTTCATGTTCCTGAAATAATTGGAAGCATGGAAATAGACATACATTTAAAAAAGATTCTTTATGAAGGTTCTTTCAGGGATGCTCAGGCAGAACTTGAAAAAATAAATTCTCAGGCGCCTCTTCTTTGGGAATTTTTAAACCTTGGAACAAAAATAGATTGGCAGTACTCTGTTGTGTCACTGCGTCCAATAAGAACGCGCACGCACGGCGATCTACTGTTGTGCTTTCATCTTGAAGAGGGCCGCCACACATTAAGTTTTTTGCCAATGAATCGTAAACAAAAAAATAATCTGTTCGCTACGGTAAAAAAAATAACGAAAGGCGGACTGTGCAGAAATCTTTCTTATCGCCCTCCTGCGATATGAAAAGAATGTTGCCAAAACCCGATCTCATCAGAGGTCGGGTTTTTCTATACCAATTAATATTTTACACCAACGCGCTCGTGTCTCCCGGGTCCAAACCAAGTTCTTGCGCTTTTAAAACTCGGCGCATAATTTTGCCACTTCTGGTTTTTGGTAATTTATCAACAAACGCGATATCTTTAATAACCGCTACAGGACCGATATTTTTTCTGGCCTCTTTCCTCAACTCCAACTTTAACTCTTCGCTTGGCTCGTAGCCTTGTTTTAAAATTACAAATACTTTAATCACTTCGCCTTTTTCTTTGTCCGGAACTCCAATCACGGCCGCTTCGGCCACAGACTTGTGCGAAACAAAAGCACTTTCCACTTCAGCCGTGCCGATCCTGTGTCCGGCTATTTTTAAAACATCATCAGTTCGTCCTTGAATCCAAAAATATCCATCTTTATCCTTGAAGGCGACGTCACCGGAGAAATAAGATCCTTTTACTTGGCTCCAATACGTTTTTACGTAGCGATCCGGATTATTAAAAATGGTTCTGATCATGCTCGGCCATTGATTTTTAATTATCAAATATCCGCCTTTGCCTGTCGGCACTTTTTTTCCTTTTTTATCCACCACGTCGGCAATAATTCCCGGAAACGGTTTGCCTGCGCTACCCGCCTTGAGCGGAGCGCAAGGAAGAGGCGTAATCATATTCATTCCGGTTTCTGTTTGCCACCAAGTATCCATAATTGGGCATCTATTTTTTCCGATATAACGATAATACCACCGCCATGCTTCCGGATTAATCGGCTCGCCTACAGAACCAAGGATTGAAAGAGAGGACATTTTGTGAGCAGCAGGCCACTTGGAACCATATTTCATCATTGATCTGATTAAAGTCGGCGCGGTATAAAAAATATTCACCTTATATTTCTCAATTATTTTCCAGAGACGATCCGGCTTTGGCATGTCCGGCACGCCTTCATACATCAAGGTAGTGATACCGGCAAGTAACGGACCATAAACGATATAACTATGCCCTGTAATCCAACCCGGATCGGCCGTACACCAAAATATCTCATCTCCGTGAATATCAAAAACATATTTTAAAGTTTTTAAAACTCCCACTGGATATCCACCATGCACATGAATAACTCCTTTTGGTTTTGATGTTGTGCCTGATGTGTAGAGAACGAAAGCCGGATCTTCCGCAGACATAACAGCGCATTTGGCTTCTTCAGATTCATTTTTTATAAAATCATCGTACCAAACATCGCGCGGAGATTTAAAATTCACTTTCTTATTGTTATTTTTTATCACCACGACTTTTTTAATCGTCTTGCATTCCTTTAATGCGCCATCAGCCAAGTCTTTTAAATTTATTATTTTACCGCGCCTAAAACTCCCGTCAGCCGTAAAAAGCACTTTGGCTCGCGCATCGTTGATTCTATCCGCCAGCGCTTTGGAAGAATAGCCGGCGTAAACGACAGAATGCATAGCGCCAATTTTCACGCAAGCAAGCATGGCGAAAGCGGTTTCCGGAATATTGGGCATGTAAATTGCCACTCTATCCCCTTTTTTAACGCCGATTTTGCGTAAAGCATTGACCAATTTATTAACTTCCTTATAAGCCTGCAAATAAGTAAATTTTCTCGCTCGACCGGTTTCATCTTCAGCAAGAATTGCTATTTTATTTTTATTGCCATTCTTCATGTGCCTATCCAGGGCATTATAAGCCAAATTACATTTTCCCCCGACAAACCATTTATAAAAAGGCTTTTTTGTCGCATCAAAAACTTTATCCCAAGGCTTAAACCAATGCAAATCCAATGCCGCGTCCTCCCAAAATTTTACTGGACTTTTGCCGGCATCTTTTAAAACTTTTTCATAATTTTTCACATTGGCACTGTCAATAATTTTTTTTGACGGCTTATATTTTTTCTGCGCTGTTGAGAGTACATCTGTAAGCTCTCTCTCTGTTTTTTTAGACATAAATGATTTTAATTAATAACAAAACAAATGGCAAACGCTTCACACGTTACCAATTAATTAGCTTATTTTATTATAGCATATTTAAACTTTTTTAAAAAACAAAAATCTATTTTTTTAATTTTGTCTTTCTGGTACTTTTGGGGTGAGGCAAAATAACTAAATGCGAATAAGGTTTTATTTTTTTGCCAATCATATTCTTATCCAAAATAACTTTCGCGTCCAACACCACGCCACCGTTTTCATCAACAGCAAAAGGGTTGATGTCCAACTCGGCGATTTCCGGAAAATCAGAAATTAAATAAGCGAATTTATAAAGTAGAAACTGAATAGACTGAATATCAACTCCTGGCATGTTGCGATATCCTTTCAAAAGCCGATAAACTTTTGTGCCTTGAATCATGCGCAAAGCCAAAGACATATTCAGAGGCGGCAAACCCATTTCAATATCATTAAAGACTTCCACGGCCACGCCTCCCAGACCAAAAACAATTACTGGACCAAAAAGAGGATCTTTGCGGCAACCGATAATCAATTCGTATTTTTTACTAATCATTTTTTCAATCGCCACGCCCTCTATTTTCGCTTCAGGGCAATTTTTTTTCGCTGCAGACATTATTTTTTTCCACGCATCTCCTGCTTCACGATTGGAATTTATATTCAATTCCACGCCACCAATGTTTGTTTTATGGACAATATCCGCGGAAGCTATTTTCATCACCACCGGATAACCGATTTTTTCCGACACTTTTCCAGACTCTTTTTTAGATTTGGCAATCAAACTTTTCACAATCGGAATGTCGTAATTTTTTAAAAATTGTTTTGTTTCAGACTCGGTTAAAACCTCGCGTCCGGACAAAAAAACTTTTGCAACGATTTCTTTATTTTCTTTTGTTTTTGGATTTATGGCGTGTGGAACGGTTCCGGGCATTTCGTTCAGCATGCTCAAATTACGCGCGTAATTGTTAATGCTTACAAAACAACTAATGGCATCTTCCGGCGCTCTATATATTGGTATATTTCCGGCTTCAAGAATTTTTCTCCCCTTTTCAACATTATTGCCACCCATCCACGCTGCCAATATTGTTTTATTGCTCTTATTTTTTATCTTCAATATTTCTTTCGCGACGACTATGGGGTCAGTCATGGCCTGCGGAGTAAGAATCACCAATACTGCGTCCGTATTTTTATCATCAAGGCAAATTTCCATTGCCTGTCGGTATCTCTTTGAATCAGCATCTCCCAAGATGTCAATCGGATTACCACGACTCCAAGCATGCGGTAAAAATTTATCCAATTTTAAAATTGTTTCTTTGGCTAACTTGGCCGAGTGTCCGCCTCCGCGCACCAAAGCGTCCACCGCGATAATTCCCGGTCCGCCCGCGTTTGTTACAATTCCCAAATTCGCGCCCGCAGGACGCGGCTGCATAGCCAATGTTTTTGCCACATGAAAAAGATTAACGATGGTGTCCACTCTGATTATTCCAGCCCTCTTAAAAGCGGCATTATAAACTTTGTCGTTTCCGGTCAAACTTCCAGTATGTGATTTGGCAGCTGCTGCTCCGGCGGCGCTACGGCCGGATTTCAAAACGATAATCGGTTTGGAGTTGGAAAACGCGCGCGCGGCGCTCATAAATTTACGCACGTCGGAAATTGATTCCATATAAATCAAAATACTAGAGACGTTTGGATCTTTTCCAAAATAATCAATCAAGTCATGGAAGCCGATGTCGGCCATCTCGCCAATGGAAACAAAATAACTGAATCCCACATTGTTTTTCTCGCCCCAATCTAAAATCGCGGTGCAAAGCGCGCCACTTTGAGAAATAAGCGCGACATGGCCTTTCTTCGCGGTTTGTTTGGCAAAACTCGCGTTCAAATTCAAAGACGGGTTGATAAAACCCAAACAATTCGGTCCCAAAACTCTCATACTATACTTTTTGGCGATTTTAACTATCTTCTTACTTAAAATTTCGCCAGTCTTTCCTATTTCGGAAAAACCGGCAGAAATTATAATCAAAGAAGAGACTCCTGCTTTTCCACATTCCAAAACAACTTGCGGGACTGATTCGGCCGGAATAGCGATAATAACCAAATCAATTTTTTCCGGCACATCAGCAATCGTCGCGTAACATTTTATACTAAAAACTTCTTTTCTTTTGTCGCTCACCGGATAAACAATCCCGTTATAATCACTACCGGTCAAATTTTTCATCAAAGCCGCACCAATGTTCCCCTTCTTGTCACTCGCGCCGATTATGGCAATTGTTTTTGGCTTGAATAGTTTATCTAAATTCATATTTTAGTCATTAATCTGCCAGAAATAAATTTATTTAAAATATTTGAGTTATTTTATATTAAAAGTATAACAATGTTTATAGCGCTTGTCTATTTTTTTATTTCTGCAAGTCGCTTATTTCTGACACAATTTTAACACATCTTCCCTTAATTTATATCCCTCGCAATGTTTTAAAATCCCGCAATATGATTGCAGCGACTGATCAAAAGATTTTTTTGTCATCATTCCCTGTTTTAATTTTTCTTTATTTAATTTTATTTTCTTAAACATTCTTCTTTTGGTTTTTGTCCGTAAAACTGTATAATGCGGCAAAACGACATAGCCCAAGAAATCAATACCATGCCGGAATTTTCTGATTTCTTGTTTTTCAGGATGGAGCTGTAATGCCAATTTATATTCTAAAAATTTATTAATTGATTTAACTAAATTTTTTAAATAGTTTTGATTATTGTTTACGATAACGAAATCATCCGTATAACGGAGATAATATTTTACTTTTAATTTTCTTTTGATAAATTGGTCAAATTCGTTTAAATAAATGTTGGCAAACAGTTGGCTGGTGACATTGCCGAGCGGCAAACCCTTATTTTGATTTGCTTGGAAACTATCTATAATTTTATCAATTATCCAAACGTCTTCTTGATCTAATTTTCTTTTTATCAGCGTCCGAAAAATGCCGTGATCAATGTTGTCAAAAAATTTTTTAATGTCGCACTTAAGGCAGTAAATATTTTCTTGGTAATTTTTACTTTCGCGCTTGCAAAAACGGCTTAATCTTTTTACCGCGCGGTGCGTCCCTTTTTTGTTCCGGCACGAAAACGAATCGAAAATAAAATGTTTATCAAAAATATGATATAATACCCGATAGACAGCCTGATGGACTACGCGGTCGCGGATTGGCGCTTTATGGATATGCCTTAATTTCGGATCGCTCACATAAAAAGATTGATATGATAAAGGATGATAAATTTTATTTTTAAGCTCATTATGAATTTGAAATAAATTATCTTCCAAATAAAAAGAGAAATGTTGTACTTCCGCCTTTCTTGATTTACCACGCTTGAATTCGCGCCAAGCGGAAAATAAATTTTCTAAACTAATTATATTATTAAAAACATTATGACAATTAACATTACCCCCCCCCCAACGAGATTTCTTTGCCTATCGTGCATAAATTTGAAAACTTTTTTAAAAATTTATATTCTCTCGGCCGCACTTTGCCCAAAAACGACAAACTCGGAATTTATAACAGATTAGAACTAACGGCCTTAAATGTTTATGAATTATTGATAAGCGCCGCGTTTGCGCCAAAACAAAGTAAATCAGTATTGCTGCAAAACATCAGAATAAAAGTTGAAATAACCAAAAGAATAATCAGACTGATGAGTGATTTAAAAATTATCAACAACAGACAATATTATAATCTGCAAAACGATTTGCAGGAAATTTCCAAAATGGCTAATGGCTGGCAAAAATATCTTTCAATAAAAAAACCCTGAAAACAGAGCTTTTTTATTTTTGGAAACTTCTGGACGAGAGCACAAAATCCCATTCGCATTCAACGGATTGTACCAATTGGAGTTGAACTTGCCGTTCTCAACGTTGAAGTTGGCGTTCGGCACGTTGCCATCCGAGTAGCGCGAACCTCTTATTGACTGTCTTCCTCTTTATAAACCAAAAAACTTAAAAAAGATTTTTGGTCTCCCGCGCTTCAAGCGGGACGATGTTCGTGGGCTTTCCCAACCAAAGACAGACAAGCAGTTTCCTGAAAATGGCAAATCGTTATCCCTCCCTTCGCAAAAGGTGGAACCGATTTTAGAACCTATATTTATTATAACAAAAATATCCCTGCTTGCAAACTACGCAAGCAGGGATAAAATTAAAGGGAACAAGGGATAAGGAACAAGGGTTAGCAGGAAACTACTGGACGAGAGCACAAAAACCCATACGCACCCAACGGAGGGCACCAATCGGAGCCGAACCTGCCGCGCTCAACGCGGAAGTCGGCGCGCGGCACGCCGCCATCCGAGTCGCGCGAACCTGAACACAAAGTAACATTTTTTTGGTCTATCATCGCCTTGTGTTTCCACCAAGCAAATAAACCAAAGATTCCTCGCTCCATCCGCGTCATGGTCAAAATGCCCTGCTCGGCAATCCAGTTCGCGGACTTTTCCTTGTATATTTCATCCGCCTCGTAAGAACCACTGTGCCAAATGGCGTAGCTCTTTTCAGTCGTCCTTTCTTCTTTGGACATATCCATCATGGACGGCCAGTTTTTGTCCCAATCCCAGCATTTCGAATACTGCTTTTTCTCGACATTGTGGACATACTCATACGTCAGACCAGCCGGCATGAACTGCAGAAAATTAAGAAACTGGTTGGAGTTTTCCGGAATTTTCACGCCGGAGAAATCAACTTCCAATCCGAAAACCTCTTTGTAAAACTTCTGCCATTCGCGGCGAGAAGCGGCGGAAGTGTCGGCTTGATCAAAAATAGCGTTAACTACTTTCACGATCAAAGCGTCACTGGCCTTGCCCTCTTTTACAAGAGCATGAATGCAAGCATCGTCAATTCCGCGTCGGCGAGCTTCAACAATAATTCCGCTTGCCAAACTGCCAATCCACCCGGCTCCGCTAACAATTAACGAAACGTTTTTTTTACTCATTATCCTTCTCCTTTTTTTGGCTCATCCCTCGCTTCAACACGATGTTGAAGCCCCGGACTCACCGTTATTATTACAGCTTGCAAAAAACTTTAAATAAAATTTCTTAAAAGCTGTAATAATTTGTGAATTTTAAAGAACACAAACTAATCTTTAAGGATAGCACAAATATAAACAAATGTCAATATTAAAAACAATAGCTAATTTTAGCTATGTTTTCATTAAAAATTACTTAATTACTATGTATTATGCAAAATACGCTCTATATCTTTCTTCAATTTTGGCAAATCATTTTTAACGGTATCCCAAACTAACTTTAAGTCCACTCCAAAATAATGATGAATTAATTTATCGCGCATTCTGGCTATTTTATTGAAATCCGCGTCTTTATTTTTTTTCACAAAATCTTTATCCAAATTTTTTACGGCCTCGCCGATTATCTCCATTCTTCTCACGACTGCGTCTTGAATGGTCATATTCCCGGAATATTCCGCTTCTGAAACATTTTTTAAAGTATTATTTATAATTTCAATGCTTCCCAAGGCATGCTTTAAAAATATTTTATTGTCTTTAACCATATATTTTAACTTCATCTCTTAAAATATTTTTTTTAAGCAAAGGATTAATAGAGTTGTAAGTGAGCAAGTCAATTTTTCTTTTTACTTTCTTCTCCAATTCCATTTCCAGCCCGATTAAATCAAGCAAAGTCTTGCCATCTTTCAAGTCAACCAACATGTCAATATCGCTGTCTTTATTATTATCGCCACGAGCAAAAGAGCCGAAAATTGATGATTTTCTGACTTCATGTTTTTTAAGTATGGGTATTATTTTAAATTGTATTTCTTTGATTTTGTTGTTCATATATAATCAATATATCAAATAATTATCAAAAAAACAAGGAAAAAATTATTTCAAATACCTCGCCTTATTATTCAAATGTTCATCATAGGTCTTGGCGAAAACAGTTTCGCCATTATCCGGCCGGCTTAGGAAATAATAATAATTCGTTTTTTCCGGATAAATCGCGGCGACAATTGCGTTGAGTCCCGGATTACTGATCGGTCCGGGTGGCAAGCCATAATTTTGATAAGTATTGTACGGGGACTTGATTTTTGTGTCCTCAACGGAGTATTGCGGTTTGTTAACGCCAAGTATGTACGCCAAAGTCGCGCAAGATTCAAGGGGCTTATTAATTCCGATTCTGTTCCAAAATATTCCGGAAACGATTTTCATGTCTTCCACACTGCGCACTTCTTTTTCAATAACAGAGGCCATAGTCATAATTTCAAAAATTGTCTTGTTCTGTCTCGCTATCTCGTCTTTCATTTCTTTTGTTAATTTTTTATCAAAATTATTCAAAGTCTTTTCAACTATATCTTCGGCCGTGGAATCTTTAAAAATTTTATAAGTATCAGGGAAAATATATCCTTCCAATCCGGCGTTTTTGGGAGAGTCGCTTAAAAATTCATATTCTTCTTGATATTCTTTAAAATTATTTTTGGTGATTTGTATAAAATCTCCGCTTTGAATAATATTATTGGTTGACAAATATTTATCCATATCCGCGATACTCCATCCCTCAATTATTTTGATTGTCAGTTCGTCATCCACAACCTCTCCAGCAGTCAATAATTTTACAATTTCTTTTATGTTCATAGACCGGCTTAATTCATATTCACCGGCTTGTACTTTTTTTTCCAAATTATTTTTCTTTAAATATAATTCAAAAAAATATTTTGATTTTATAAATTCTTTATCTTCCAGATTTACGGCGATATTATTAACACTCTCCCCTTTCTCAATAACAAAAATTTCAGCATTATCATTTTCATCTACGGGCGTATTTATTACTTTTTGATACGTCAACGCCCAGACAAAATAAATTGCCAAAAGAAAAACGAAAATTATAATTAAAGATTTTGTTGGTTTGCGCATATTTATATTATAAATTTTATATTCCAAATTTACAAATATTTTTCCTTCCCCTCTTCTTTCAACTTTTTAATCAATTCGGTAATGTGAACTACGTGATCTTTCGCGGCGACAATCAGAACATCGTCGGTGTTAACCACAACCATACCATCCAGACCGACTGCTGCAACCAATTTTCCTTCTTCGGTGTTGTAAATCAATGAATCAACCGTATTTAAGGAGCTGGCCAGACCTTCAACAACATTGTCTTTGTTACTTTTACCCAGTGCTTCTTTGAAGGCATATAGCGTTCCGGGATCGCTCCAGTCCATATTCGTTTTAATTACAACCGCGTTGGATAAATCAACTTTCTCAAGTATGGCGTTGTCAAAAGAAATGCTTTCCGCATCATCATATTTTTCGCTTTCAACACAATTATATATGTTCGGGGCCAAAAGTCGGTATTCTTTTTCCAAAAACTCAATAGAGGTGATAAAATATCCCGGGTTCCAATAATATTCTCCGGACTCAAACATGCGACAACAATCTTCCGCCGGCGGTCTATACTTCCAACCGGCAAACTCAAAATAGTCAATTTCGTTTTTCATACCAATCTTCTGTCCGACTTTTATCCACCCCAAGTTGTTATTGGCAAAACGCGGTTTTTCTCCCAAAAAAACAAAACTTTCCGGACGTTCACTGATTATTTCTTCTCCCGATTGCAAGGCCTTTACAAATTCGTGGCTGTTTTCCATTAAATGATCTGACCAAAGAATCGCCATCGGACCTGCAAACCCGCGTTTTTTCAATTCCATGACCGTAAAACAAACAGCAGGACCCAAATTTCTGCGAGCCGGCTCAATAAAGATATTTTCGCGCGGCAATTTCGGAAGCTGTTCATGCACTATGTCAATATATTGAGCAACTGTTTGGACGCAAATATCTTCAACAGGAAAAGCGGAGCTTACACGGTCAAAGGCTAATTGCAGAGTTGATTTTCCGGCAAAAATTTTATGAAATTGTTTCGGCGAATTTTCTCTTGATAATGGCCAAAGTCGCGTGCCAACACCGCCGGCAAAAATTACTAGTTTCATAATTTTACAATATACCAGATTACAAGCGCAAAGGCCAGCGCAAATCTATAATAAGCGAATACGTTTAATTTATTATTTCTTGAAAACAAAAGAAGATATTTAATAGCCGCGAGTCCGGCAAAAAAACAAAAGACAAAAGCGACCGCGGCGATTTTTAATTCTTCCGCGTTCATTCCGGCGTTGAACATATCTGGAAAATTTTTCACGCTTGCTCCAAAAATGATGGGCATAGACAAAAGAAAAGAAAATTTAACCGCCTCTTCTCTCTTTAAATTTACAAACAATCCTGATATAATAGTAATGCCGGATCGAGAAACTCCCGGAATCAAGGCGATTGCTTGTGAGAAACCAATTAAAATTGATTTTTTCTGATTCAATTCCGAGATAGCGCTTATTTTTTTACTATATTTTTCAGCAAGAATAAACAAGGCTCCCACCACGGCCATGGCAATTGCCACGATAAGAATGGCGGAAGATCCTTCATGTAAATTTTTTTCAATATAATCGTTGAAAAGCAAACCAAAAATAACCGCCGGAATGGTAGCGACAAAAATAAGCCACGACAATTTGCTTGCTTCGCTTTTTTTACCAACGAAACTCAATACCCATGATTTTAATAACAACCAAACGTCTTTTCTAAAAAAATACAATAACGATAAAAGCGTTGCCAAATGCAAAAAGACATCAAAAGCCATCTCGTCTCTTATCGGAATCTTTATAATATTATGCAAAATAACAAGATGGCCAGAACTGGAAATCGGCAAAAATTCAGTGATACCTTGCACTATGCCAAAAATTATAGAATATAAATAATTCATAAATTAAGTTCGTTAAATTTTTATTTTGTTTGTTAGACTGGGTTTTAAAACCCAGCCTAACAAACAAAATAAAAATTTAACAAATTAAAAATTATGTTACCAATTTTACTGCCGCCAATCATTGCCGGCATTATTGCTCAAACGAGCAAATTCTTTATTAAATCCAATCATCTAAAATTCAAAAGAAAAGAATTAATGTCTTATTCCGGTATGCCTTCCGGACACGCGGCCATTGTCATATCACTCTCTGTCAGCATTTTATTAAATGAAGGACTCGGATCTCCTCTCTTTGCCATCAGTTCTGTTGTGGCCCTGGTTGTAATCAGAGATGCCATGGGTATCAGACGATATCTCGGCCAACACGGACGAACTCTCAATATTTTGGTAAAAGATTTAAGCGATGACAATGTTTTGGATAAAAACTATCCGCACCTATTGGAAAGAATCGGTCATACGCCGGCGCAAATTATTGTCGGCACGGCAATCGGTCTTGTTGTAAGCTTGGCGTATTATTTTTTACTATATTAAACTTATTCCCTTCATTTCGTCCGGCTTTTTTAAGCCCATAATTTTTAAAATTGTCGGCGCAACATCGGCCAAAATTCCTTGCGATTTAATCATGCTCAAATCACTGTCCACGACATTCGGCCATCCAAAATTTTGTCCCTGATATTCATTGCTGACAATAACAAACGGCACAGGATCGGATGAATGCTTTTTATCAATCTGCCCGGTCTGCATATTAATCATCACATCGGCATTACCGTGATCAGCAGTGATGATTGTCATGCCATTTTTTGCCAAACACGCGCTGGTTATTCTTTCCACGCATTTGTCCAAAATTTCAATCGCCTTAACGGTTGCTTCCATGTTTCCGGTGTGACCAACCATATCAGCATTCGGATAATTAATCAAAATAAAATCATATTTATCCGACTCAATCGCTTCTAAAACTTTTTTTGTAAGCTCACCGGACGACATTTCCGGTTTTTGGTCATAACTTGATACCTGCGGAGATGGAACTAAACAATGATCCTCGCCGCTACTCTTTTCTTCATGTCCGCCATTAAAAAAATACGTCACATGCGCGTATTTTTCCGTTTCTGAAATTCTTAATTGTTGCAAACCAGCCGTAGAAAAAATTTCTCCAAGAGAATTGTCGGTTTTTTCAGATGGAAAAGCAACTTTAACCGACAAACCTTTTTCATATTCGGTAAAACAAGTAAAATTCAAATTCTTTAATATTCTTCTTTCAAATTTGTCAAAATCGGACGCAGTAAAAGCTTTTGTAATTTGTCTGGCTCTGTCCGCTCGGAAATTAAAAAATATTACTGAATCATTATCGGAAATGATATTCGGCTTCTCACCTTCTTTGGCAATCACAGTGGGGATAAATTCTTCATCATAAATTTTTTTCTGATAACTTTCTTCTACTGCTTTTGAAGGATCTTCCGCACTGTTGCCGTTTCCACCCACCATGGCCGAATAAGCCTTAAACGTTCTGTCCCAATTATTATTTCTATCCATTGTATAAAATCTTCCGGAAATCGTGGCGATTTTACCTATACCATATTCTGATATGGCACGCTCTACGTCTCTGATAAAATTAAATCCGCTATTATACGGAGAATCGCGACCGTCCAATATGGCGTGTATATAAACTCTATCAAATTGTTCTTTCTTTAATAGTGACAATAAAACATAGAGGTGCTCAATGGAAGCATGAACCGATCCGCCGGAGATAAGACCCATGAGGTGCAATTTGGAATTATTTTTTTTGGCATGTTCAATCGCCTCAAGAAGCGCCGGATTTTTGAAGAAATTGCCGTCATTGATGTCTTTAATAATGCGCGGTAAATCTTGATACAATATTCTACCCAATCCCAAGCTGATATGTCCCACTTCACTGTTGCCAGACTCTCCCCACGGCAAACCAACCGCCTCGCCACTCGCACGTAAAGTTGTTGACGGATATTCGGCAATCAATTTCTTTATATTCGGAGTGTTTGCTTGAGTAATAGCATTACCGACATATGACTGATTCACTCCCCAGCCATCCAAAATAACCAAAACAACCGGCTTGGGACGCTTAAAAGATTCTTCTTCTTTATTATTTATTATTGTTTCTTTCATAAATTTATTTTCCCATAAAACAAGCTCTCTCCGTTCATTTCTGTCGGTTTCTTATGATTTAATAAATCCAATATGGTCGGAGAAATATCACTCAACGCGCCTTGTTTTTTTAATTTTATTTTATTTTTTAATTTGTCGTTAACAATAACAAATGGAACTTTATTGACGGTGTGCTCCGTAAACAATTCTCCGGTTTTTAAATCAATCATCTTTTCAACATTTCCGTGATCGGCTGTAATTATTATCGTGCCTTTCTCTTTCAAATAATCTTTTACTATCCGGCCAACGCATTTATCAACTGCCTCGCAACAAGCAATAGACGCCACCAAATTTCCAGTATGACCGACCATGTCCGGCGCCGCAAAATTCACTGTTATAAAATCAAATTTTTTCTTTTTTAAATCTTCTAAAACTATTTCAGTAATTTTAAGCGAGCTCATGGCTGGAGTAATATCGTAAGACCGGACATTCGGCGACGATACCATTATTCTTTTTTCTTTATCAACTAAATCGCGATAACCGCCGTTAAAAAAATAGGTGACATGCGCGTATTTTTCACTTTCCGCGATGTATAATTGTTTAATGTCGCGCAGAACCATGGGCAAAGTATTTTCCAAATCAATATCCGGAAAAGCCGTAATAACATTATCCAACTCTAAACCGAAATTAGTCAAGGAAACAAAATAAATTCTTTTTAATTCTTTAACGCGCTTAAATTCATAATTTTCTTCATTGAAATTTTTTTGCGCGAATACTCTTGACAATTGTCTGGCGCGATCAGATCTTAAGTTGAAAAAAATAATACTGTCTTTGTCTTCAATTCTGGAATTTTCTTTATTGTTTTCTATAATACACGGATCAATAAATTCATCACTATCGCCTTCTCCATAAGAAGCGGCAATTGCCCCAGAAGCGCTTTTCGCTTTCTTTCCTTCACCCGCGACAAGCGCGTTGTAGGCCTTCATTGTTCTTCCCCATTCCTGTTTTCTGTCCATGGCATAAAACCGACCGATAATGGTGGCAATTTTAAATTTATTCCCGTATTTTTTTTCAAAAGCACGCACCAATTTCAAAGCGGAATATTGGGGAGAATCTCTGCCGTCTGTAAAAAAATGCAAATAAACTTTTTTAATTTTATGTTCTTCTAAAAATTTTAGCAAATTATAAAGATGCTCAGGGTCAACGTGCGGACTTGATTTGGAAGATAATAAACCGATTAAATGCAATTTGGAATCCAGTTCTTTTACATGCCTGACAGCGCCCAAAAAAGCCGGATTCTTTTCAAAGGTACCGTCTTTAATCGCTTTATTAATTTTAACACTATCTTGCAAAACCATCCTGCCGGCGCCGATATTCATGTGTCCCGCTTCGCTGTTTCCAGGCTGGTTCGCAGGCAATCCGACATGTTTGCCATGAGCAAACAATTCCGTGTGCGGATATTTTTTATACAGCCAATCCATCACCGGCGTATCAGCCGATTCAACAGCATTCCCCTTGTTCGGCTCTGCCAATCCCCAGCCATCCAAGATAATTAAAATCAACGGTGTATTTTGTTTGTTTGATTTTTTCATTATTTTATTTCGTATTTTTGATAATCTATATTTTTTATGTTTTTATTATTTTTTGTTCCGGCAGAGTCTCCTCGCAAGGGACTCTGCCGCGGTTTTACTTTCACCGCCACGTCGTAGTCCTCTGCGGAGAGACTACGACGGAACAAGCAAAATAAATAATAAAATTATTTCAACCCCTCCTCAATCTCCATTAATCTATTATATTTTGCCAATCTCTCTCCGCGGGACAAAGAGCCTGATTTGATATAATCCGCGCGGACGGCGACTGCCAAGTCGGCGATAAAGTCGTCGCAGGTTTCGCCACTGCGATGTGAAACCATGACCTTATAATTATGCTTTTGAGCAAGCTGAATACAGGAGATTGTTTCTGTCAAAGTACCGACTTGATTCGGCTTTATTAAAATAGCATTTGCGGCTCGTTCTTTCAACCCCTTTCTGAGGCGATCAATATTGGTCACAAACAAATCATCACCAATCAAAAGTATTTCTTTGCCAAGCTCTTTGGTAAGTTCGGCCCACCCTTCCCAATCATCTTCACCCAAACCATCTTCAACTGAAATAATAGGAAATTTTCTAAACCATTCATTATATAATCCAATCAAATCGGTATTCGCGAAACGCGCGTGATCAAGCTTAAAAATATATTTTTTTGATTCCGAATTATACAGTTCCGAGGAGCCAACATCAATTCCCAAACCGATTTCTTTTCCTGGTTTATATCCGGCATTAACAACCGCGGCAATAATCAACTCAATCGCTTGCACGCTGGAGTGAATGTCCGGAGCGTAGCCACCCTCGTTGCCAACGTCTGTGTCAAGACCGGCGCGCTTCAAAACTGTTCCCAGTTCGTGAAATATTTCCGCGCCCATCCTTGTCTTTTCCTCAAAACTTGTTTTTTTGAGTGGCATGATCATAAATTCCTGAAAGTCCAAATTTGTATCCGCATGCTTGCCACCGTTGAATATATTAAAAGACGGTGTCGGCATTAAATAATCCTCTCGGCCGAAATTAAAAGTTTTGGAAATATATTCAAACAATTCCATCTTACTGTCCAGCGCCGCCGCGCGCGCGGTTGCAAGGGAAACAGAAAGTATGGCGTTCGCGCCAAGCTTTTTTTTGTTTGCCGTACCATCAAGTTTAATCATCATATCATCAATTTTTTCTTGCTGTTTTACATCTGCTCCTCCCAACTCTTTATCTATTTTTGTATTCACGTTTTTCACGGCGTTCAAAACCCCTTGTCCGTTATATCTTTTTTTATCGCCATCACGCAATTCACAAGCTTCGTGCACACCGGTTGAAGCGCCACTCGGAACACTGGCCTTGGCACATGTGCCGTTTTCAAGAGTCACCATTGTTTCTATTGTCGGATTGCCACGCGAATCCAATATTTCTCTGGCTCTAATTTTTTTAATTTTAGACATATAAATATTTTATTATTTTATTATTTTTTTCAATCCCGGCATATTTTCACCGCTTAAATATGAAAGCATGGCCCCTCCGCCGGTGGAAACCCAGTCAATATATTGTGTCATCTTCGTAAGCTTCAAAGCCTCAATCGTTTCTCCCCCGCCAGCGACTCCAAAAATTTTTCCGGATGACTGACTGGCGATTACTCGCGCCAAAGCCAATGTGCCGTGTTTATATTTTCCGATCTCAAACATACCCATGGGGCCGTTCCAAATTATTGATTTGGCATTTTTAATAAAACCGGCGTAAAGGCGAACTGTTTGCGGCCCAATATCAAAAATATAATCGCCCTTACTGACCTCATCCAAATTTTTAACTGTTGTTTCGTGCTTTGAACGGCTATTGCTCACAACAACATCCACGGGCAACAATATTTTTTCTTTTTTTATTTTTTTAATAATTTTTATGCTTTTTGCGTCAATCAATGACTTGCCGGTTGCAAAACCGCGCGCAACCAGAAAACTGTTGGCCAACGCGCCACCGATTAAAATTCGTGATGATTTTTTATAAAGTTTTTTTATTAATGGAACTCTGGTTTCCGCCTTTACTCCGCCAAGAATCACCACGAGCGGCTCTTTGGGGCTTAATATTTTATTCAAATTCTCAATTTCTTTTTCCAAAAGCAATCCGGCATACGAAGGTAAATATTTTTGGATTGCCACCACGGACGCGTGTTCGCGATGACTGGAGGCAAACGCATCCAGAACATAAACGTCAGCCAACTTTGCCAAATCACGCGCCAAGCGTGAATCATTTTTCTTTTCCCCTTTCTCAAATCTGATATTTTCCAACATCACGGCTTCGCCCGGCTTCATTTTGCTTATTGCGGTTCCGGTTTTAAAATCACGGCACAATCCCAAAACTTTTATCTTCTTATCTAATAACTTTCCAGCTCGCGCAGCCAAAGGCTTTACGGAAAATTCAGACGTAATTTTCCCCGCTTCCGGCCGACTTAAATGGGTCATTAAAATCACTCGGCACTTATTTTTCAACAAAAATTTAATTGTGGGCAATTGAACGACTATCTTATAATCATCAAGTATTTTCCCTTTCTTTATCGGCACATTAAAATCCACCCGCAAAAGGACTTTTTTGCCGGAAAGATTCTTATTTTGTTTTATGGATTTTATCTTCATATAATTATTTATTATAACATAATCAACTCAAAACGAACAATCAAATCCCCCTTGCTTCTCCTCTGTCTCCTGTCTCAACTTTCTTCCAAGGAATACGTCGGCGGAATGAACTCCAGAAAGAGAATAATTCTTCACTCTTAAATAATAAACAGAATAATATATAAACCAAAATACCAAAAATTCCGGCTGTAAATCCTTGTGTGAAAACTCCCCATGTTTTTTCCATGTCCGCGTAGTGGCCAACAATTAATTTCGTTATTTGGACTGTTATGCCGCAAGCCAGAGAAGCCAAGGTGAATTTTACGGCTGATTTCAAAATGCGCGCTTCGTCCAAGTCGCCCACTTCAAATCTCAAGGCAATCCAAAGCATAATAAAATTCAAAATACTAGAGATAGAAAAAGCCAAGGCAAGTCCGGCCACGCCCAGCGGTTGACACTGCGAAACCAATGATTCTCCAACGCCAATAATTGTTTGGCAAGCAACTATTTTTGGTAAAAAAAGAATTAATACAATATTGGATGCAACTGAAAAAAGCCCGATAAAAAATGGCGTCTTGGAATTATGCCGAGCATAAAACATTCTTACCATAAGAGGCAAAGCGGCTTGCGCAAAAAGAGAAATCGTAAAAAAACTCAAAGCATTGATAGTCAAGATTGTGTCTTCCCAGTCAAAGTTTCCGGCGCCAAGAACGACTCTAATAATTTGCGCGCGCAAAGTGAGCAGTAAAACCGTGAACGGCGCGATAAAAAAAAGTATTTGCCGAAAGATATTGGAAAAATTTTCCACCAGCTTCTCCTTTCGAAATGCAACAGCAGCCATGGTAGGAAAGGCCGCCACGGCAAAAGATATGCCAAAAATGCCGACCGGAAAAGATTGCAAATTATTGGCCAAAGTAAAAATGGTCAAAGAGCCGCTTTGAAGCGTTGAAGCCACAATTGTAATCGCCACCAAATTAATCTGTGAAATCGCCAAGCTCATCGTGCGTGGCACCATCATTACGCATATTTCTCGGACATTTTTATTTTTAAAATCAATTCGCGGAAAATATTTAAATCCCAAACTCATGGTTGCCGGCAATTGGACGAGCATGTGCAAAAACGCTCCCAAAACAACGCCCCATGCCAAGCCGTATATTCCCCAGCGCGGAACAAAATAAAGAGCGCCAATAATGATACCAATATTATAAAGAATGGGAGACAGCGAATAAACGAAAAATCTTTTGAAAGACTGTAAGACTCCGCCCAGAATGCCGGATATGCCCAAAAAAATCGGCGATAAAAACATAATGCGAGTAATACTGATAGTGATATCTTGTTTTGAAGGTGAAAAACCGGGAGAAATAATCTTTACAATAATTGGCGAAAAAATAATGCCCAAAACGCTTAAAAAAAGAAGCGCCAGCATCATAATATTTAATACGTTGCTGGCCAAAATCCACGCCTCTTTATTCGGTTCTTTAGAAAAAAAGGAGCTTTCGCCATCTTTTGCTTTTATCAAACCGGTGAAAATGGGAATAAATCCGGCTGACAAAGCGCCAAGAATTAATAAATTAAAAATCAAATCCGGCACGCGAAAACTAGCATAGTAAATATCCAAAATGTCGCCGGCGCCAAATTCGCCGGCCAAAATTCTGTCTCGAAAAATTCCAAGTATTCGCGAGAGCAAAGAAGACAGCGCCACTAAAAGCGCTGCTACAGTGATACTGTTAATTTGTCCGGAAAAAAGTTTTCTGATCATTTTTAATTATTTAAAAATTTGTTTTTTTGTCAGAAGTCCCGTTTGAGCGCCCATATGAGCAACCACCGAAGCGGTATTTCTTACGCCCAATTCCATGGCCTTTTGAATATCGCCCTTGAACAACTCCAACCCGGCTGTAAAAGTTGAGCCAAATGCGTCCCCTACGCCTGTTGTATTAATGCGCCGTTTTTCTTTCAATATTTTTTGATGGTAAAACTTCTGGCCATCATAAGCGTCCGCTCCGTATTTACCGTTTGTTATCACAACGATTTTCGGGCCCCACGACTTTATAATCTCAAGTAAATTTTTTGAATTATTTAAAAACTTATCGCCTTTATTTTTGTAATCAGGGTGCGACAAAACCAATTCCGTTGCCTCGTCTTTATTAACCGTGAGCATTTCCGTTTTCTTCAAATATTTTTGAAGAGCGGGGTAGCCAAGGTGCAGTTGAATATGACCGGGATTCCATGACACCCTGGGTCCTTTAACGGCAAAAACTTTGCGCAAAATTTCTTCCCAATTTCCGGATAAAGAAGTCATATAAATCCATTTTGCTTTTTTAAGTTCCGTTGATTCTTTCTTTCCAATACAAAGAAACGAATTTGCGGCTCGATTTGAAAAAACAACATGTTCATTCCCCTGCCCAACAATCAAACAAGAAAATCCTGTTTCTTTTTCTTTTATTTTTTCTATTAAATTAACGGCTACTTTGTTTTTCTTGAAATTTTTAATAATTGACTCTCCTCGGCCGTCTTCCCCAATCGCAACCAAAGCCGCGGGAGAATACCCGAGACGAGCCAAGGAAACCGCGGCATTGGCCGCTCCTCCGCCAAAAGTGGAAAAAGATTTATCAACTTTCAACTTGGCGCCGTATTCAAAAGCAAATAATTTTTGTCTCAATATGTCTTTTTTATTATCAATTAATATCCCTTCGCTAGTATAGAGAGAGATGTCTTCAGTTGCCCCTCCAACAGTAATAAAATCATATTTCATAATTTTTTGTTTATACTTTATTTATATCAACTACTTATATCAACATTATAACATATCAAAACAAAAATTTATAGATTAAAAAAACAAACCTCCTCTTGAAAGTTTGATTTTTTTATCTTTTATTTATCCGAGTTTTCCTTTATTTTTTCAATCAAATCTTCCTTGTTTTGCACGCCCATAAGACGCAAAATTTCATTGCTGTTTTTGTCTAGAAAAATAAAGACAGGGACATCTTTCACGTTGTATTTTTCTAAAATTTCCGGATTGTCGTCGGCGTCATAATACTCGGTTTTCAGTTTCATTTCATTTTCAATTTCTTCCCATTTGGATTTCATAACCAAGCAATCTTTACACCAAATTGCGCCGAATTTTAAAATCTTCATAATTATAATACCAATCTATAAATCATCTTCAAATTTTTTTCTCCTTCTCGCAAAATATCTTCCCAGTCCGAAAATAATTACAAGCGTGCTGGCGCCAAAAATATTTCCGTATCTGATAAAATTTCTTTTCGCGTCTGAAAGTTCTTCGCCTTTATTAATCGGCCTTACTGTCGCGTTTTTGGCCCGAATACCGGTTAATTCATTGCCCATACTGAGATTATCAACCAAATTTTGAAACAAAATTAAATTTTGAGGATTATCCATTAAAAATCCATCAACCACAAAATCACTGTCGCCAACAATAACGACCCGACCGGAAATCACGTCATCTTCCTTCCCTTCTTCCGGATAGACGCTTTTAAGTCCATTATTTACGGCCACAGCCAGATTATACCGCCCTTCAGCCAAAGAAATTCCAATGCTAGGGTCAACATTAAACTGATCTGTTTCGTGCCAAGCTTTTTCAGTTGTAAAAATCAAATAAGAAATATTTTCTTTGCCGATTTTCTCCTCATCAGCTGACACACTGCTCACCCACGGTAAAATAACATTTTCCAAGTTTGATACCGCACCGAAATTTTCATTAAAACCGTCTTTCATTATCTTCGGCCAAAGAGGATAATTGGAAACTACGGAAAACGGCAAATTGCCCTGCCGATAAGAAATCAGTCCCATGCGTGTGTCACCCACGAGATCGCCATTAATTTTAATGCCATATTTATTCAACAAGTCGTTAAAATTTGAATTATTTAAACTGGCTTCAAGAGATTGCGAAACCAACACGCCGTCGGATAAAACCAAAAGCGAACCGCCACCGGTTAAAAAAGAATCAATATTTTTAAATTGATCTTCGGTGAATTCTTCCGTTGGTCCGGCAATGATTAAGGTATCAACTTGCGGAGAAAGCCCTTCGTCTGTAAAAACCACCTCTCCGACATCATAAAGCTCGCTCAACATTTCTCCGGCATATCTTAATTTTTCATTCAATATGGCAGTTCCCGCTCCGGATAAAAAACCAACTTTTATAATTTTATCATTGGTAACCTTTTTAATGGCCGCGGTAATTCTATATTCCAAGTCTCCAGTGTCTTGTCCAACGGCCGGAATTGCTTCTTCGTTCTCTTTATAATTCATGACCAGAGCCATATAACCTTGTCCGGCCTGCGCCTTGTCTTTCTCAAATATTTGAAAAGGTATGGGATAAATACCCATCATGGCCAAATCGTTGAAAGTTTGGTTAGAATCGTCAGGGCTTGTAAACTCAAATTTTATTTTTCCTTTTCCGTAATTTTCATATTCATTTAAAATATCTTCGGTCTCTTGTCGGATATAAGCGAATTGCGAAGGCAAGTCGACGCTGAAATATGCCTTGATCTCCACGGTATCCTCCAATTCACCAACAATCTTTTTGCTGGCGTCAGATATTGAATATATTTTATTTTCCGTAAGATCCAGCCGCGCAAAATATCTATAAGACAAATAATTGATTCCAATCAAAACCACGACCAGTACTATGGCGGAAATTGATAATTTGGTTGTTTTTATTATTTTATTTAATAGCATATATTGTGTTGTTTTTTATTTTCCTCCTCTGTTCCTAATCACTCGTACGTTCAGCCATAAAAATATAAAAATAAATGAACAGTAGTAAATTATATCTTTGGAATCAATCACGCCCCTGGCGATGCTGTAAAAATGACTGCCGGCTCCCAAAAATTTCATGATTGGCGCCAAAAATTTCGGCGCACCCATTAATGTAAATTCCATACCGACCATAAATAACGTGAAAGACACAAGAAGCGCCAAAATAAAAGCAATAATTTGATTTTTAGTCAATGAAGAAATAAATAATCCCAAAGCCAAATATGCTCCGCCCAAAAACAAAGAACCGATATATCCGCCAATAATCGGACCAATGTCAGGTTCACCAAGTGTAAATAGGGTGAGTGGGATAGTCATGGTCAAAACAAGCATGGACGCAAGAAACACCAAACTGCCCAAAAATTTTGCCCACACCACCTGCCAATCTGTTACCGGCAAGGTCAATAAAAATTCAATAGTACCGCCTCTCTTCTCCTCGGCCCAAAGACGCATGGTGATAGCGGGAGCTAAAACAACAAATATCCACGGTAAAAGCTCAAAATAACTCCTCATTGATAATTGTCCTGAGAGGAAAAAAGTCTTGAAGAAAATCCAATTACCAACAATCAAAAAAACACCGCTAAAAATATAAGCGATCGGAGAATTAAAATAGCTCATCAACTCTTTCTTAAATAAAATATATATTGTTTTGATATATTGTTTCATAATTATTTTGTCAAATCTCTAAATACATCCTCCAACGACACCTGCTTGCCGCGAAATTCCAAGATGCTCCAACCAGCGCGCGTGATTGCCGATGACAAACTTTCCCGTGCGTCAACGTTCGGCTTAGGCGTCACTTCATATTCATAAATATCGCCCGCTTCGCTTGTTTTCACTTCCGCTTTTTCAATCTCTTGAACGCCGTGCAAAACTTTCAAAATTTCTTCGCGCTGTCCTTTTATTTTTATATATAACATTGTCTTCGCTCCTCTTTGCTTAATCAACTCATCAGGTGTGCCTTGCGCCACAATTCTGCCATTGTTAATAATAATGGCACGATCGCAAGTGGCGCTCACTTCGCTTAAAATATGAGTGGAAAAAATAACTGTTTTCTCTTTTCCAAGTTTTTTAATCAAATCTCGAATCTCCACAATCTGATTCGGATCAAGGCCAGTGGTTGGTTCGTCTAAAATCAAAATATCCGGCTCGTGGATAATCGCTTGCGCCAAACCGACTCTTTGACGATACCCTTTGGACAATTCGTCAATCGGTTTTTTAATTACTTTTTGCAAGGCGCAAGCCTCAACGGTTTCTTTAATTCTTTTTTTTATATTTTCCTTTTTGATTCCCCGTACTTCAGCCACAAATTTCAAATATTCATAAACTCGCATATCGTCATACAAAGGAACATTTTCCGGCAGATAACCGATTCTGGCTCTTGTTTGCAAAGATTTTTTAGCAACGTCCAAACCACCGACTTCCACCTTGCCGGTAGTCGGCGTCCAAAAAGACGTGATAATTTTCATGGTTGTTGTTTTGCCGGCGCCATTCGGACCCAAAAATCCCAATATCTCTCCCTTCTTCACGGAAAAATTCAAATTATCCAGCACAACATTGTGGCCAAATTTTTTTGATAAATTTTTTATTTCAATCATAATAATATTATAATACATATAAAAAATCCCGCAAGTAGGGACGAAAACATTGACAAAATCAGCAAACTATAATATGATATCAACAATATCAATCTTCACGGAGGGGGAAGAGCATGGGCATTATAAAATTTGTCTATGACAATATTGGTCTTTCACACTCAAAAAAAGAAATGAAAACTATAGACCTTGTCTGCATCACCGTTTTAGCGGGAATTGTTGCTTACATTTTCGTCATGGTAATTTTCAATTATCCAAGATAGCTCAAGGAGACAAAGGAATGTTTTCACCAGGATCCAGTTCATTGAAAATACTTTTTCGTTTTTTTATGTTTATGGGAGGCATAATTGCACTTCTTCCTATCGGCATCTTTTTTCGATTACATTTGGATATAATGGGGAGATGCTTTTTTAGCACCTTGTGCGTTTTTGCATCGTGTAACTTTTTCAGCATCTTTTTGAACAGTTTCAAAAAATAAATGCCCATTCTCAATAAAACCCTTCGCGTCAAAAGACGAAAGGGTTTTTAAATTTTATAAAACTACTATTTCATCTCCTGCAAAACAACTATTCTGATAAATATCTTGCTTCCCCTCTGTACTTTTAAGCCAATTCTCGCGCCGGCCCGGTATTTTTGAATTACAGAAGATAGGGTGGTGTCTTCATTTAATTTAATTCCGTTGATTTCAAAAATAATATCACCCGGCAAAAATCCAGCCGCTTCCGCCGGCGAACCGGCAACAATGGAGAGTAAATCCTCTGTCTGCGGAACAATCCATGCTCCATCCTGTCTGGACAAATTATTTTCCGCTGCCAAATCAGGAGTAAGCATAATGTACCTCACTCCAAGCATGGGACGAATAATTCTACCGTATTCAATTACGGTCCGAATAGCTGATTTAATATCATTGACCGGAATTGCAAAACCGACCGAGGTTCCGGCAGAGTCAATGGCCACATTGATTCCGACAACTTGACCGTTCAAATTCACAAGCGGACCGCCTGAATTCCCGTAATTTATTTCCGCGTCTGTTTGAATGACATCTTCCAAATTTTCACTTTTTCCTGCGCCTCCGTAAATGTTCAAATCGCGTTTCAGTCCACTCACTATTCCCTTGGTGGCGCTATTTTGATATTTGCCCAAGACATTGCCGATTGCCACAACCGTTGAACCGATTTCCAATTTATCGCTGTCTCCCAATTCAACAAAAGGTAAATCTTTTTCAAAAATTTTTAAAACCGCCAAATCGCTCATAAAATCTTTGCTTACAAACTGCGCCAAATATTCTTTGTTATTGTTCAACACCACTTTATACTCTGCCTTTTTATTGCTTGCCGTTTCAATCACGTGCTTGTTGGTCATAATATATCCGTCTGAAGAAAATATAAATCCGGTGCCGTTGCCGATAACGCTATTTTCTTTCTTGATTTCGCTCTCTCCCGTGTTTAAATCCACACTGACCACATCCCTGGTTTCGGAAACAACGATGTTAACGACAGCCGGGCTTACTTTTTTTATGGCGCGAATCGTGGCTTCTTGCTCGTTAAATTCTAAATTGTCGGCAACAACTTGCTTTTCATTTTGAGAAAAAAAATAAATAAAAAATCCAAAACTAATACTGACCGATAAAATCAAAATTAAGCTTGAGACAAACTTTCTATTAAACATAAAAAAATAATTTTAAACTTTTTTATTCGTCTACTTGTCGAACTTCATGATAAGTACCCCTGCCTTTGGCATCCCGCATCATCCCTTCTTTTTCTCGTTTTGAAAAAATACTCTTGCTTGCGTTCTTTTCTTTTTCCGGCAACACTGGCAAGTCGCCTCTCTCTCTTCTTTCTCTGTCTATTTCATATAATATCTCGCACACTTCTCTGTGCAAAATCGTAATTTCCTCAAGTTCTTTTTTGGGATGAATATCAAGCACGATTTTTGTGAATTTCGGTGTTCCGATTCCAAAATCTTTTTTAATTTTTTCATCTTGAGCCAAATCTTCTATTCTTTTTTTTAAAGCTTCTCGACCACCCTTAAAAAACTTTTCCCACGCAGACGGTGGAGTCTCTTGATTCTCTGAAAAATTTATTTGTTCTGACACCATATTGTTATGATTATTGATTCAGCTCTTTTAATAGTTCTTTTTGCTTTCTCGTTAAGCTCCGCGGAGTTTTGATAATAACCTCAACCATCTGGTCGCCACGACCGATACCGCGAAGCTTGGCTATACCGTAACCCCGCAATTTAAAAATTGTTCCTGATTGAGTACCTGACGGAATTTTAAGATTACTGGGACCATTAATCGTGTCTATACTTATTTTATCACCTAATGCGGCTTGTGTAAAACTTATTTCCGCTTTTGATTTTATGTCGTATCCATCGCGCACAAAACGATTGTCTTGGTTGATTTTTATTTTTAAATATAAGTCTCCGCTCGATCCATGTTTTTCACCTGCCTCACCCTGTCCGCTCAAGCGGATCGCTTCACCTTCATCAATGCCGGCTGGAATTTTTATTCTCAACGATACTTGATCATTAACAGTTCCGGAGCCGGAACACTGGGCGCATTTTTGACTATATGTTTTTCCTTCACCATCGCAATTTGAACAGATGGATTGAATACGCATATTTCCCAATATTGTCCTTTGAGTTTTCATTTCTTTCCCTGTACCGCGACAAACTTGGCAAGTCTCAATTTTTGCTCCAGGCTCAGCGCCATTTCCGCCACAACGGTTACATGATATTTTTTTTCGCAATTTGATTTCTTTTTCCGCGCCAAAAACGGCGTCATGAAAATCAATTGAAAGAGACATCTGAATATCTCTTCCTCTATGCTGTCCTGTTTTCCCGCCGGAGCCCTGCGAACCAAATCCAAACATATCTCCGATTCCGCCGAAAAGATCACCCAAGTCGTCCATGTCTATATTAATGTTTTGTCCGCCAAACCCGGAGAATCCTTGAAAGCCGGAGAAACCGTTGCTTGCGCCATTACCAAAAGCCGCGGATCCAAACTGGTCATATCTGGCACGCTTATCTTTGTCACCTAAAACTTGGTAGGCTTCATTAATCTCTTTAAATTTGGCTTCATTGCCGGTGGCTTTATCCGGATGAAATTCATGGGCCTTTTTATGAAAAGCTTTTTTGACTTCATCATGGGAAGAACCACGAGACACGCCTAAAACGTCATAATAATCTTTGGACATATTGTAAAATGCAAATTTGCATCATTCTTTAAGCTTTAAATCCGATTTCTCCGTCTGTTTGAGACAATTCTTTTATCTCTCCGAAATTTTCTTCGTATTTTTTCAAATTTTCTTGCAAAGCCGCGACCATTCTTTTAAAATGTCCCGGGCTGGAAATTATTTTTCCGGATACTCTTCCGGCTCCGCCCAAGATATTAAAAAAAATCATCTGAAATTCATCTTTGTTATGATTCACTTGCATGGCATTCGCATATTCCGCTCCCGGAATATTATCTGCGATTTTTATTTCCATTTTTGGAGGTTGATTTGGTTGTTGAGACATATTGTTGTTTTAAATATTTATATTTATTTTTTATCTTCCACTTCTCCTTCCACCACATTTTCTTTTTCATCTTTACCTTCCTCTTTATTTTCCTCTTTAGCCTTTTCTGTCGGATTCTGATTTGAGTCGGCAGATGCTTGATACATGGCTGCGCCGATTTTTTGAGCAACTGCGTTCATTTCTTCCAAACTCTTTTTTATTTCTTCAATTTTATCGCTGTCTTTTATTTTTTTCAGCGCTTCTTTTTTCTCTTCCAAGTCTTTTTTATCTTCCTCTTTCATTTTGTCGCCGGATTCTTTGATTAATTTTTCAGTTTGAAAGATAACTGCGTCCGCTTGATTTTTTATTTCAATCAATTCTTTTTTATTTTTATCTTCTTCCGCGTGCACTTCCGCGTCTTTTCTCATTTTTTCCACTTCTTCCTTGGAAAGCGATGAAGAAGCGGCAATGGTAATCTTCTGTTCTTTGCCGCTCGCCTTGTCAGCGGCTTTAACATTTAAAATTCCATTGGCATCAATATCAAAAGAAACTTCAATTTGCGGGATTCCTCTGGGAGCCGGCGGCAAGCCGTCCAAAATAAATTTGCCCAAAGTTTTGTTATCCGCGGCCATTGGTCTCTCTCCTTGCACAACGTTAATTTCAACACTCGCTTGACCGTCTGCGGCCGTGGAAAAAATTTGTGATTTTGATGTTGGGACAGTTGTATTTCTTTCAATCAAAGGAGTCGCTACACTGCCCAATGTTTCAATACCCAGTGTCAAAGGAGTAACGTCAAGAAGCAATACGTCTTTCACGTCTCCTTGTAGAACTCCGGCTTGAACCGCGGCGCCGTCCGCGACAACTTCGTCCGGATTAACGCCCAGGTGCGGCTCTTTGCCAAAAAATTCTTTTACTTTTTTCTGCACCAACGGCATACGGGTCATTCCTCCCACCATAATAACTTCTTCAATCTCTTTGGCATCCATACCAGCATCTTTCAAGGCGTCACGACATGGTTCCATGGTTTTTTCAACCAAGTCATAAATCAACTCTTCCAATTTTGCCCTGGATAATTTCAAAACCAAATGTTTCGGACCGTTTTCATCGGTGGCGATAAAGGGCTGATTGATTTCCGTTTCATTGGTTGTGGATAATTCAATTTTTGCTTTTTCCGCCGCTTCTTTGATTCTTTGTTTGGCCAATGGATCTTTGGACAAATCAATGCCTTGGTCTTTCTTAAATTCATCAACAATCCATTGAATAATTTTTTGATCAAAATCTTCACCCCCTAAATGAGTATCACCGTTGGTTGATTTTACTTCCACCGTATCAGAGCTGATATCCAAAATGGAAATATCAAAAGTTCCGCCGCCCAAGTCATAAACCGCGATTTGCTGTCCTTTTTTCTTTTCAAATCCATACGCCAAAGCCGCGGCTGTCGGCTCATTAATTATTCTCTTGACGTCCAATCCGGCGATTCTTCCTGCGTCTTTTGTGGCCTGCCTTTGCGAGTCATCAAAATAAGCCGGCACAGTAATTACTGCTTCGGTAATTTTTTCACCCAGCTTGGCCTCGGCATCTGTTTTAAGCTTTGTAAGAATCATAGCCGATATTTCTTCAGGGGAATATTCTTTGTCGCCCATTTTTACTTTGACTGCCTCGCCTGCTTTAACAATTTTATACGGTACCACATCAATGTCTTTACCGACTTCTGGATCATTAAACTTACGACCGATTAAACGTTTAACTGCAAAAACCGTGTTTTCCGGATTGATTACTGCTTGGCGCTTGGCTGTTTGACCAACCAAACGTTCACCGTTTTTGGAGATAGCGACCACAGAAGGCGTTGTACGATTTCCTTCAGCGTTTTCCAAAATTCTCGTTTTACCGCCCTCAATAATTGCCATGGCGCTATTGGTTGTGCCCAAGTCTATTCCTAATATTTTGCTCATAAAAATAAATGTAATAGATATTAACGCGACGTGTTTTTAATTTTAGCCGCTTTAATATTTATCTTAGTAAATTTATAATTTAATATTTTTTATTTTTTAGTTTCAATTTTAATTGTTTTTTCTTCATCTGTAGGCGCCTTAGGTACGGAAATTTTTAAAACTCCATCCTCGGCTACCGCAGTTGCTTTGTCATTTATGACATGCGCGGGCAATTGCACACTCCTGAAAAAACTACCACGTCTGATTTCTTTCCGATAATAGTTTTTATCGTCCACTTCACTTTTTTTCTCACCCTCTCCCCTTATGCATAAAACATCATTCTTGATTGAAATATCAACTTTGTCCGGATCAATTCCGGCCAGCTGAGTTTCCACAATCACGTTTTCTTTATCTTCATACATGTCAATCGCCGGAACAAATCCGGCTTTCCCGCCATATGGCGCTGGCGCGAGTTCTGAAAATATTTTCTCCATATCTTCGAAATCGCTAAAAAAAGGTGACCATTTGATTAAAGACATATGCTTTGTTTTTTAAATAGTTAAAAAAATATTTATCATTATTCTAAAACGACTTTTGCCGGAACAATCACTCTTCCGTTTAACTTATGGCCGGATTTTATTTCGTTTTTCACTTTATCGCCTTCTCCATCTATTGCCTCCATGAATTCGGGATCAAATTTTTCTTTTTCTGTTTTTATTTTTTCTACTCCAAAGTTTTTTAAAACATCTTCAAATTGTTTGATAACATATCCAACTCCTTCAGCCCATGCGCTTTTTTTCGCCTCTTCGTCAAGATGCTCCATGGAAATTTTTAAATTATCATAAACCGGCAGAATAGCAAGTATTAATTCTTCGTTGGCATATTTTACAAATTCTGTTTTTTCTTCCGCGCTTCTTTTTAATAAATTTTGATAATCCGCCAACGCCCGCAAATATTTTTCACTCGCCTCTTTCACCTCTGCTTTAAAAATTTCTTCCGTTTTTATTTTTTCTATTTTATTTTCCTTGCCACGCGATAGCGAAGCCATTTTGCGCGGTTTTTTTCCGTCATCCATAAATATTAATCATTAAATTTATTATTTATAATATTCGCTAAAGACAAATTCTTTTCATAGTCCATTCTCATGGGTCCCAATATTCCAAATAAGCCTATATTATCTTCCAATTTATATTTTACCAAAATGGCGCTACAAAAATTTCCAAAAGGATTTTCCGAGCCAATAAAAACATTTTTTCCTTTCTGCACTCCGTCAAAAATTTCACCAATGATTTCGTCAATGCGGTCTATAACGAGAGAAATGTCGTAAATAGTTTCCAATTCTTGAAACTCCGGCTGTTGGAACAAATTGGAAATACCGGTATAATATATATCTTGTTTATGAAACGCCCAAAAAACAGCATTACCGGAAAGTTGAGATATTTGTTTGGCAGCGATTTTTAAATTTTCCCTTTCTTTGCTTCGCAAAATCAATTCTATCTCTTTTGTTTTTTTATCAGACAAATTTTTTCCGCTTAAATTTTCCAAATAAATTCTATACGCTTTCTCGGCCGGTATGCGACCGGCAGAAGTATGCGGCTGAATAATATATCCGGCTTCTTCCAATTCAACCATTTCTTTGCGAACCGTGGCCGGCGAAATGTTCAAATTATATTTATCAACCAAAACGCCTGAACCAACCGGCGAACCGGTTAAAATATGCTCTTTGATAATGGTATTTAATATTAATAGTTTTCGTTCGCTGATTTTCATAATTTTATATTACCACCATTAGCACTCTCTCGTCAAGAGTGCTGAATAATAATATTTTTATTAAAAAATCCCGCCAGAGGTCTTGCGACTTGGCGGGAGAAAATAATGAAACTGCGGAGTTGTCAGCGCAAACAGCTCCTTACCGCTTTAATGCTATCGGCAAGGGCACGTTCCTTTTCTTCCTTAACGACGACACTCCATTCTCGAAAAAAAATGTGGTCGCCGGAATATAGCTCATAAAAAACAGCAAAAACGATTTCCTTGGCCAGGTCATCAAGTTTCTTTCCCTGCTTATATTCCGAAAGTTCACTCAGCAATGACATCACCATCCTCCTTCCGCAGAGCAGAACACTCGACTGTCCTCATACCATTCGTATGAATCTTTAACAGAACGAACGCTTATACGCCAACCGCCGTATTTTTGATCAACGATCACCGGACAAAGAATCCCTTTGTTGTTGAGAATATAAAATATATTTGCGCTCCAGAGAGAAAGCGCGCCTTCTTCCAAGTTGGGCTGTTTTTTCAAAACGCCCCACAATTCAGGAAGGGTGGTTCTTACTTTTTTCTCTCCGCCGAGTTTAGCAATAATCAAACCGTCTTTAGATGGCTCCCACAATTCTCCGTATGAAAGCATCATTCTTGATCGATTGTCATTATCGGGAAACTGCGACAAAAAACCATCTTCCAAACAAGAAATCTTTACTTCTGCCCCGTCCTCTACAAAATATACATCATCTGCGAACGACGACATATTTGGAGAAATTTCCACTTCGGCAAGAAATAAAAATAACGGATCAATTTCTCTAGCTCTGGACTCCGAAACGGCTCTTGGCATATTGCTCCTCTTTTCTTGGTTTTGCTATACTATTTAGTCATTTTCATTATAACTTTAAAAGAACTGCTTGTACTGATTAATTATCATATATATAAAATAATTTTCTGTCAAATGTTAATTCTCAACCGCTTTCTTGTATTCCCCAAAATACCAAGTCAAAAATTCTCTGGCCACTGGCACGGCGTTAATGTTCCCCTCCCCCTTCTCCGATTAAAACTTTTTATTTCAACTCTATAAATACCGGCCATTCTTGACAAAACAGATATGGAAGTGTAAGATTTTAAAAAATAAAATAAAAATCGTTCATTAACAATAAAACATAAAAGGAAATATTGAAAATGAATAAACAATATTCGATTAATCTAAGAGTCGGCTGGAGATATATTGATTCCGAAATAGTTACATTTAATTGTGCAAATCAAGAAATTGCCATTTGGAATGAGACAGCTTCTTTTTTGTGGAAAAAAATATACGAAGGCGCGACCAATCTTGATGATTTAGTAAGGCTTTTTGCCGATGAATATTCTATTGACAAAAAAATGGCAAAACGAGATATCACCGTTTTTCTTCAAGAAGCTGTTTCTCTTGATTTTATTAATTATCCAGATAACAAGCTGGAATTAAAATCAAAAGACCAAAACGACGATGGCGGAGAAAATGTTTTATTAGCCATCGAAATGAAAGCTATTGAAAAATTTATTCCTTTCGCCATAACTTTTGAAACGACTTATTCTTGCAACGAAAAATGTGTTCATTGCTATATGGATCGTAATAAACATTCTCTTTCGTTCAACGAAGTTAAGAGAATTCTTGACGAAATCGCGGCCGAAGGTTGCTTGTTTGTCTCTTTTACCGGCGGGGAATTTTTTACTCGCGACGACGCTATGGAAATTGTGGAGTACGCCGACAAATTACATTTTGTTGTTGATATTCTTAGCAACGGCACTCTAGTTACCGAGGACAAGGCAAACATGCTCGCACTACGTTCCGTAAGACGCGTTCAAGTAAGTCTTTACGGAGCAACCCCTGAGACACACGACTCAATTACTCGTTTATCTGGTTCGTTTAAAAAGACCTTGCAAGGTATAAATTTTTTAACCAAGGCGGGAATAAAAGTAGAAATTGCTTTTCCGCTAATGCAAATAAACTTTCATGAACGCTATCTCTTGAAAGATCTTGCCAAATCTTTAGGTTGTTTAATGTCGCCGAGTCATGTTATCACCGCTCGTAATAGCGGGGAACAAGATACTTTTTCTTTCCGATTGAACGATGAGCAGCTAAAATTGTTTTTAGAAGATAAAGATTTATCCTCTCTTTATGCGGGACGTAAACCATTTCAAGATCATCAATTTTATTTTGGATTTTCTGATTTAACAAGCGCTGCCCCTTGTTATAGCGGGTTTAACAGTTGTGCAATTACGCCTTCGGGCGAAGTTTTACCTTGCAATCAGCTTCTTTATAAAGTCGGCGATTTGAGGGAAAAAAACTTTTCGGGAATTTGGAACAACTCCCCACAAATTAAACATCTTCGTAATTTAACTATCGGGAATCTTCCGATATGCTCCAGTTGCCCGACTTTGTCATTTTGCGCTCGTTGTCCGGGGCTAGCCCTATTGGAAGGAGGTGATCTCTTGGGGCCATCGCCGGAGAACTGTCGAATAACAACAACCTTTGTTTCAGGGAAAGGAGGTGAAATTCATGAAAAGGAAAAACTACATTCCGCCTCGCGCTAGGATGAAAGGCAATACAAAGTTGCTGATCATAGCAGCCATCCACAAAGGATGCACTTCATCCTCGTCCAGGGTTAAGAAGGGTTAATACCGATTATCCGCCCTGTCCAAATCTAACAATTTGGGCAGGGCTTTTCTATATCAACTCAATATTGTTTTCAAACTTAATATTTTTCAAAGAAGCAAACACGATCGGTTGCAAAGTCTGAACCGAATTATTAGTCAAGGGTAAACCAAGTTTATTCCAATAGTTAATTTGAAAATTTTTGGGTATAACTGGTTTTAAAAAAATATTAAATCCATTTATAAAAACTATCCTGTAATCTCTCCTTTGAGCAAAATATTTTTCTCGCTTTTTTCCATTTTCCAAAGACGCATATTGCGTGTCAAAATCCAGCCAGCCAAAAGAATTAAAATACGCGCTTGCCCAGCCGTGCTCGGCAATCTTTTTTTGTTTTGGAAAAATAACAAAACCGGTATTGTTCCTAGCAGGTATCTTTAAAATTCTGCACATCGCCACAAATAAACTTGAGTATTCTCCGCAATCGCCCTCGGGCTCAGTCAAATCTAAATGCTTCACACCTCTTTGCTTAACGGGATAACAATATCTGAAATTTTTTACAATAAAATTAAAAACGGATTGAACATTGTCTAAAATAGGATTATCGTCGTTAATTATTTTTCTAGTTAACTTTTTCAGCGCAGGAGTCTGCTCTAAAAATTTTTCATTTTTAATATATTGTTGAAACGATTTGGCAAAATACATTGGTGATAAAAAATTTTCTTTTTTCAAATCAATTTTATTTTTCCAAATAGTCGCCTTAATATTCATTTCTATGTTAATATTTTTTTCGTTTTTGAATTCAAAATACAAAATTTTATTTCCTTTATCGTCTTTATAATATTTCGATGGTGCTGGCAAAATTGAAAAAGATTCTACTTTTTGCGTTATAGAATTTAAAGGTTGGGCTACCCAAACTTTTACAATATTATTATCTGAACTTTTTAAAACAGCTCTGTATCTGATATGAAATTTTTTAGGAGAGTAAGTCATATTTTACAAAAATTTATTTTAATAAATTAACTAACATAAATATACAATAAAACAATCACACAATCAATAGAGTGTTAATCGTCAACCGCTTTCTTATATTCCCCAAAATACCAAGTCAAAAATTCTCTGGCCACTGGCACGGCGTTAGCGCTCCCTTCTCCCCCTTCCTCAATCAAAATGGTAATAACAATTTCTGGATTGTCATATGGCGCGAAGCCTGTAAACCAAGCATGAGTGGCCTTGGTTGTTGACCATTGCGCTGTGCCTGTTTTACCGGCCACGGATACCGGAACGGATAATAAACTACGGGCGCTACCCACTGTCACGGTTTGACGCATTCCCTGTCGGACGATTGACATATTATAATCGCTAATGAATCCGGACCTGATTGGCTCAACTGATATTTTTTCCACAACCGCGTCATTACCGGACAAAATTTCTTTGACCAAATGCGGACGGTACAAAGTCCCCCCGTTTGCAAAAACAGAAGTGTAAAGCGCAACTTGCAAAGGTGTGACAAGCAAGTCTCCTTGGCCGATAGCTAAATGATAAGTATCGCCGATATACCAACTTTCGTTTTTGGCTTCCTCTTTCCATCCCTTACTTGGTAAAAATCCGCTTGATTCCCCTGCCAAGTCTATCCCCGTTTGAGCTCCAAGTCCAAACAGCTCACAATATTGTGTTATTCTTTCCACGCCCAATCCTTTGAAATCTTCGTATCCGCCACCGACATAATAAAAAAAAGTGTTTACTGAATTGGCGATTGCGCTTCGAACATCGGTCACGCCGTGTCCACCGGCGCGCCAGTCCGGAAAAAACCATTGGCCAATCCGCAAACCCCCCGTGCTTAAAAAACTGGTATGCTCTGTGATTATTCCTTCTTGCAAAGCTGCAACCGCAATTACGGGCTTAATAACCGACCCAGATGGAAAATTACCGCTGATGACGCGATTATATAACGGCTTGTCAGGATTGCTTGTTAACACGGCATATTCACCAGATGTAATTCCTCTGGCAAAAAGATTATTATCATACGCCGGCAAACCTACAATCGCCAGCACTTCACCGTTGTTCGTATCCAAAACAACAGCCGAGGCCTTGGTGAGTTTTATTTTTTTTAAATTCTCTAAAAGTATTTTTTCCAACTTCGTTTGTAAATCAAGATTCAAAGATAATACCAAATTATTCCCATCTTGAGCTTTTGTTTCACTGACAATATTTTTTTCTTTACCCAGGGCGTCAACTTCAATTTGTTTTTCACCGCCCTTGCCATTTAATTTATTTTCCCAAAAATATTCAATGCCGATTTTGCCTATATAATCTATGGGCAAATATTCATCTCCGAATTTTTGAAGTTCATCTTCGTTAATTTTACCGGTATACCCAAGAATGTGCGACAAAGAAACGGAGTATTCATTGTTAAACGGCAGACTGGTATAAAGATATTCACGCCTGCTTTTATTTGAAAGAATAACTCCGGGCCAATTTGCCGATTCCAAATACAATTTCATGGCTTTTTCATATTCAATATTATCATCAATAAATAAAGGACTGTATGCTTTCAAGGAATACATATCAATTTTGGAAAGTTTTTCCTCTATTAACGGTACTGTAATATCGCCTCCGATAATTTGACACACTTTATTTATGATTTTATTCCGCTCTTCACCTTCCGGCAAATCAGCCGGAACAAAATAAAGTAAAAAATTGGCTTCATTGCGAACCACCGGGCGGTGCTCGCTGTCATATATTATTCCTCTTTTGGCGTCAATTCTTTCTATCCGAACGCGATTGCCCTCGGCCAAAGTTCCATAATATTCTCCACGAAAAAATTGTAACCAAGCCGCTCGACTCAATAAAATAAAAATAAAAATAAAAATAAAAAAGTTGATAAAAAACAACTTTGAAAAATTAAAATTTTTTCCAATAGTTTCTTTCCCGCCGCTTTCCGGAATAAAAACATTCTCCTGCCACTCTTTCTTATACGACGGAACCTTGCCATCTTTAAATTTTCCGCTCTGAATAACAAACGGATCACTGGATGACTTTCCTTGTTTTTTAAAGCTGGAAAATATCATGTTTTTTATTTTTAAAAATGTTTTGCGTCAAATTGTGAGTCTATCTGAAGAAAGCCGGCCTTAACTTTTTTACCGCTTTGCTTAACAAATAAAAAATTATAGCCACTCCTACTGAATTTATGGCCAAAAAAATAAATTCGGAAAAGAAAAAACTTTTATCCATAATAAACGGGAAATCTTTTTTTTCAAGAAAAAATAACAAAAAAATCAACAAATAAACAAAAAATTTATAAATAAAGCCGGCAAAAAGACATAATGTTAAAAAAGAATATAACGACCTGTTGGTGATAAAATTAACAAGCAAAAATTTTGTCAAAAGAATCATGGCAGAAAAAGAAACTATATATATGCCGAAGGGATAAAATGAAAAAAAATCAAAAAGCACGCCAACGCCAGCGGCCCACCATATTGCCAGCCAATCGTCTCTCAGGCCGAGCATAAAAATTAAAACAATAATAACTAGGCTGAAATTGCCGAATGGCCGAGGCAGGCTATTCAAAAATGAAAGCTGTAAGGCCGTCAAGGTTATTAAAAAAATTATGTTTAAAAATATTTTTCCGTACATAAAATTATAAACTATCTTTCACCTGCCGGAAGAATAACCGACACAACAACCATATCTTCAAACTCAGACATCGGCTCAATTACAGCATCTTGCCACATTTCATTATTTTCTTTATTTACCGCGGATATTTTTCCAATAATCAAACCGCGCGGAACAAAACTTTCCAATCCGGAAGTAACAACAATGTCGCTCGGATTTATTTCAGCGCTTTGAGGAATAAACCCCATTTTTATAGTCAAACCAAGATCTCCTTCGGTAATACCGTTTGTTTTTTCCGAACCGAAAATCGCAGCCGCCAATTTACATCCGCTATTGCTCGTCAAATAAACTTTGGAAATTTTACCTTTCACTTCCATAATTTTTCCAACGATAACTCCTCGACCAGATACGACTCCCAGCCCCTCATACAAACCATCATCTGACCCCTTGTCAATTATTATTGTTTCTGTCCGACCCGACAAATCGATTCCGTCTCCTCTGGAGATGACATTACTCATGACATATTGATATTGGCTTTGTGATAAAAAATTCAGGTGTTCACGCAAAATTTTGTTTTCATCTTCCAAAATTTTTAATCTGACATTCTCTTCCGTTAAGTCGGCAACTTGAACTTCAAACTCTTTTAATTTTTCTTTTAAATTTTCTTCACTTGTTTTTTGACCGAAAGTCGCTCCGATATTTGAGCCCATGGAATAAAATCCGGAGAATATCGGATTCAAAACATTGGCCGCCATTTTTTCAACGGAAGTCAAAGCGCCAAGCTGGTATAAAAAAATGAGCAGCCCAATAACTGCTATCAAAATAAATGTTTTCTGTTTGCCAACTTTTTTAAACATAGGAACGGAGTCTAAAGTTCTTCAGCGCGGGGTGACAAAACTCTTTCCAGAAGTTCCGCGTCACTCAACAAAATACCCGTGCCTCTTACCACACAAGTTAAAGGATCGTCAGCGACGTGTACTGGTATTTTTGTGGCCTGAGCAATTTCTTTGTCCAACCCGCGAATCAATGCTCCTCCACCGGACAACACTATGCCATGTTCATAAATATCCGAGACCAATTCGGGCGGAGTAATTTCCAAAGTGGTTTTAATATTTTCAATTATTTGTTTTGTAGTCTTACTTATCGCTTCTCTGATTTGACTGTCAGAAATTGCCACGGCTCTTGGAAGTCCATTTATCAAATCCCGACCCTTTACTTCCATTTCTATCGGCTCTTTCAATGGCGCGGCGGAACCAATTTTCATTTTGATATTTTCAGAGACCTGTTCTCCGATTAATATATTAAATTCTTCCCTGACATATTGGATAATATTATTGTCCAACTCATTTCCGGCAAGACGCAAAGATTTCCAAGTTACGACTCCGCCCAAAGATATGACAGAAATTTCCGTGGTTCCTCCGCCAATATCCACAATCATTGTGGCAGTAGGATCACTTACCGGCAAACGGGCGCCGATAGCGGCGGCCATTGATTCTTCAATTAAATAAACCTGGCGTGCGCCTGCTGACTTTGCCGCGTCTTCCACGGCTTTTTTTTCAACTTCTGTAATGTCCAGAGGTATCCCAATCACCACGCGCGGACGCGGAATCAAAGTAAAGCTTTCACTGTGAACTTTATCAATAAAATATTTAAGCATTTTTTCCGTCACTTCAAAATCGGAAATAACACCGTCAACCAATGGCCTGATAGCTTGAATGTGACCAGGGGTTTTTCCAACCATTTTTCTCGCCTCTTCGCCCACGGCTAAAATTTCTTCGGTTCGCATATTCACTGCCACCACCGAAGGCTCATTAATAACTATGCCTTTGTCGCTGGTATAAACCAAGGTATTTTTTGTTCCAAGATCAATGCCGAGGTCTTTACTAAATTTTCCCAAAAATTTATTAAACATAACTACGAAGTCGACTGATATTTATTTGATTTTTTTGACTATATCTTTGAATTTAATTAATTCACATTCATTGCTGTTTCGCTTTTTTATTTCTACGGCGTTTTCTTTTATTGTTTTTTCGCTTACCACCACTCTCCACGGGCATCCAATTAAATCGGCATCAGCGAATTTTTGTCCAGCTGAAATATCGTCACGGTCGTCGTATAAAACTTCTACACCGTTATTTAACAACTCTTGATACATTTTTTCCGCTTCGTCATTCTGTTTAATAGAAATTAAATTTATCTTAAACGGCGCGACATTTTCCGGCCAAACAACTCCCCTTTCATCATTATTTATCTCTACGATTGTCCCTATTAATCTTTGCAAGCCAATGCCGAAACAACCCATAATCACATTTTTCTTCTCGCCGTTTTTATCCAAATATTTCAGATCAAACGGTTCTGAAAATTTTGCGCCCAATTTGAAAATATTTCCGACTTCTACGGCTTTTTCCTCACGCAATTTATTACTCCCACATTCTGGGCATTTATTTTCTTGGTCTTTTATAATTTCTTTATTGATTGCTATTTGGCATTTGTCGCAAATATAAATCAAATCTTCACCTGCCTTAGTCAGGGTTTGAAATTCGTGCGAATATTTTGCGAAGCTTCCGCCGGAGGCATATGTTAAATATGTAATATCACCAATACCGCAACGATTAAAAATATTTTTATAAGCGGTAATAATTTTTTCATAATAACTATCCAAATCTTCCTGACTGGCATGAAAAGAATAAAAATCTTTCATCACAAATTCACGACCACGCATTAATCCTGACTTGGCGCGCTTCTCGTTTCTGAATTTATTTTGAAACTGATAAACATATTTCGGCAAATCTTTATAGGAAGAAATAAATCTTTTGGCCAAAGGAGTGATTATTTCTTCATGAGTCGGTCCGATTGCAAATTCTTTATCATCAACTTTCAACTGAAAAAGATCATCCATGCCTGTCCATCGTCCGGTTTTTTCCCAATTTTCTTTGGGATGTAAACTGGGTAAAAATAATTCTTGTCCGCCAACCGCGTTCATTTCTTCCCTGATAATCTGTTCAACTTTTTTGTACACCTTAAATCCAAGTGGCAACAATGTATAAACGCCAGCCATTACTTTATCCACAAATCCGCCCTGAATCAAAAGTTTTGCGTTTAAACTAACTTCGTCTTTCGGAATCTGCTTGATTGTTTTTGTGAAATTTTGAGATTGCCGCATACGTGCTATTTTTTTATTTATTTATATTATTATATTACATTAAAATATGAGAGTTTGTCAAAATACATAAAATATAAAAGAGGGAAAAATATTTTTCCCTCTTCATGCATTAACGGAAAATAATCTATATTCTGCTCAATTTGTTGCAAACCGCCAGAATCGGACTGGCCAAAAAAATTGATGAATATGCTCCAAAAAAGACGCCGATTATCAGTGCCAGTACAAAACTTCTAATTGACTCTCCTCCAAAAATAAAAATAGAAAGCAAGCAAATCAACGTGGTCATAGAAGTATTGATTGATCGCCTAATTATTTGGTTAACACTAGTGTTGACTGTCTCTTCAAAACTGTCATCGCTTTTTGGCAAATTCTCTCTAATACGGTCAAACACAACGATTGTATCCATAACCGAATATCCTAGAACAGTCAAAATCGCGGCTACAAAAGGAGTGTTGATTTCTATATTTAAAAATCTTCCAAGTACAGCAAAAATACCGATTGTTATCGTAACATCGTGGACCAAGGCGATAATAGCCGCCAAACCGTATTTCCAAGAAGCCACCGGCTTGGAAACTTTTCTGAATGACCAAGCGATGAACAACATAATAAAAATCAAAACTACAATAATCGCGTTTAATGATTTTGTTTTTAATTCTTGGCCTATCGTCCCGCCAACCGAATCATATCTCAGTTCTTCAACAAGTTTATTTTCGAAATCAGTCTGTATTATTACCGCGGTTGTTGTTCCGCTCCCTGCCACAATATCCAAGTCAATATCAACACTTTCAGTTCCTGTCGCGGTTGCTGATTCATCCTCCAAATTTTCTGTATTATTTTTTTGAACCAATTCTTCCAATTTTTCTAAAGTTTTTTGGTGTTTTTCTTGGCTTGTATTTTGAAAACGCAAAATCACGCCGTCTTCTCCCACTGACTGTACTATCAAGCTACCCAAGTCCAAATCACGGACAGCTTCTTCAATATCGCTATTAGCCGGTCTATCCGTATTAAATTTTACTTCCAATAAACTACCTCCGGTAAAATCAATACCAAGTTTTAATCCCCAAACTAAAATAGCCAAAACGGAAACAGCGACAAGAAAACCGGAAAACGACAACCAGATTTTTCTTTTTTGAATTATATCAAACATACTTATTAATTATTTTTTACTAATTATTTCTTAATAGAAAAAAGCCACATTCTTTTTTCAAGCCATTTCCCAATAACAACCTTTAATAATATTTTTGTGATTATTATTGCTGAAAACATGGAAATGGAAACGCCCAGAAACAAAGTGACGGCAAATCCTTTTACTATGCTGGTTGAAAACATATATAAAATAACGCAAGTCAGCAAAGTGGAAATATTACCATCGCGAATAGACGGCCAAGCGCGAGAAAAAGAATTTTCCAAAGCTTCATTCAACGGCATTCCGTCTTTTAATTCTTCTTTCAATCTTTCAAATATCAAAACATTCGCGTCCACGGCCATACCTATTGATAAAATAAATCCGGCCACTCCCGACAAAGTAAGCGTTACCGGCCAAATTTTGAATATAGCCAAAACTAAAACTCCGTAAATAGTCAGAGAAAAAACAGATACAATACCAGGCAACCGATAGAGCAAAACCATAAACAGCGCCACAAACATTATACCGATCGCACCGGCGCGCAAACTGGCCAGAAGCGACGCTTTCCCCAAACTCGCGCCGACTGTTTGTTGACTTAATAAATAAATTGGCACAGGCAATGCTCCGGCATTAAGATATTTTTTCAATTCCTTGGCTTCATTAACATTAAACTTTCCGGATATTACCGCCTCCCCGCCGCTAATTTTTTCATTTACTGTCGGCATGCTGATTGCGTTTCCATCCAAAAATATACCGACCACCTTACCAACATTACGCTCTGTGATATTCTCAAACAAATCCGCGCCTTCTTTGTCAAACTTTAAAACAACTTCCGGCGAACTGTCGTTCGGATTGAATTGGACCTCGGAACCTTCCAAATTTTTTCCGGTAAGCTCGGTTAATTTCCATTCTCTTTGGTCTCCCAATATGTCGCTCTCGCTTATTGTGGCAAAAAACATATGACTCAAGCGATATTCATCAATATCTCTTTCATCTTCTTTATAAATAATATGATAACCGAATTTTGTTTCCACAACATAAGAAATGGTTCCCTTTGTTTGATTATCAAAAACCGTATCGGAAAAAGGTTCAACCATCATTTCTTGCGCAAACCATCCCAGCTCTCCGCCATTTGACGCACTTCCCATATCCGTGGAATATTTTTCCGCTAAACTCGCAAAATTTTTCGGAGTAGCCTGATTTTTTATTTCTTTTATTTTTGCGTACGCCTCTTCTTTGCTGATTGCGTCCTGACATCCTTCAGCGTCTTGATAACAAACCAATATATGGCTTGCTTTTACTTCTTTTTCAACTTTTGTTTCATCAAAAGGATTAGTTTTTTTTCTTTTATCAGTCAATTTTAATATTTGGTAACCATTGGTTCTTTCTTCTATATCAGTTATGTCTCCCACTTTTAAATTTTTCACGCTTGTCGTCATTTGAAAACTGTCTTGAGCCGTAATCCAACCAAGGTCACCACCGATTTCTTTGGTTTTTTCGTCATCGCCGTAATCTCTGGCCAAAGAAGCGAAATCCCCGCCGGAAAGCAATTTGCCCAAAACTTCTTCTGCTTTTTTCTTTTTTTCATTATTATATTCTTCCATTTGTTCCGCTTCCTCGGCAGTAAGCTCGCGCTCGTTTTCAGCTTGTTCTTTAAATTCCAAAAGAGGAGTTTCACCAATCATTCTGATTGCTTCATTAACATCTTTTATTCCGGCCAATTCCACCACGATTCGATAATCTCCTCCAGAAGTGCTGGTTTGCACAATCGGTTCGCTGACTCCGTACGCGTTTACTCGGCGCTCTATAACGTCTCTCACGCCCTCCAACGCGCTTGATCTGTCTGCAGAGTCTATATTCGCCATATCGGCTTGATACACCATGTGACTGCCACCCAACAAATCAAGTCCCAAACGAAATGGAATCTCTTTTGTGTGTGGAAGCGTAAAATTTATTCTATCGCTGATATAATCCGCTGCCGTATTATATTTTTCTCCAACATCAATAAGAAGTCCGGCAACAACCAAAATAATTATAAAAACAAAAGATCTCCAGACACGCCCGCGCTGGCTTGGTTGAAATATTTTTTCTATGATATTGGGCATAAATAAATTAAAAATAAAAATAGCTCACGGCTAATATAATTATATTAAACCAAAACAAAAAAAGGCGCAATATTGACAAAATGGAAAAAGATGTTTTAATTAAAAAAACCGCAAATTCCTCCTTTGTTTGCGGTTTTGTTTTGAGATTCTTTTGAAAATTGCGCGACTTACTCGCTATAGAAACGCCTTAACTCCGACGCTAACTTTTCTACAAATTGCGGAAAAGACGCGGCGTTTACTTTTCCACCCATATTCTTTACGCCGAATCCTCCCTTGCCATCTCTTCCTCCTCCACCCATGTGCTTGCAAAAAGAAACGCTGTCTATCTTGCTATCCGGATGCTTGAAAAATAACACGTTATTAGTTGGCGGACCAAAAGCGATTATATATCCGTCCGCGCATTCTCCCACGTCTCTTATAAATCCTTCCACGGTTTCTTTGCTGTGAAACAACGAGCTCGCATAGCTGACAAGAAAACTAAGGTCAGAGAAAGAAAACCTTCTGACGTTGCGCAGGAGAGAATCAGATTCCTTTTGGATACTTTCCTTATAGCTTTCAACTAGCCGAGAATAAAAAATTGAACCGAACAATTCTTCTCTGGCCAATTCGCGAACAATCTGCTCCAGGGCTGATTTCATACCCGGATAGCTGTTTAAAAACGATATGGCATTCTGCAGTTTCTTCCCCTCTTCAAAACATGAATTGCTTGCGCCGGAAATTTCGCAAAGGCGATCTCCCTCCTCCGGATAATCACTGCACTGAGCGATGTCAGCCAACTTTTCTGCATAGCTGTCATCGCTAAGTGTATTTGATCTATGAATAAGCATGGCGGCACAGACACCTTTACCCACAGCGTAATTATAGTGAAATTCGTCAAGAGTTATTTGATTATCTATCGTATCTTGATGGTGGTCAATCCACATCACATAGCAAGGCGAGGAAGAATAAACCCGCCTGATAAATTCGGTCTTCGCAGATAAATCAGCAACAAAAATATTCCTGCCCTTAAGGCTTACCAAAAGATCAAACATCTTTTCTTCTTCGCTGTGCGCGATTAATATTATTTTTGTTTTAGCACATTCTTCTTTTCCAATCTTTCGAAGAAGAAGGGCCGCGGAGATTATACCATCAACATCTTCTGCATGCGAGACGATAATATTGTCGTATTTCACTTCTCAACCTCCCTTTGGTTGTTTTAAAGTACAGTAATAACTATTAGAATATTTTATATTATATTAAATTTATGGTTTTGTCAAGTATATTTCTCACTTCTCTTGACCTTGTTTTTTTATCGCCTGAGATACGATAATATGGAATATTTAATTCCATCAAGAGATCGAGAATAACATCATCTATGTCTTTTTGAAATTTTGGATCAGTGGAACGCATGCCGTTGTCTTCAATCGGAAATTCACCGGTTGGCAAATATATTACCAAATCATAATTAATATTTTTTTTAATCATTTCTCCGGCCACGCGCAAAAACTCTGGCTCGTGTTGAAATAAGAAATGAGCGTAAGCCAGAATATCAATCAAACATTTATCCGCCACCCACGGTTGAGGCGTTAAAAGTTCAAGTTCAATTTGTTTTGCAATAATCCACCATTCCGATTCAACGGAAGTTATATCGTTCACTGGAAATCCTTTTTGCAATGCCTCAATCGGCCCATCCGGCAGATATTTCCAACGAAGATGCTGACCGCTGATTGTTTTTGCCAAAACAGTCTTATCTGGATTATTTATTCCGTCCACCAAAACACCGCCCACCCGAGTTGTATATTTCTCTCGCAAATATTTGTGCAACTCCTGCGCTATTGTTGTTTTACCGGTCCCATGAGAACCGAGGATAACGATTTTCATATTTTTATTTTAAAAAATTATTTCCTACAACATTTTTTATATTTCTTGACCGTCTCGTTATTTATAAGCTTGTTTAACTTGTTCTTTGGTTAAATAAAGATAAGACAGGTCGGGATCGCAATAGTGCCTTCCTTTTTTTATTTTCCCATTTTGCATTTCTAAAATAATCACCAACGGGGTTCTATATACTTTTTTCGTCTTCGGATCGGGATAGCTCTCAATCATTTCAATCATAACCACGCCGTCTCCTTCAGCTACGTGCTTTATGTCGTACTCACGATTTTTAATCAAGTATACTTCCTCTAACTTTTTCCGCAGATTCTTTCTTGTTCTCGGAAATATCTTCCCTTTTTTCGTTCTATACATCCATGTCATTGAGTAATCATCTGCAAGTTTTTTTAAAGCCGCTTTAACATTGCCGCTTGTCTCATCCCGCAATATTTCCAAAACGGTCTTTATATTTTTACTTAATTTTTTCCGCATAAATTTACTTTATTAAATTTTATTTCCAGCAGCACTTCTTATACTTCTTCCCGCTCCCGCATGGACAAGGATCGTTACGGCCGATTTTGTTTCCACTTTCGTCTTTTAATTTTTCTTTGCTTATCATGTCCACAGTTCCGTTTCCGTTTTTTCCCCCTGTCTTGTATCCGGAAAAAGAAGAAGTGTTTTTTCCGGCAGTTTTGAGCGGAGCGCTGAATTCTTTGGCGCGATCCGCAAGGCTCGGTTCGGAAAAACCTTTTTCTGCATGGTCGTCCATCATGCCGACTTTATATATACTATAAACAATTTTCTTTTGAATCAAGCTATTCAGTTCACCATACAATCGGTATCCTTCCCTTTTATATTCCACCAGAGGGTCGCGCTGGCCGTAGCCTCGCAGGCCAATACCCTGTCGCAAGCTAGCCATCGCTTCCAAGTGCTCAATCCATAAATTATCAATAGAGCGGATCAAAACAGCTTTCTCAACTTCATGCCAAGGAACACCTGCTTGCTTGGCGCTTATTTTTATTTTTTCATAAATTTCTTTTGCCAATCCTTCCAGATGCTCAATGATTTTCGTCCGCGCTGCGGCTTTGTCCAATTTATGAGTTTCGTTTTTGGCAAACTCGCTCAAGTCGCTTTTCAATTTCTTCTCCACCGGAAAGATCGTTGAAACCACTTCGTAAATTTCTTCCAAATTCCAATCTTTCATGTAATCGGAAGCCGTATGAAAGCAAACCACTTGCTCAATTTCCTGTCGCACTTTTTCAAAAATAATTTCCGAGAGTTTTTGTTTATCCGGCGCTTTTTCCGCGATCTCCAATATATCTCTTCTTTGTTTATAAATTGCTTCGCGATGCTTGTTAATCACGTCATCATATTCCACTAAATGTTTTCTAATATCAAAATTATTTCCTTCAACTTTGGTCTGGGCGGATTCAATTGATTTGGAAATCATTTTATTTTCAATCGGCATATCTTCCGGAACTTTCAAGCTGGACATGATTGACTTCATTCTGTCGCCACCAAAGACGCGCATTAAATCGTCTTCCATGGAAATATAAAATTGTGAAGAACCAGGGTCGCCTTGCCTTCCGGCGCGTCCGCGTAATTGGTTGTCAATGCGTCGCGCTTCGTGCCGTTCTGTACCAACCACATGCAAACCACCTGCGGCTAAAACTTTTTCCCTGCTTCTTTTCCAGTCAGCATGCTCTTCACTTTCTTCACCATTTTCCGATTCACTTGAAAAGTCGGGTTCTGTTCCTCCAAGCATAATATCCACACCCCTACCAGCCATATTGGTTGCGATAGTAATTGCTCCAAGCTTGCCGGCATCCGCGATGATTTTTGCTTCTTTCTCGTGGTTCTTTGCGTTCAAAAGTTGAGACTTTAATCCTTCACGCTCCATAATTCCAACCAGCAATTCGTTTTTTTCTATGGAAATTGTGCCAATTAAAATCGGTTGTCCATTCTCATGTCTTTTTTTCACGTCCGCAATAACAGCCTTGTATTTTCCTTCCTCTGAAGCGTAAATCAAATCATTCATGTTTTTTCTGACCATTGGTCGATGAGTGGGTATGGTCATGGTTTCCAAGCTATAAATTTTGGCAAACTCTTCGGCTTCTGTCACGGCCGTACCGGTCATACCGGAAAGTTTTTTATACATTCTAAAATAATTTTGAAAAGTAATAGTCGCGAGAGTTTCAGATTCCCTCTGAATTTTTACACCCTCCTTCGCTTCAATGGCCTGATGCAAGCCATCGCCATAGCGTCGTCCATGCATCAAACGCCCTGTAAATTCATCAACAATAATCACTTCGCCTTCCTGCACAATATAATCCCGATCCAGTTTGAACAAAGCATGCGCTTTCAAGGCTTGCTCAATATGGTGCACTTCTCTAATACCTCCGCTGGTATAAATATTTTCCACGCCTAAAGCTTTTTCCATTTTTGATACTCCTGACTCGGATAAAGTGGCAGCTTTCATTTTTTCATCAACATTATAATCCACGTTTTCTTCCAACCGACTAACAAGTTCCGCGAATTTATAATATTTATCCGTGGACTCTTCAGCCGGCGCGGAAATAATCAACGGGGTACGCGCTTCGTCAATCAAAATTGAGTCAACTTCATCCACAATCGCGTAATAAAGTTCTCTTTGCGACATACGCTCCAAATTCGGCACCATATTATCGCGCAAATAATCAAATCCAAACTCATTATTTGTGCCATATAAAATATCGCATTCATAAGCTTCCCGGCGACTGATTTTTTTGAAACGTTGCAGGCGTTGGTCGTATTGCGAATCATCCGAATATTCCGGATCATAAATATACGCGGCGTCATGCACAATAACGCCGGTGGAAAGCCCTAAAAAATGATAGACCGGTGCCATCCAGCCCGCGCCGACGCGCGACAAATAATCATTAACGGTTACAAGGTGAACACTACGTCCGGCCAATGCGTTCAAATAAAGAGGCAGGGTGGCAACCAAAGTTTTTCCTTCTCCGGTTTTCATTTCAGCGATTTGTCCGCGATGCAGAACAATTCCGCCGATAAGTTGAACATCAAAATGCCGTTGGCCAATGACGCGCCAAGCCGCTTCGCGAACGGCCGCAAAAGCTTCCGGCAATATTTCATCTGTTTTTTTATTTAACTCTTCCTGCACTTTATCTTTCAATAAATCTTGAAACCGAGCCGTTATTTTTTTAAATTCTTTATCATCTATTTTCTTGAATTTCGGCTCTATTTCATTGATTTTATTTATAATCGGCCTAATTTGCTTTAATACTTTTTCGTTTGGATCTCCCAATATTTTAGTTAATAAACTCATAAACAAAAATAGCAGTATTTTTCAGTACCACTTAATTAATAAATAACATATTTATTATAATTTTTATTCACAAAAAAATCAAGTTTAAATTTTTTTGCGCAAAAAAAAGAGGGGTTCGTTTGTGAGACGATCCCCCTCAATTAGAATGTGCAGTTAATGCCAGCTCATAGGCCCTTTATTACTTTTTGTTTCTGGTTATGGGACGCTTGTCCCTGCCTGTGAATTGCTTTAGACTACAACTGTTTCTTTTTCTTTTTTTCCTTTTTCTATTTGCGGTTCTGACGAGGCTTCCCTTTGGCGTCATCGTCCTTCTTCTCAACGACCACGGTGGCGAGAGGCGTGCGAAAATCCTTCGCTACCTTCTTGTTGCGGGCGAGAAGGAGAAGCTTTGCCTCGGCATCCTCATTTCGTCTCGCTTCTTCCTCGGCCGCTTTTTCCTCACTTACCTGCCTGAACGCCTTATAAGCAGCGTTCAAAACGATGCCGGCGGGGATATTCATTTCCCCGATAGGGATGAGACTTCTCTCATCCAGCTTTCTGTACGCGGAAACATCCACACGGCCTTTCCTTGCCTTTTTGAGAAAGTATTCGTAAGCGTAGGTACGCGCCCGCTTTTCCATTCTCTGGACTTCCTCGTCTAACTCATTCTGGACCACCCATTCCACTCCTCGGTCGCGACCGATGATGCGGTAGCCGCGATCCTGCTTCTCGTAGCCAGCGAACACCACGCCGACGATCTCGGAAAAGTTCTGTCCCGCGAATTCGTCCGAACGAACGAACCCACAGATGATTTTCCTGATCTCCTGAGCGTCTTCGGGCAGGAGGTAGCGCGAGATTGCGGACTGCTCTTTCCGAGAAAGCTCGTGGAAGCACTTGGAACAAAGATGCTTCTTCTCTTCACACCCGCAGGCGACGCAGCACTTCAGCTCTCCTCCGCGCTCCTTCCGAAGCATGATGTCGCGAAGGTAACCCTCAACGACGTCCTTACGGAAGCTATCGTGCTTCTTCTCGGTCGGCGGCTCGGTCTTGGTTTCGATTTGCAAAGCAGCGTTACTATTTGTAGTCATCTCTACCTACCTTCTTTCTTCTAACAATTTTTTTGAAAACATTAAACTACTTGTCAAGGTACTACCTAAAAAACCCTCCGATACCATTATCAGAGAGAATAATGAAGAGAAAATCACGGGCAGTGATCGAGTGTTGTTTAAAATTTTATTATAGACCCATCAAGCGGCCCGCTTTTTTAACTCTAATTTATCTCGCTTATTGCAGATCACTCCGCATTAACAAAGAAAAAATTAGCCTCCTCTCCATTATTCTTTCCAATAATTTTTAAAAAACAAATTCAATATATCAATATAGCATATTTTTAATTTTCTGTCAAGAGTACTTTCTTTTAATTATACTTTTTGTTTAATATCAGGGAAAATAAAATAATAAAAAATCACCTCTTTTTCAAGAGATGATTTCATATTTTCTTATTATTCCGATTATTACGCTCTTCTTTTCATGTCTATTTTCTTTTCTTTATACCTCACGATAGAGCGCGCCAAGTGATCTTTTACTTTATCAATTGCTTTATACAACTCTTTTTCTGTTTTTTCCACACGTAATAACTTGCCAGCAAGTTGTAAATTGACTTCGGCGCGAAAAATCTCACCTTTATTGTGACGCGCTGTCGTCATTCCCACTTCCACGTCGCACCCCAACGGATCAATGCTTCCTAAAAATTTATCCAACATATCCATCTTTATTTGAACATAATCTCGAATACTATCTGTCAATTCAATTTGTGTCGCTTTAATATTTATTTGCATATTGTTTATATTATCAATAATTAAAATATTTTACTCCAAATAATTTTCAGTACTCCGGCGTGCCGTGCGATGTCATTATAGGTCACGGCAACGACGAAAACCATGAGTAATGCAAATCCGATATAATGGATTGTCCCTTCCAGCTCGCGCTTCACCGGACGGCCTTTTATTTTTTCAATGATTAAAAATAAAATTCTACCGCCGTCCAATGCCGGGAATGGCAAGCCGTTCAAGATGGCCAAATTAATGGAAAGAATCGCGGTGAAATTTAATAAATAGGCAAAACCCATTTGAGCGGCTTGTGCGGTCACTTCCGCAATTCTGACCGGCCCGCCGATACTGTCTCCAAGACCCTGACCGACAAACAATCCCTTAATCAATCCACAAAATGCCATAAATATCGCCACTGTAAGAAAACAAGTGATTTTTATTCCATTCCAAATCGCCAAATGAATAGGATATCTTACTGTTCCTATTTCCGCGATGGCAATTCCTACTCCGCCCATACCTGTGTCTTTAATAATTTCCGGCTTAATTTTTTTTTCAATTTTCTCTCTACCTCTTTTAATAATATAAGTAAGGTCATCACCTACGCGCTTGTTGGTATATTCCATTAAGGAAGAGGCAAAATTTATTTTCACGCCGTCAACGCTTAAAATAATATCTCCGGTTTTAAGTCCGGCTGACTTGGCCGGAGAATCCGGTAAAACTTCCAAAACTTGAACTTGATGATTTTTGATAATCGCGCCATTGATTCCATCTTCGGGAAGCTGTTGAGGTAGACCAACCATAAATCCAAAAGAAAAAATAACCATGGCCAAAACAATATTCATTGTTACCCCGGCCAAAAGTATCGCCGCTCTTTGCCAGATTGGCTTATTTCCAAAGTGGTTAGAGTTTTCTCCAGGTTCTTCATCTTCACCCAAATCAACAAATCCGCCCAATGGAATCCAATTTATTGAATAGATGGTATCAACAGCATCGGTAACTTCACGACTGCCGTGGGAAATTTTCCATTTCCCGTCCGCTGTTTTATAAATTCCAAGAGCACGCGGTTTGAATCCGAATCCAAACTCTCGTGGCCGCAATCCATAACGCCGAGCAACCCAAAAATGCCCAAGCTCATGAACAAGAACTAATACTGACAAAACTATAATAAATGTAATAACAGTAATAAACATAAAAATTATTATAATCTAAAAACCGACGACTGATGACTTTAGACTTTCGACTATTGTGACTATATCGTCATAATATCTTCTTCTTTTTTATCTCTAATTTCTTTCAAATTTTCGTTTTGCTTTTGAGTCTCTTCATCAAGCTCTTTAAGAAATCTAAATTTGTCGTCTTCATTAACCTCTTTTTCTTCTTTTGCTTTCTCAATACTTTGCTTAATTTCATCTCTTATTTTTCTGATTGAAACGCGTGCGTCTTCTGTTTTTTCATTTATTTTTTTTACCAACTCTTTTCTGTTTTCCTCTGTCATGCGCGGTACAGTAATCCTAATTTTATCACCCTCATTAACAACTCCCACTCCCAAATTCGCCTCCACAATTGCCTTTTCCACGTCTTTCATTACATTTTTGTCCCAAGGAGATACAACAAGACTCTGGCCGTCAGGCACGTTGATACTGGCCAAGCTGTTCATCGGCGTTCGCACTCCGTAAGAATCAACCATTACGCCGTCCAAGATCATGGGGTTGGCGCGTCCAGTTCTGATATTTAAAATTTCTTTCTTAAAAAATTCAATCACCTTCTCAAACTCACCTTGTTTTGATTTTATATACTGATTCATAAATTTAAATATATATTATTAGATAACTAGAGACTTTAGACTTTATACTTTCGACTTTAGACTATTTTGTTATTTGTCTTGGCGCTAAGTATATCACATTAGGATTTATCGGGTCAACCAAAAGCTTCCAACCAGCTCTGGTTGTCGGCAATTTTGATGTGGACCAACTTTTTCCACCGTCAAACGATTTATAAAAAACAGTATTGGTCACATAATAAATTTCTTGACTATTTTTCGGATTAATCGCCAGCGCGTTAATCATAGCCTGCGCTTCAGGCAAAAGTATTTCAATTTTTTCCCAAGTCTCTCCGTTGTTTCCCGTTTTTAATATTCCTTGATAAGTGGCTGCAAACATGACGCCTGTTTTTTCTTTATCAATAATCAAATTTTTAATATCATATCCGAGTTTATTTTCATCAATGGCATTTCTCAACCCAACAAAATCAGCCCAAACATTTCCACCGTCTTTTGATTGCAATACGCCGTTTAACTTGGTAATTGCGTAAATCGCTCGGCTATCATTTGGATCTAATATTAATTTCAGAACAGGACTTTTCGCTCTCTCCATGGATTGCCAGCCGGCGCCTCCGTTTAAACTTTTTAACACATCACCCTTTTTCGCCCGAGAAACTCCTGCATAGATAATTGCACTGTTATAATGATCAATAATAATTGATTCCATGGTGGCAGTATTGTCATTATCCGTATAAATTGGATTCCATGAACGTCCGCAATCAACTGTTTTGTAAATAACGTTGTTAACACCGGCATAAATCGCGCATTTTGATTTCGGGTCAACCGCAATCGCTCTGACAGTGGAATTTCCAAGCCCCAATGACTGCCTCCACTCTTCCGCTCCATTATAAGAATATAATAGTCCTGAGCCGATACTTCCATAATAAAGCGCGCTCGAGTCGTTCGGATCCATCTCAAGAGAATAGACATTAACGCCGGCAAAATTTCCCGGCTTTCCGGTCACTGTTGGAATCAATGACTTATGCACCCAATTGGTTCCTTTGTTGATTGATTTGAAAACGCCGCCGTCAATCGCCGAAGTGTCCTGGCTTCCAGTATTTATTGTTATACAACCGGAAACCAAAAATGCAACGACCGCAAGAGAAAATAATAATGGTAATTTGTTTTTCATGTTTTTATAAATTTAAAAAGTAATTGCTATATTTTCCAAAGCCAATCTCGGATTGACATTTGCATTCAGATATTCTTTGCCCTTGACTATTTCTTTTATCAAACAAAGTAAATCGCGCGCGCTTGCTTTGCGGAAAGCACTTTCTGTCGCGTTATTTTCCGATAAATTATAATTAAATTTGGAAAGAAACGCCACTCGCGCCGCGGCCAGCCATATCTCCAAAACTTTTCCGGCAATATCAACCGTTGCTTGCCCGGCCGATTTTTTGCCGACCAAATCTTCAATCATGGAAAATCTTTCGTTCAATCCGACTCGCGGAAAAGATAAAAAGGTATTTATTATTTTTTCATAATCATCACGAAAAGATTCATCTTCCAAGAACTTCAAAGCCAGAGCCGGCCGGCCCAAACACATCTCGGAATAACGCTTCGCTTCTGCGCGCGAGGCATCTTTGCTGATTAAAAAATCATAAATTATCTCCTGTCTAACCGGCCGAAAATTCAGAACTTGGCAACGGGAAACAATCGTGGGCAAAAGTGAATCCTGATCGTTGGACAATAAAATTATCACCACGTTTTTTCTCGGCTCTTCCAGAGTTTTCAATAAAGCATTAGCAGCTTCCGTGTTCATGCTCTCCGCGTCTTTAATTATGGCGATCTTCGCTCCTCCGGAAAAAGAACTCACGCTCAACTTATTAATCAATTCTCTGATTTGGCTGATGGAGATATTTTTTTTGTCTTCTTCTTTTTTAATCAAATGGAAATCTCCGTGCAAACCAAGGCTCGTTGCTTTTTTTTCTTCCTGACATTTATAATACAACAAACATTCCGCAAAATAATTGGCAAGTGTTGTTTTCCCAAGGTCATTCGGCCCATTAAAAATATAGGCGCCGTTTACTTTATCATTCAAAATGCCTTTTTCCAAAAATTCAATAATATGCGCGTTGCCCACAAGAGGCCAATCAAATTTAAAATTGACTGTTTTCATGCCCTAATTATAACATCGCCGCTTTTAATATGCAAATTATTAAAATTGACAAAATAACATTTAATCTGTTAAAGTTTAATAAATATATGTCTGACAAGTATAAAAAAATTATTCTTCTTTTCGGGGATGTTGCTATCCTCTATTTTTCATTGTATCTTACCTTATTACTGCGCTATTTTGAACAACCATCGGCATTAATGTGGGGCGCGCATCTTTTGCCGTTCACGACCGTTTTTTTCTTCTGGATATTAATATTTTATATTTCTGATTTATACAATTTTAATTCCGCCATTAATAATTCAAAATTCTATCAAAACACTATCCGCGCCGTAACCATTGCCGGGCTTTTGTCCGCGGTTTATTTTTACACGAACTCAAGCATCCGCATCGCGCCAAAAACAAATCTGGTAATTTATCTTGCCGTTTTTTCAGTATTTTTTATTGTCTGGCGCCACGTTTTTAACCGAATTTTGTATTCCTTTTTTCCGCGTGACAATATCGTTATTATCGGTTATGACGGACAAGTTGCAAAAATATTAAAAGCGCTGGAAGGAAAACCTCAATTGGGATATAAAATAGCCCTGATTGTAAGTAATGAAACAATAGAAAATATTGAAACCACAAACGACATTTCAAAGCTGAATGAAATAATCAAAGAAAAAAAAGTTTCCACCATCGTACTGGCGCGTGACCCTCGCGAACGCTCGGAGCTACGCTCTTATCTTTTTTCCTGCCTACCTTTAAAAATAAATTTTATGAGCCTTCCCCGCTTCTACGAACAAGTGACCGGCCGAGTGCCAATTGAGGCAATTAACGAAATGTGGTTTTTGGAAAATTTAAATGAGGGTAGCAAAAAAATTTTTGATTTTTTAAAACGCGCTTATGATATTGTCTTCTCTTTATTTATCATTACTATCACCGCGATTTTTTGGCCCATCATCGGAGCCATTATAAAACTGGAAAGTAAAGGCCCTGTATTTTTTATTCAAATTCGTGCCGGAAAAAATAATAGACCATTCAAGCTGATAAAATTCCGAACCATGCGAGAAGAAAATAATACGCGTACTCCCACTGCAAAAAGCGACGGCCGAATAACAAAGTTCGGAAAAATAATGAGAAAAACCAGAATTGACGAGATACCACAAACGCTAAATATATTTTTTGGAAACATGAGTTTTATTGGTCCACGCCCCGAACGCCCGGAATTGATTGCGGAATTGGAAAAACAAATTCCGTTTTACCGAGAAAGAATGCTAGTCAAGCCAGGCCTTTCCGGCTGGGACCAAGTTTCTGGCGAATACCATTCTCCTTCCCGTGAAGACACTTTAAAAAAATTGCAATACGATTTATTTTATATAAAAAATAGATCTTTATTTCTGGACGCAACAATTATTTTAAAAACCATAGCCACTGTGGTTTCAAGGGAGGGTGTATAAATTATGAAAAAAGCATTAATTACCGGCATTACCGGTCAAGACGGCTCTTATTTAGCCGAATTACTTTTGAAAAAAGACTATGAAGTGCATGGCATCATCAGACGTGCCAGTACTTTTAACACTGAGAGGATTGATCATCTTTATCGCGATCCTCATGTCAGCGACGCACGTCTGCGCTTGCATTATGGCGACTTATCGGATGGCAGCAATTTAAATCGAATTTTGGAAAAAATCGATCCGGATGAAATATATCATTTGGGCGCGCAAAGCCACGTGAGAGTAAGCTTTGACTTGCCGGAATATACAGGTGATATCAGCGGACTGGGAACTGTTAGGCTCTTGGACGCCATCAGGGAAACTGAAATAAAAACAAAATTTTATCAAGCTTCATCAAGCGAAATGTTCGGCTTGGTTGACAAACTTCCGATTAACGAAGCAACGCCATTCTGTCCTCAATCCCCTTATGCTTGCGCCAAAGTTTATGCTTACTGGATAACAAAAAATTATCGCGAAGCATATAATCTGTTTGCCACTAATGGCATTTTATTCAATCATGAAAGTCCGCGACGCGGAGAAACTTTTGTCACCAGAAAAATTACTCGCGGTTTGGCCAGAATTAAATTGGGTATGGATAAAAAATTATATTTAGGCAATCTGGATGCCAAACGTGATTGGGGCTATGCCGAAGATTTCGTTTACGGCATGTGGCTAATGCTTCAGCAAGAAAAACCTGACGATTATATTCTGGCAACCGGCGAAACCCACGATGTTAAAGAATTTGTGAATAAAGCGGCGCAAGCCTTGGACATGGAAATAGTTTGGCAGGGACAAGGAGTGGAAGAAAAAGGCATAGACAAAAAATCATCTCAAACCATAATTGAAATAGATCCAAAATATTTTCGGCCATCCGAAGTTCCGGTTCTTTTAGGAGATTATTCCAAGGCCAAAAAAGAACTTGGCTGGGAACCAAAAGTTAAATTTGATAAATTGGTCAAGATAATGGCCAAGGAAGATTATGACAATGCAAAAAAACTCTAAAATTTATATTGCCGGGCATACGGGATTGGTTGGTTCGGCCGTAATGAGAAAACTGGAATCTTTGGGTTATAAAAATCTAATTTTAAAATCCAGAAATGAATTGGATTTAACAGACCAGCCGACCGTAGCTGATTTCTTTGAAAAAGAAAAACCGGAATTTGTCATCTTGGCAGCGGCCAGAGTTGGCGGCGTTTTGGCTAATAGCACTTATCCGGCAGAATTTATTTACGAAAATTTGCAAATTCAAAATAATATCATCCATCAAAGTTATTTAAATAGTGTTAAAAAATTATTATTTCTGGGCTCCTCCTGTATTTACCCGCGCGAAGCTCCTCAACCGATTAAAGAAGAGTATCTTTTAACCGGACCGTTGGAACCGACAAACGAACCTTACGCAATATCCAAAATTGCCGGTATAAAAATGTGTCAAAGCTACAACCGTCAATACGGCACCAATTTTATCTCAGTTATGCCGACAAACCTTTATGGCCCGAATGATAATTTTGATTTAAATTCTTCTCATGTTATACCGGCTTTAATCAGAAAATTTCACGAAGCAAAAATTAAAAAACTTCCAAACGTTCTTGTTTGGGGAACCGGCCGACCAAAAAGAGAGTTTTTACACGTGGATGATTTGGCCGACGCTTTGATTTTTCTTATAAACAATTATGACTCTACCGACATTATCAACATTGGCACTGGTAAAGATTTGTCAATTAAAGAGATAGCTGAATTAATAAAAAATATTATTGGTTATGACGGAGAAATTTCCTGGGACAAAACCAAACCGGACGGCACGCCAAGAAAAATTCTTAATGTTGAAAAAATAAATAAACTAGGTTGGCGCCAAAAAATTAATCTTGAAGAAGGGATAAGAGATACTTACGATTGGTTTAGAAAAAACATATAATTTTATGTTTAAAACTATAAAAGACAAAATTCGTGGACTTCTTCATTGGAGTGAAAAATGGACCAAGACTGACATGGTTTATATTGCCAAAGAAAGCTCATGGCTGACAGGCAACAGAATCATTGGCGGAGTTACGGCTTTTTGTTTGGCGGTGGCTTACGCCAGATTTTTACCAAAAGAAACCTATGGGATTTTTAAATACGTCTTGTCAATCGCCGGCATTTTGTCGATTGCCACTTTGCCAGGAATTGATACAGCGCTCAGTCGCGCCGTAACGCTCGGCTATGACGGTTCGGTCCGAGACGCAATGAAAATAAAATTGAAATGGGGACTGCTCGGAGTAGCGGCCAGTGTGATAATTTCGTTTTATTATTTTATAAACCACAACTCTCCGCTTGGAATAAGTTTTTTAATCGTAGCGCTATTCGCTCCGATAACAGGAGCTCTTTCGGTTAGTAGCACTTATTTAAGTGGCAAAAAACAATTTAAAAAATCATCCGTTTATGAAAGTTGTAAAAACTTGATCTCCGCCACAGCCCTGATTACCACCCTATTTTTCTTTAAAGATCTTATTGTCGTTATTTTAATATACTATTTCTCCATCTTCGCCGGACAATATTTATTTTATAAAATTACTTTTAGAAAATTTAAACTTAATAATCAAAAAGACAAAGAAACGATTTCCTTTGGAAAACATTTAAGCGCAATCAACGTACTGGATCTTGTCGCTTCAAATTTAGATAAAATCCTCATGTTTCATTTTCTCGGCGCTGCGCAATTGGCCGTTTATTCTTTTGCTATCGTGCCCACCACGCAAATGCAGTCTCTTTTAAAACCAATCGCAACCATCGCTTTCCCAAAAATAATCAGTCAAGATATTAAGGAAATAAAAAAAACGCTCACAATTAAAATTTTTAAAATGAGCGCTGTTTTAGTTTTACCTATCACAACTTTCGTTATTTTAGCCCCATGGCTTTTCAAAATTTTCTTTCCAAATTATGTTGAAGCTGTGCCTTACGCGCAAGTGTTCGCTTTGTCTATTCTGTTATTTCCTGCGCGTATCGCCCATTACCCAATAATCGGCCAAGTAAAAAAGAAAATTTTATATACGTTGAGCATCTTTGGAAATTCCGTAAGAATAATTAGCTACTTGATATTTATTCCGCTCTTCGGAATATGGGGCGCGATTTACGCTTCCATATTTTCATCATTAGTATCTTCAGTAATGACTTTATATTTTTTTAAGAAGGTGTAATTGGATTTTAACTTAATATTTTATAATAATAATCAATTTGCTTCTCAATTAATTTTTTACAATCATATTTTTCTTCCATCAATTTTCTTCCATAAACGCCAAAATTCCCCCACAATTCCGTGTGATCCATATAAAACAATATCTTCTCGGCCAAGGCATCATAATCGCCTTCTTCCACCAAAAAACCGTTCCGGCCGTCTTCTATTTGATCAGGAAAACCACTATGTTTTGTGGCGATGACCGGCAATCCGGTTGCAAGAGCTTGAATCACTGATGTAGTCATATTATTCCATATCACCATCTTTGGCAGTCTTGGAGGGCTGCAAATAAAGATGTGATTCCAAAAAAATATTTATTACCTCTTCTATCTTTATATAACCCTTATAATCAACTTCGTTATTAATATCCAGCTTATCCGTCAAAGCGAGCAATTCCTTCTTCATATACCCGTCGCCGATAATCACGCATTTGAACGGTTTATTGGTTTTCTTTTTAACGATCGCCAGCGCGCGCAACAAATCGTCCAACCCTTTTTTTTCCACAAATCTGCCGACTGAGACCATATCTACTTGCTCCCCTTCTTGATAATTTCTTTCTTTAAATGGATATGAGGATACGTCGATGCTGATCGGCAAAACTTTTATTTTTTCCGCGTCAAATCCTTGCGCCACAACGCGCTCTTTCATATTTTCCGACATGACAAAATACATTGGGCATTCTTTTTTTAGTCTATCATAATAATTTCCTCTCTTCATTTTCGTAGCGCGCGAAACGTCATATCCATAAAAAGTGGTGACGAATTTTTCTTGCAACCCGAGAATATCTTTGATAATTAAAAATTTATTAGCAATGGGGCCAAAATGACAATGAACCAAATCAAATTTCTTTCCCAAAAACTGTTCGCACCAAAAAATCAATTTCAAAGAAAAAGCATCTCGGCCATATTTTATAAAATTCAAAGCTTTGAAAAGAGAAAGCGGGCGACTTAAAAAAATTTTTATAATTTTTGGGATTGCTTTTAAAAAACGTTCCAAAAAATTTTCCGGCATATTCAAATAATTTGTGCTCTCTTCCATTTTATAATCAAAAAAACGCTGAGAAATATTCTTCTCATCTCCCCTTCTCAAAGAAAAAATTTCCACCTCAACTCCACTGTCCATCAAATCCGCCACCTGATTAATAATAAAAGTTTCCGATATGGCTGGAAATTGACCAACAATGAATGCTATTTTTATTTTCTTTTTATCCGTCTGCATAATTAATATTTATTACATGCCTCAATCACTTTTGATATTTCTGTTTCTGTCATAACAGGATGAATAGGCAAACTAATGATAGTATTGTGAATTTCTTCGGTAATCGGAAAACTTTGTCCGCTACATTCCGTAAATGCTTGCTGTTTATGCGGGGGTACCGGATAATGAATAACTGTTTCTATTTCATTGTCTAATAAATATTTCTTAAATTCATCTCTCTCTTTCGTTCGCACGGCAAAAATATGCCAAACATGCGAAGCGCTGTTTTCCACTTTTGGTAAAATTAATTTTTTATTATTGATTTTTTCTAAATATATTTTTGCTATTTCAAGACGCCTCTTGTTTTCTTCGTCAAGATATTTCAGTTTTACCGATAAAACAGCCGCCTGTAATTCATCCAAACGACTGTTCACGCCCTTGTATTGATTATAATATTTTTTTTCACTGCCGTAATTGCGCAAAGCTCGTATTACTTCGGCCAGCTTCTCGTCGCTTGTCGTTACCGCGCCTCCGTCTCCGAGGCAGCCCAAATTTTTTGAAGGATAAAAACTAAATCCGGCCGCATCGCCCAAATTCCCAGCTTTTTTATTTTCATATTCCGCTCCAGCGGCTTGGGCGCAATCCTCAATAATTTTTAGATTATGTTTATCCGCGATTTCGCGCATCTCTTTTGAATAAGCAATCTGGCCGTAAAGATGAACAGTCAATATCGCTCTTGTCTTGTCATTTATTTTTTCTTCCAGTAAATTTTCATCAATATTATAAGTATTAATATTCGGCTCAACCAAAACCGGTTGTAAATTATTTCTGGTAATAGCGAGAATCGTGGCGATATATGTGTTTGCTGGCACAAGAACTTCGTCACATTCTCGGAAAACTCCCATCTCCATATACGCGCGGATAATCAGAGTAAGGGCGTCCAAACAATTTCCCGTACCAATTGTTTCTTTGACCCCGCAATATTTGGAAAATTCTTTTTCAAATTCTTTGGTTTTTTCTCCCAATATATAATGGCCGGAGTCAATAACTTCGGCAATCGCATTAATAATCTCGTCACGATGCGGAGCGTTGATGTTTTTAAAATTTAAAAATTGAATCATGAAATTATTTTAAATTTCGGCAAAGGTAAAATAAATTTTGATTTAATTCCCTTGGCTCGCCAATTTTTCATAATAAAATCAGCGTAATGCCACGCAAGTATAACAATGTAATCCGGTTTATCTTTAAGTATGATTTTATTATCCACAATCGGAATATGCGTTCCCGGCAAATATTTTCCAACTTTTTCCGAGCCGGGCAACTGGGAAATATATGGAATCAAATTATGATCAATGCCATAATAATTAACCAGCACGGCGCCGCGACCAGGACAAGAATCGGCAACGACTTTCTTGCCTTGCCGTTTGGCTTTGTATAAAAATTCCATGAATTTTTTTCTTTCTTCAAAAATATTTTCTCGCCACTCGGCCCAAGTAGCGGGCTTAAATAATCCATTTTTTTCTTCCAACGCAAGAAGATTTTTTACTCGTTTGTTAACGTGGTACGCGCCCTTCCATCCGACATAAACCCTAATACTGCCTTCGCGAGCGCCGACTCTTTTCGCGTCAAAAACTTCCATACCATAATACGGAAACAAAGCAACTAGCGATTTAACGCTATAAATTCTGATATGTTCGTGATAAGCTTGGTCAAATTGGTTACCCAAAAGAACATCCAACAAATATTGGCTTTCGGTCACAAAAATTCCATCCCTGTCCATCAAGTGGCCGATTCCTCGCATGACGTCCCCCAAGGGAGCCATATGCGCGAAAACATTGGTCATGGTTATCACCTTGGCCTTTCCGTTTTCGCGGACAATTTTTTTTGCGACATTCTCAGTAAAAAATTCCTGAATCACTTTGATTTTATTTTCTTTCCACGCGTATTTCGCCATATTGGTCGGCTCGACTCCGGCAACGCGCATTCCAAGTTTTTTGAATCCTGAAAGCAAAGTGCCGTCATTGCAGCCGATATCAACGCACAAAGATCCGCGCGCTATTTTAAATTGATTCTGTATATCAAGGGAAAAATTTAATAAATAATCTTTCAACGGTTTAGAAATTCCGGCGCGATACGGATATTCTAGTGGATAGATTACCTTTCCCTCGACCACATAATCCAACTGGCCCAGTCCGGATCCTGGCGCTATCATTAATCGCAAAGGATAAGACACTTCCGGCTGTTTGATGGTTTCTTCGGTAAGTAAAGCGTCGCACGGCGGCTGATGCCCCAAATCTATGGCTTCAAAAAGATTTTTTGATCCCGTAATCTGGCAATAATTAAGTTTTCCCGGAAAAACGTCATGGTTTATTTTGGTCATAAAATAATTTTATTTATTTGATATTATTTAATATCTTAAAATGATTTTTTACCGATTATAACTATTTCAAAGCCAAAATTTTTAGAAAAGAATCTATTGGTTATTTTATCTAAAAATTTTACTATCCGATTACAAATTCTTCCTATAAATTTAAATATTTTATTATATTTTTTTAATCTCAAAATTCCATAGGCGGGATAAAAACCATCTTCCGCGATAATTTTTATTTGCTGCTTTTCAAATAATTTTCTTAAATCGCTCTTTCTGTAAGATCTTTCGCTTTTATACTCATATTGACGTCCGATTAAATTCAACCATTTTTTATAGAGCATATGAAAATTCCAAAAATTTACGACAGAAACGATTAGAATACCTCCGGGTTTCAAAACCCGCGCCATCTCTTTTACCGCTCGCGCATCATCAGACACGTGTTGAATAACCGCATCGGAAATGATTACGTCAAAATAATTATCCGGAAAAGACAATTTTAATACATCGTCTTTGAGAATAGAAACATTATTCAAACGCATTTTATCCGCCGTTCTCTTAATTAAATCCAAGGCGGAATCAACAATATCAATAATTATTATTTGGCTGTTATTTAACTCTTCGGCAATTTTCAAACCAAATCTACCCCCACCCCCGCCTGCTTCTAAAATAATTTTAGAATCGCTGGGAATATATTTTTCAATCACTTTCCATGCCTCAAAAAATAAATGATTTTTAAAAATATTTTTAGGGGATGAATTTGATTCTTGCCAAACTTTTTCCCAAACCGAGTTCACAAATTCTTGATTGTAATCTTCTTTAATCATTTTTGGGGTGTCTGGCGCTAACCAGATAGGTTAATGGAAAACTATTTCCGCCAAAATTCCGCGTTGATAATCCCAGGGCATTCAGTACAAAAACCAAAGGAACAAATATTTTTCCACGCAAATTAAAATTAATCAACGCACAAACGGTGTAAAAAAAATTATTGCTTGGCGTTATTTTTATTTTATCAAATCCACAATTTTCCAACAAATACCTTAATGCAAATTCTGTATAACGAAAATAATCGTTTGGCGCTTCATGGATGGGCCAAGCATAAGGAACTGTCATAATTATCTTCCCTCCAGGTTTTGATATTCTATAAATCTCCGATAAAACCTTTTGCGGTTCTTTTATGTGCTCAAGCACTTCAGTTATCAAAACAAAATCGGCATAATTATTATCAAGAGGAATTCCGTTATTAATGTCGGTTATAATCACGTTTTTAATTCCTTCCCTGTCCTCAACGTCAATCCCTATATACTCTTTTGCTTTAATAAACTTTTTATAAGGCGCCTTGCCCACACCGATATCAACCGCGCAATCAAATTCCAAGTTGGCAGTTTCGTGCTGTATAAAATGAGTGATACAACGCCGAACTAAAAATCGCGTTGAACACAATAGTTTAATTCTCCCCATAAATCTATAAATTATTCTTGCCTATATAATAATATTTTACAATAGAATAATTAAGGCAAATTGAATAAATACTGACTTAGTCCAATTTTTGTTTATTCACCACCCCCTCATATCTCCCCTCGGAACAAGTATTACATATTGAAATAGCTTTTCTGTTTTTTTTAATAGCATCTCTGAAATTATTATATTTTTTACCTTGCCAAATTGATTTCAAGCTTGTCGCAAATACGTTGCCCATAACATGTTCACAATCTTCATCGTAACAACAAGGCACAACGTTTCCATCTGAATTTATAACCGTGGCCCCCATAACTATATTGCAATGGTTGGACATATTGCCCTTAAGCTCATAATTGCCGGCGGAATTTTTATAATATCTGCTTGAAGACAAATTGTTCGGCAGTAATTCTTCCGCGACTTTGTTAAATTCGGGGTCATTATTATACAAACCAACCGCTTTTTCCGTGTACACATCTACCCCCCACTCCTTGGCAAACTCTTTCATTTTTTCTTTTTGACTTTCGTTATGTCTCATAATTATAAATTGTAATTCAAGTTTTGGCAAACGGGAATTCAATTTTCTCTTGGCGTCTCTGATGTTTTGGAAACCTTGAACTATACTGCTAAAGTTTGCTCCCGGTCTTGTTTTTTCAACTGTCTCCTGATCAGTTCCATCTAAGGCGATAATCAAATGTTGCAAGCCGCTTTTTACGACTTCTTCGCAAAATTTTTCATCATTAAAAAAATGACCATTTGTGCTTACTTTTACGCGGATATCCGCTTCAACGGCATATTTAATCATTTTTAATAATTCTTTATTCAAAAACGGTTCTCCATAATTGAACAAAACAACTTTGCCGACATATCCTCTCACTTCATCAATAATTTTTTTAAACTCATCAAACGTCATGGACGGCTTTAATCTTTTTGTTTTACCAAGCCCCGTTGGACAAGTTGAGCAGCGCAGATTGCATAAAGAGATGGGTTCAATAATTAACCATTTTGGTAGGGGCGGTAAAATATTTTTGAAACCAAATTTTGTTAAAATTTTATAAAACAACAAATCAAATTTGCTTTCTTTAATCAAGTTCAACGCTCTTAAAATTTTTTTTAACATAAATATTAAGCTCGAAAACAATTAAATAGATAATGCAAAAATACTCGCCAAGAAAATTTCAGCTTCCATGATTTTTTAAAATAATTTCGCGCTTCGCCATATTCTTGATTATCGCGCAACATAAGACCGAGCCAAAAATAATGTTGCGCCAGAATTTGGGGCCTTTTCCTAAAATCATCAAAATATTTTTCCAAAATCATTTTTCTGCCGGAAATCCGGCGCGCCAAACTGCTGCCGATGCGCTCATGATCATCTGACATATTAATTGAAACTAATGGTTTGTTGATGCCAAGCCCTTTAAAATTTTTGCTAACTCTAATCATTAAATCCGGCTCTTGGTGGCTGGGAAACTTTTCATCGAAAAGACCGACTTTCCCAAAAACATTCCTTTTTATTATCAGAGTAACTGTCAAAAAACCTTTCATTTTTTTTAAGGCCATTTCAAAATAATCACCGACCCCTTCGGGCACAAAACTTATTTGCTCTTTATCGCCATAAATATTTTTTACCGCCGAAAAACAAAAACCCACATCGTCCGAAGTTTTTTCGAATTGTTTCGTCTGGATTTCCAATTTTTCCGCCACCCATTCGTCATCATCATCCAAAAAAGCGATGTACTTTCCTTGCGAATTTTTAATGCCGGTATTGCGCGCCGCTGATCCTCCGCGCCGTTCTTTATGCTTAATATATCTTATTCTCTTATTGCTGAATTGTCTAATAATATTTTCCGCACTTTTTTCTTGCCCGTCGTCAACGACAATAATCTCAAAATCTTGATAAGTTTGATTTAAAACCGATTGAACCGCTTTCGGCAACAAATCCGGACGGTTATAAGTTGGAATAATGACTGAAACTTTGGGCATATTGTTATAATTTTTCTTTAAAAATATTTTCCAATTTTTCCGCTTGTTCCTTCCACGTCGGCATATTCTGAATATAATTAAATCCGTTCGTGCTGATTTTTTTTCTTAACTCCTCGTCTTTAATCAATAATTCCAGTTTATTTTTCAAGTCTTCTTTGTTTCTTCTTTCTGCTACCATGGCTGTCTGACCGTCAAAAGCGTAATCACGTGAACCGCCATTATTATAAGTAACAAGCGCGCATCGACAAGCCATTGCTTCCATCGACGGGAGTCCCGATCCTTCATCCCAGGACGGGCAAAGATAAATATCTGCGCTGGAATAGAGTTCAGCCAATTTATGTTGTGGCAAATTATAATAATATTCGTCACAGACATTGCTTATTTCTTTCTGCCTGACGCCGAACATAATTAATTTTATATTTTTATATTTCTTTTTCAACTCACCGACTATTTCTGCCCATTCTTCCGTTCCCTTCCATTTGTGATTATGATGCAACATTAATATTCTGACCTGCTTTGCGTCTTTTTTTATTTCCGCAGGATAAAATAATGAACGATCAAAACTATTCAATAAAAGTTCGGCATCTTGTTTATAATCATTTTTAAAAATTTCTTTAATCCAAGAGGAGACAACAATTTTTTTAATAGGCAATCTATATATTTTATCTACTTCGTTTCTCTGGCCGTGATACAATCTTTCGTCGTGCTGTATAAAATGAAATTTTGCACCTTTTTCTTTTGGCAATTGATAATTTTTTGCCACCAATCCCCATGAATCAATAACCGAGATATCGGCATTGGGAATATTTTTCGGCGACCAATCGGGAATTCGGATAATTTTTGCGTTAAAATTTTTAAACCAACTGGGCTTGATGTTTAAAAAATTAAAAAAATATCTGGTTCTACTTTTACTTTGAACGACCACGGTCACTTGATGATTATTTTTTGCCAACCAATCCGCATATGACAAAATTACTCGGACTCCACCGGCGACTTTCAAATGTGGTAAGAAAAAATTAATCTTCATTTAATTTCACTTTAATAATGAATTGATAGGCGAACATCCCGGGAAAACAACAACCAAAAAATTTTGTATATCTTGTCGGCACATGATTTTTGATTTCCACAATCGTAAAATTGCCCTGTCCCAACATTTTCTTCAAACTCTGCCAAGTAAAAAAATGAATATGTCCTCTGTCCATTAATCCGCTTTCTTTATAATCAAAAATACCAAACAATATTTTAATTCTATTTTTCCAAAACAAGATGTTCGGCACTGTTATTATAATTTCCCCATCTTTTTTAAGAACTTTTCTCAAATCATCCAACAATTTTTCAGGATAGAATAAATGTTCCAGAACTTCCGAAACTATGATAATATCAAATTTTTTTGTTTTTATATTTTCTGGCCAGCTATCAATATTTTTTTCAATATCAGAACAAAACACTTCATCTAATTTATTTTTTGCCAAATCAACGACTGATTCCGCGACATCAATTCCATAAACAACAGCACTTGTCTTCTTTTTTATTTCTTCCCCCAAAAAACCTTCTCCGCAACCAACATCCAAAACCAAATTTCGTTTACCCAATAATTTTAAAATAGCATTTCTTCGGAACTTATTAATCTTATAACCTTTTTTATTTTGATAATAATTATTTTCCATGTTTTTTAATTTCTACTAATAATTCAGCAGCGAGCAAACGCGGAGTACATCTTTCTTTAAATAATTTATAAGCGCCTTTGGCGATTTTATCCCGAAGCTCTTGATTATTTTTTAATTCAAGAATTTTTTCCGCCAAGCTTTTTCCATCAGCTACTTTGCAAAACAATATATTTTCCCGATTAACAAACAATTCTTTAATAGCGGGGGTGTCGGCTGTAATAATGGCCTTGGCCATGGCCATGCTTTCGTATATTTTGTTTGGAATAACTCTTAAAGTTTTTTTTGTATTGCCGAAAATGCCAAAACAGACGCTAGCCTGACTAATATAGTCGGGAATTTCTTCGTAAGGTACGCGATCAATAAAATTAATATTTCTGACGTCCAAATCCCTGCTCAATTCCATAATTTTCGCGTAAGTCTGCCCCTTGCCGATGATATTAAATATTATATCATTATCTTTTTCCAATATCTTCGCGGCTTCAATAATATATTCTATGCCCTGCAAGGGAATGTATTTGCCGTGGAATTCAATGATAAATTTCCCGCCCGTATTATTGCCCGCTTTGGGAAAAAACATTTTATCATCCGCCCCGACCAAAACTCTAATGAATTTTTCTTTTTTTATTTTAAACGTATCAACAAAATATTGTATATGTTCATCAGTATCCAATAAAATTTTATCTGCCGATGTGCAGCCAAGCCAATCCAAAAACCAATAATATTTCGCTTTAAAACTTTTTGGAGAAATTAGTTTTCTGTCATACACCCACGAATCATAAATTGAATAATGGGCATCCCAAACTATAGGTTTTTTAGTTAAAAATTTAGCCAAGGCAACTAACAGTCTGGATGCGTCATGGGACCCTATTATCATTAAATCATATTTTCCGGAAATGTCTTTATGCATTTTTAACAAATCAAAGTACTTTTTCAAACCGATTTCCTTTGTGTGACATTCTATTAAATCAACTTTATTTTCCTTCAAGCCTTTTATAATAACTCTGTTGCGAATATAATCAGGCAAATAATTTCCAAAATAACAAATTTTCATAAATAAAATTTACAAAAAATTAATATGCTGTTTCTTTTGAGCTATTTCAAATAACAATCTATTAAATTCGTCGGCTCTGCAAAGTACCGGTCCGCAATCGGAAAAATCAATTTTGGAAAAAACTTCTTTTCTTTTGCTCCAAATTTCTTTGAAAGAATTATTCTTTAAATTTCCCAATATATATTTTGATTTGCCTCTCGTGTGACAGCAAGTCTGGATAGTTCCGTCCGCGCATATTACCGTGCAAAAATTAACTCCATGACAAACATCATAAGGCCTCTTAATTTCATCTTTAAATCGATTATATTTTTGTATTGAAGCTACTGAATGAAAATTATCATTGTCATATTTCTTCGCTTCCAAATATTCTTTAGTGATGTCTGTAAAATTATTATGAAAAGGCCGAAATTGGGCATAATCCACGCCCAATGTGCTGGCCAGCTTGGCGAAAGGAACAATGCCTTTGGCAGTTTCTTTCCCGGTCAAATAGCCGACGCCAATTGTAACTTCGCTTTTCTGTTTCTTTCTATAATCAGTTAATTTTTTTATATTATCCAATACTTTAAAATACATGTTTTTATCTAATCCGTGGATTGATTTAAAAACTTCCGGATTTTCAGCGTCAAGACTGATTCGACACCATGTGCAGTATTTTATAATCGCATTCATTGTTTCATCAGTCATAATCATGCCATTAGTAATAAGTCCAATGTCCAGACCTTTATCAAAAGCGTATTTCACGGTTTTATAAATATCCGGATTTAAAGTCGGTTCGCCACCGCCGGTGAAAATTAAACCCTTGGCGCCAAATTTAATAATTTGATCAATATAATTTTTTGCTTCATCATAAGTAATACTCTGATTATTTGTTCTCGCTCCAATGCAAGCCGGACATTTTGAATTGCAATTATTGGTCATGTCAATTTCCACCGTTATTAAGGTTTCATCTTTATTGTCCAGCCAAATTTTTATTTTTTCCGGATGATTTAAAATTTTTTGCTGTCCAAAAATTTTGCTGTTTTTACTGGAAAAATCATTTTTCATATTTTTAAATTATTATTCTTTTTTAGCGCATAAAAAAATATTATAACCAAACTCAAATTTTTTGATAACAATATTCTCTTTTTTAAATCCTGCCTGCTCGCATATCTCCGACAACGACTCTTTACTAAAATATTGTTTATGGTCGCTAATCTCTTTGGGGGAAACCACTCCTATTTTAAAAGCTAAAAATTCCAAAAGCCACTTTCCTTTCGGAGAAGGGGTGGTAATTAAAATCTTTCCACCTGGCCGCAGAATACGATAGCACTCTTGAATAATTTCTTGCGGATACGAAAGATGCTCTATGGCCGCGAGCAATACGACGCAATCAAAATAATTTGAATCTTCTTTTATTTCTTTATCTATGCTGACTTTCTTGAAAATAATATTTTCTTCTTGTCTTGGCTCAACTTCCTTGTCCAAACCGACACCTTCGCTGATTAAATTTCGCGCCTCAAAAAGAAAACTGCCCTTCGCTCCGCAGCATATATCGCAAATTTTTCCGTTTTTGGGAACATGGCCGGAAATCTCTCTAAAACGCAATTTATAAAGTAGTGGCTCTAAAAAACATTTCATATTTAATTTTTTTATTATACATCAATAATTATTATTTAACAATTTTATTTTTGCCGATAGCAAACGGAAGCAGGGCCGTAAATCCGCTCCAAAGCATTTTCACGTCGTCCACGGATCGTATATTGAATATTTTTTTGATAATATAACTCTGGCGAAAATAAAAACTTTTATACATCAGCTTATAGAAACCTTTTATTTCTTCGGCTGAAAAATCTTGCAGATTCATAATCGGCTTAGCCAAAGTATAGTCGTCCCAATTATGGGTCAAAATCAAGCCCTCTTTATCCGCCCATTTAAACATCTCTGTCCCCGGGAACGGCGTGGTGATATTAATTACCAAATAATCTGGATTGATTTTGTTAATAAATTTAATATTCTTTTTTATTATCTCTATATTGTCTCCTGGATTACCAACCATAAACGATAATCGGCATTCAATCTTTGCTTTTTTTGTTTGATCAACCGCATTAATAACCTGATTTAAATTTATCTTCTTGTTAATATTTCTCAAGACAGTTTCATCAATATTTTCAACGCCGTACATAATTTGATGACAGCCGGCTTCTTTCATCTTCTTTAACATTCCAAAGTCAACATAATCCACCCTGGCAAAACATGTCCAATATAAATTCATCTTACTATTAATAATCAAATCACATAATTTAAGAACATTATCTTTGAATACCGTGAACGTATCATCATAAAATAAAATTTGCTTAATCCCATAATTATCAACCAAAAATTTAATTTCTGCAAATATTTTTTCAGCCGATTTAAAAACAAGTACATTGCCCAACGTCTTGCTGCAAAAGGTGCATCGTCCTGGACAGCCTCGGGAAGTCATCATGCTCATGGCCGGCAATTTTTTGTAAGATCCCTTGGCTGGCCGATATTTTAATACCGGCAGTAAATCGTAAGCTGGCATCGGCAGAGAATCAAGCTTGAGTATTCTTTGCCGAGGTTCGTTTGATATAATTTTTATTTCTTCGCCATCTTTAATTTTAAAAATAATTCCGTTAATATCTTTCAAATTTTTTCCGGATAATATTTCCGCCATGGTAATCTCACCTTCTCCAGACACAACAATATCAACATATTTATTACTGATTACTTCATCGGTTACAAAAGTTGCGTGCACTCCCCCGAATACTAATAATGAATCAGGAAAAAAATTCTTACACATTTCGGCAATCTTGTAGGCCTTCTTGACGGTACATGTTACAGCGGTTAATCCGATTACTTTTATTTTGGAGTATTTTTCTACGTAATTTTTTTTGAAAAAAATTTCAAATGACTGGACTGACGGAGCTGCTATATTGCAATCCTCTATTGTCACCGAATATCCCTCATCTCTTACGTAACCGGCAATGGAAGCCAGGCCTAATGGAGGAAAATTTGAATTAATTCCCTTCCAAATATTCTCGTTATCTCCATAAAATACGGGAGGAGAAATCAACAGGCAATCCAGTTGTTTTTTATCATCAAGCATAAATAACTAGAATTTTATTTTCTGAATAGATTAAATTTTATTATATAATAGATGGCCGCAAAACCGTCCTTCCATCCTATTTTTTTGCCTTCTTTGTATGTCCGGCCAAAATAAGAAATGCCAACTTCGTAGATGCTGAACTTGCCTCTCGCAATCAGCGCTGTTATTTCCGGTTCAATGCCAAAACGATTGGCCGTCAGTCTCACTTTTAAATAATCAATTGCTTTGCGATTAAAAGCTTTGTAGCAAGTTTCCATGTCCGTGAAAGTCAAGTTGGACAGCATATTGGAAAAAGTGGTTAAAAATTTATTTCCTAAATAATGCCAAAAATATAACACCCTGTGCGGTTTATTGCTGATCATCCTTGAGCCGTAAACAACGTCCGCTTTTTTTTCAATAATCGGTTTTAATATTTCTGCGTATTCCTGAGGATCATATTCCAAGTCAGCGTCTTGAATAATCAGCATGTCGCCGGTCGCCAAATCAAAACCCTTTCTGACCGCCGCTCCTTTGCCCTGATTTTTTTCCTGAAAAAATATTTTATACTTTTCCTGCAAAGATTTTAAAATTTCCGTTGTACCATCTGTGGACTTGTCGTCAATAATTATAATTTCTTTTTCAATTTCCTCGAGCTTAATTTGATTCACCAACTCAAGCAGCTTAATTATCGTATTTTTTTCATTATACACGGGAATTATTATGGACAATTTTTTCATAGATTCTGTTTAATTTATTATTATTTAGAAATAAATTCAAGCTATACGCCGCCAATACTATATATATCGGAAATATAGGCATTAAAAAACGCGGGTTGCCTTGTATAAAAAATAGAACAAAATTAATTTCCAATATAAACAATACCGGCACAAAAACTAAAAACTTTTTTTCTCTGAATATTTTGTAAATGGCATAAGCGACCATGAACACAAACAAATACCAAGACAATCTAAACAAAATTATTATCAATATTTTTAGAGTGGTATGACTATAAATATTGTCATGAAAAATACTTATATGCCTTTCATAATAAATCATGGGACTGTTGAGATTTGATATTTCTATCAAGCCAAAAGCTAAATATTTAAATGGCTGAGATTTTATAAGTTTAAATCCCTCGTTTTTCATTTCTGTATCTATTTGATCATAATTCATCGTCTCAGGAGCATCAACTCTTTTGTTTATGAATTCTCTCAGCAAGGTCTTTCTGATATAATCATGCTCAAAAACATAATTTGGGGCAACAAAACGGCGGACAATATATTCTCCGCTTAAAGAAGATATCACATATTTTTTTACAGTATCTTTGTCGTAAGTATTCTTTAAAGCGCGAGTATAAATCATATTTCCAGCCCTTGAGGTTAAAGATATTTGTCCGAAATTTACATAATTTCTGCCCATCCACGGTGCAACAATTAAAGAAAAAAATAAAATAAAAACAGCCGCCATTTTAAAATTTTCAAAAAATCTTTTTTCTGCGGGGTAAAAAACTATAAATAAAAAAATAATTGGTGCCACTAATATAAAAGCTGATTTGGTCAAGACAAAACAGCCTAAGATTAATCCCGAGATGGCGTATAAATAATATTTACGCTTAATATCGGCCTGATAGAACATTAATAAAAACAGCATTAATAAAAAGCACGCCAATATTTCAGACAATAATCTACTGGTGTAAATATTAAATATCGGGTAGATCGCCATCGTTAAAGAAGATAATCTCGCCGTGAAATTATTAAAAAATTTGCCTGCCAAATAAAAAGTTATTAATACGACGAGAAAATATAAAAAAACCTGAGTTAATCTAACAGCCACCGGATTTACTCCAAATATTTTATAAACCAAAAAAATAAAATAAGAATAACCGGGCTCTCTCATCATTGACAATTCTCCGTCCAAACTATAACTATGGTCGGCAAGTAGACTCACCGCTGCTTCGTGGTATTGAGCCGCATCATTATTAATTTCAAAATCGCCGAAAGATTTCCACCAAAAAACAGTACTGCTAATTAATAATATAGATAAAATAATCAAAAAAATATTCTTTTTCATAAAATCAATAATTTTTATAAATCCTCAGCGAACTGAGCTCGCGACAATTACCGTCTCCGATTTCCCAATAAAGATGCTCGCAGAGATAAGTAAAATAAGGATGGTCGTAACTCATGATCGGTTTATTATTTTTGGTAAAGTCTTCCCACTGCTTGCGATTCACAGGGAAATAAGCCAATGCCCAGTCAAGCATCACATATTGGGCCATCGGACAGTCTTCCGTGGACATTTTACTGTTAATGGAATAATCATTCAAATAAAATTTTACATTTTCCGTACCATTGCGGGTGCCACACATAGATTTTATTTCGCCCTGAGTTTTTAAAAACTGCGCAGCTTGATTGTAAGGATTTTTAAATCCGCTAAAAATATAAGCGGTTTTCAAACCGAAAAATAAAATCAACACCACCGTTGCAATCAAAGCTATTTTTTTCCAATATTCATTTTTAATATAACCAATTAACTCATATGTTACAACACCAGACAAAAGCGCGATAAGTGGCAAAAAAACAACAAAATTATATTCTGTTTTTAATTTAATCAGACTATAAAACACGAATGGCAAATAGGTCAAAATAAATAAAAGAAAATATTTATGATTACGCCATAATTTTTTATAAAAAAACAAAAAAGGCGCAAGTAAAAATAAGAAGACAATAATTATACTGTCAAAAGTTTTTAAAAAAATTAAATATTTTAAGATCGGGGCGTTGTTCGAATATGCCTCATAAAAAGAAGGGACAGACTTGATCGAATATATGATTTCTCCGAAATAAGTGAAATATTTTGATTGAAAATGCCAGTGATTGAACAACCAAACTTCCAGAATGGAGATCATTTCAAAAAAAACGATAAAAGGTATAAAGTACCAAAAAACGGTTGTTAATCTTTCTTTGATTAATTTTTTGCGGAAAAAATAAACAATATCAAAACAAAATATTATCGCCAGAAAAATATGGACATTATAATGGGTTGTAAATAAAAAACCAAAAGTAATGGCTGCTAATTTAAGATAAAATTTTGCGGAAACGGCATTCTCGTCAACGCGCAACGAATAAAAATAAAATAACATGCCCAGTATCAGAAAAAAAGAGGAAGCGGTTTGTGCTGAACCAGTTCGGGAAAAAAATATAGAATAACCAGATATGGACAATACCAAGGCCGACAAAAGGCCGACAACGGTTTTACCGATCATCTCTTTTCCGATCTTATAAACCAAATAAATGCTGGCTAATGACAAAGACGCGTTTAAAAAAGTCGGGATATAATCTTTAACCCCAAAAATCAAAGTTGGGATTGTTATTAATAAAATATATCCGGGGCGGGCGGATGTATAGCTCCTAAAGCTTCCGGAAAAAAACTGTTGCGCTTCAATCCGCAAAGCATCTTTATTAAATCCATTAACAATAAAATCATATAAAAAGCCGAAAGAATTTTTAAAACTTCTGGCAACGCCCAAAAAGGATTCGTCGTCGCCATTGTATATTCCTCCTTGCGAATATAGCCCCCGAAAACGGAAAAAAGCTCCCAAAATAATAATCAAGGCAAGCGATAATGCAACATGGTTTTTGCCGATAAAATCACGACATTTTTTAAACAATAACGGCATAGTTATTTTAAGCAAAATATTAAAATATATTAATATCTAAATTTTATTTCTATTTTCCAAATCTTCAGACAAGTACGTGTAAAAATAATAGCCAAGATCATCAAACGAACGGTCTCTCATCGACTGTTTAATCGCTTTGTAAATCGCGTCTAAATTTTTAATGGCAAAAAATATTAAATTAAAAAGCAGTTTCGGGCTTTTCAGAAAAAAAATAAGATTATTAAACCTCGCCTCTTTCAAAAATTTATTGCGATAATCCGCGATTATTTTGCTGTCCAAATTAACTTTCCAAATATTATTGGTTCTCATGTACCATTTTGACAAATCTTTTTCAATAATTCTGTTTTCCTCAACAGCTTGCTTATAAATTTCTGAAGCGGGGTAAGGCGTGGCGAAAAAAGCTGTGGAAAAATTTAACTTAATCTCTCTCGCTAAATTGATAGAATCTTTTAAATCTTCTTCCGTGTCTTCTGCGAAACCGAAGATGAATGAACCGAGCGCTCTGAGCCCGTTTTCTTTTGTCATTTTAATCGCCTTTTTTATTTTTTCCACATCGGTGTTTTTCTTTATTCTTTCCAGAACCTTTTTTGACCCAGTCTCAATTCCATATTCAACCTGAACGCAACCAGCTTTTTTAACAGCTTTTAAAATTCGCTCGTTTACGGTGTCCACTCTGCCGTAGCATGACCAAATAATATTATACTTTTTTTTAATAAATTTCTCGGAAAATTCTTCAATCCATTCGGTGTTCATTAAAAAAGTGTCGTCCATAAAATAAAGGCCGTCAAGATTATATTCTTTAATTAAAAAATCGATTTCGGAAATTACATTGTCAACGCTTCTTCGGCGATAAGTTTTATTGAAAATATAATTAACCCCACAGTAGGTGCATCGTCCCGGACATCCACGGCTGGTGGTGATATTGGCGCTGCGTTCTGTCCATAACCCCCTAATCAAGCCGGGGGGTTTGAGATAAGTTTTATAATTTACCAATTCTCTTGCCGGAAAAGGCAATGAATTCAAGTCGGGAATTAATTCCCTTGGAGGGTTTGTAATTATTTCTCCATTCTTCTTAAATACCATACCTCTGATATTTTCTATCCCACTGAAATTGTTGTCGACAGCGTCGCAAAGTTCGCGCATCGTTACTTCGCCCTCGCCATAAACCACATAATCAACATTATAATCTTTGATAAATTGCCCCATAAAAAATGATGGATGTATTCCACCGACAACTATTGGTAATTTCGGATTTTTCGCTTTTAAAATATTTATTATTTTTTCCGACATGCCAAGCTGCGGAGTCGTGATACTAATGCCGACCAAGTCAGCCCCAAAAATTTTCGGATTATCCAATAAATTCAAATCGCGTTTTGACAAATCCAAAAAAATAACCTCATGCCCCTTTTCTTTTAGAAAAGAAGCTATGTAACCAAGCCCCAAGGGGAAAAAATTCAAATTTATATCTCGCGGATATATTAAACAAACTTTTGCCATATGTTATAATTATTATTATTTTTCACCTTTGATAATTAAAGACCCGGCGATCTCTTTAAGCAGGGGCACTCGCTCAAAAAAAGAAAAAATCGGCTGCAAAAATTTAACCATAAATACTGGGGCGGAGGGGTGTAAAAAATCGAAAGGCACGGCAGAAACATTAATAAACCCAAAATTTTTCATCTTTTTTTCTATTTTCCATCTTATAAACGCAGTTTCATCGGGAGAATCTCCGGCCATCTTTTTCAAAAACGGTATGTTTTTTTGCAAAGCAATCTGAGGATTCAGCATGTTCGGCTCGGTAAATATAATTTGTCCGCCCGGCTTTAATAAACGATGGAATTCTTCAAGCGCAGAATCCACATCCAAATGATGGAGCACGGAACTTCCAATAATAAAATCAAATGAGTTATTGGAAAATTTAGTGTGACAAACGTCATCTACCAAAAAAACAACATTTTTTTTGTTGATTCTGTTTTTGGCGATTTCACACAATTCCGAAGAAATATCTATAGCCGTAATTTCATTTTCCGTGCCGGCGATTTCTTTAGTAAAAAGACCTGTGCCACAGCCTATTTCCAAAACTTTTTTATTATTATTTTTTAAAAATTCTTTAAACATTGAGACGCGCCTTTCCCACCTGATTTTACCGGCAGGAGAAGACCAATTCCAAACCTTCTCGCCTTTCTGCGCGATAAATTTACCATGTTCAATTTCATTTATTAATTTCTGACTGTTCATTAATGTAATTTAAATTTTTTAATTCCGACCCAAAGCATCTTAAATAAAATTAAGCCATGTTTAAAGCGACTGATATTTGTGGAGCCGTATTTTCTTTCTTTGTAATGGATGGGTAATTCAGCTATTTTTAAGTTTAATTTATTGGCGCCAAAAATAAGGTCAAAATCTCCGAATGGGTCAAAATCTCCGAAAAATTTTCGGCCAGCAGCGATTTTTTCATAATCTTTTTTAAACAATACCTTGGTGCCACATAAGGTATCAGTCATATATTGACCCAAGAGCCAAGAAAAAGACAGACCAAAAAATTTATTAGCCAAATAATTCAAAAATTGCATGGCCTCGCCTTCCATGGGATATATTAAGCGCGTGCCTTGCAAATATTCAGCTTGATGATTACGCATTATATCATAAAACTTCGGTAAAACTTCCGGAACAACAGTCAAATCCGCGTCCAAAATCATTAAAATTTCTCCCTGAGCGTTGGCAAATCCTTTTTTAACGGCATCATATTTGCCCTTGCCTTCTTGAACAAAATACTTAATATCTCTTTTGTTTTTATATTTTTCCGTCACTCTTTTTATTTCTTCTAATGTGTTATCGGTTGAATTTCCCTCCACAAAAATTATCTCAGTATTACTCCCCATCGACGGTAAACGTTTGATAGCATCTTCAATGTTTCCTTTTTCATTTCTGGCCGGAATAATCACTGAAACAGCATAATCGCTTGCGTCGCTTTTTGGCTTGGGGCGTAAAATAAAATATTCGGTTAAACAAAAATAATTAATAATCGGCAAGTTGGCGACTATTTTATTTAAAAACCAACTGATTAACGGAACATATTTGGGAAACAACAAACGCCGACCGCTTTTTATTATTTCAAAACCTGCCAAATCTAATAATTTTTTTATATCGTTGCCGCCAATCCAATTTAAAATCGGTTGTTTTTGTTTTAATCTCAAAACCTCGCCCAGCTTTAAAATTGGCCACCAAACACTATTATATTGAGTTACTATTAAACGGCTACGCCTGTGGCAAATGTGCTGTATATTTTCAAAACTTGTTTGTATGTCCTCCAAATAGCCGATTAAATCAGCCAAAATAATATAATCAAAAGTTTCGCTTAATTCTATTTTTTTATCAACATCGGCTTGGATAAACTCCAAATTGGGATATTTTTCTTGAGCAATTCTTATTGCCTCGGAACTTAAGTCAACCCCGACTCCTCTTTTTGGATTGACCGTAGACAAAAATTCACCGGTACCGGAACCGATCTCCAAAACTTTGGCGCCAGGTTCAATATTGAATTTCAAAAAACGCTTAAGATCGTCATAATAATAACGATTGCGCCTATGCCACTTGTGGGTATCTTTCGCATTGTTGTTGAAATATTTAATTAATTCTGTTTTTTTCATAAATTATTTTATATGGTTTAATATATTTTCCGCTCTTTTGCGCCAAGTAAATTTTTTAACATCGTAATGGGCTTTATCCGTCTTTCTTTGCGCTTCTTCCCCGCTGACTAAAACATAGTTTATTTTTTCGGCCAAATTTTTCGGATCATCCGGCTCACAAAAAAAACAATTATTTTCTTCTAATACCTCTTTAATACTCGGAAGATTTGACGCAATAATCGGGCGATCACTTGCCATATATTCGAACATTTTTAAAGGTGTCATGTGATATTTGTAATGTGCCTTATCCGGGAATGGCATCAATAAGATGTCCGCGCTTTTTTGAAAAATTGCCAATTCAGATTGCTCTTTTTTGTCGAACAAAAACACTCTACCAACAACCTCATCTTCCATCACTTTTTTTTCATAATAAACAATATCTTTCTCATTTCCTCCAATCGCCAAAAATATTATGTCATCAGCTAAATATTTAAACGAAGAAATAATATCCTCCATTCCCTTGTCTTCTCCCATGGTTTTAAAACTGCCTGTATATAAAAGGACTTTACATTTCAATAATTTCTGTTTTATCTCTTTATCAATATTTAATTTTTCGACTGCCTCTTGTTTTGAAATGTTCAAATCAAAGATATCCAAATCAACTCCGTTGCGAGCGACCAAAATTTCTTGTTGAAATTTGTTGTTTAAAAATTCTTTTTTAATATAACTATTCGTCGTAATAATTTTACTCGCTTTCTTCAATAAACACAAAGCAATATTTTTATGTTTTCCAAACCAGTCATGGCACTCATAGACGGTTTTACGTCCACGCAAGGAAAATATCCAAACAATCTCAGGATTTCTTGTGTAAACAATCGCGTCTTTATCAATTTCCAAAAAAAACAATTTCAAAAAATATGCCAAACTCTGTAAATAAAAGCTTATTTTTCCGCCTAAATATTTTTGGAATTTAAAAAAATCAAAACTGTCAACGTATTGAATCGCGAAACCTCTTTTTAAATTATAAAAAGAATAAGCGTCTTCTTGAATATGATTAATGCGCCGTGGCACAATCAGCTCAGTATCAACGCCGAGATTGGAGAATTCGGCGCATAAACGGCAAGCGGCCCAGCCATGGGCTTTTTCTGTCGGGATTCTCGCATTTATTATATATTTTATTTTCATATTTACTTGACTAAAAAAATATTATACGCGCTCACTTGTTGTGTTTTGTTTTTATGAAAAATTATATCCATTTTTCTCGCTAGCCATAAAACAAAATTGATTCTACCTAATGGCGAGAGCTTAATCCATGTTTCTATTGCGCCACGTACCGATTCTTTTTCCATAACAGAAAATTTCTTAAATAACAAATCAATACAGTCTCCGGTAAAACGCCAATAATCCTTGTAATATCCTTTTTTAGCATGGTAATAAAATAGAAATGGAACATAAATATAAGCTCGTCCGCCCGGCTTCAACACTCGAAAAATTTCTTCAGATGCTCTGATTGGATCTTCCACATGTTCCAAGACTGCTATACAAATAATCGCATCGCAAGAATTATCCGAAAAAGGAAGATTATGAATGTCTCCCACAATATCCGGATGATAATCAGAGACAATATCTAATATTTTATAATCCACCTTCTTTATATACTGTGAAAGCCATTCTCGCGATTTGTCATAACGATTACTTCTTTTGGGAGACACGCGTAATCCGCCGCCTATATCAATAACAGTCCGGCTGTTCTCAAATATCTCTTTAATTTTTTTACTAAAAAAATCTTCTTTATTCATAATTATTATCAAATAATTTTAGATGATAAGTTATCATCATCTAAAATCAAATAATCAATTTTCATTTTTTTTACAACATCAAAAAAAATTTTATTGTTTTTTTCCATCGCTTCTCTCCACTCTTTTTTATACTCATCGCCGAAATCATCTCTGGCAAAATAATTTCTTTCCATCACTCTTTTTTCTCTGATATCTTTATCAATATTCATTATTATTAACTTATCGGGACACAAAACATATTTTAAATATTTCGTTAGTACTTCTGCGTCAACCGGTTTTGTGAAAACCGCAAAAATATTCGTAAAATAATTCTGGTCCAAGATGGCGTTTTTTTTCTTCAAAGCTTTTTGATATTTGGCGTTATAATCAAAAAAGGTATTCATCAATTTGAAATAAAATTCTTTCAGAGAAGAGGAGAATCTGAAAACGTAATATAGCAGAACAAAAAATCTGACCGGATGCTTGATTAAAAAAAGAAAATTATAAAAAACAAGTTCGCTTTTCTTTCTTATTTTTATTATTTCATAACCGCAAGAATCGGCGATTCTTTTGGCAGCTGTGGTTTTTCCAGACCCAGGCAAGCCGTAAATTTCAATAATCATTTTTTTCTGAATTTAATTAAATAAGATTCGCTGAAAAATTCGCTGAAAAAATTTAATTTATATTTTGACAACAACTTGAATAACATCAAATTCATTTTGGCAGAACAAAAAACTGGGGAACTTACGGTTGCCGGATAGATTTCAATATTTTCAAACCCTATTGTTTTTAAAATATTTCTTAATTTCCTTGGCGCGACTTGTCCACTGTGAAAATCACTGACCCTTCTCATTAATATTTTATTCCGCAAATATTTCGGCGTCTTGGTAATAATAATTCCGACTCCGTCCTTTCGCAATAAGCCATAAATTTTTTTCATCGTGACCTCTTTGTCCGTGATATATTCCAAGGCGCGGGAAGAAAAAAACAAATCATATTTTTTTTCCGTTTCATATCTTAAAAAATCGCTTTCAAAATATCTCAAATTTTTATTTTTATAAAATCTTTTTTTACACAGTCCGAGCATCTCGCCGGAGATATCCACCAAATCAATCTTTGCTTCCGGATTCAGCGCGATCATTTCCTTGGTCCACGTGCCGGCGCCGGGCCCAAGCTCCAAACAACTGGAAAATTTTTCCAGCTTAATGTGGCTCAATATTGCTTCTCGCGTCATGACATAGCCGGACTTTTTAATATCATTTTCAAACCAGCGCTCTCTTTCATATTCCTTGTCGCGGCTAATTTTATTGTTATAATACGATTTCGGGTCCATATTTTTATATTAAAAATCTAATCTAATCATTATGCACAATCTATAATTTGCGTGCGACAATAAACGCGGAATGAGTTTTTAAATCATCTTCTGAAATATTTTTAAAACGACTTACCACATCTTTTTTTGATATCATGCTATCTTCATAATATTTATCTTCGAAAATCACTTGAAATCCAGCTTCTTTTATATAATTTATCTGCGCAGAATGAGGCTCCCTGTTTATTAAATAATGGCATCTACCCCTGATTAGCTTCCAAGCAAAATCCGAATATGTCCAATGACCATTCCATAATCTTGCGGTATTGTGAGAGTTATAACCAACGGCATGAGCCATTAATCCTCCATTTTTGAGCCACAGATTAAAAACATTATACACTTCACGAAAATTATCAACATGTTCCATAACAGCAAAGGAATAAATCAAATCCAATGATTCTTTTTTGATAATATCTAGGTCATTCTGCAGGACAATATATTGGATTGATATTTTATCTTGTTGGATCCGTTCTTCCTTGATAACTGACCGTAGCGCCTGGCGAATTTTTTGAATGCGATTTTCATCTAAAAGTGTTTTTAAAACATCGTCTGTCAAAATATATGAAGGAAATTTGTATGATTTCAAAATAGGTATCGCTTTGGGAAATTCTTTATTGTCAGGTATAGGCTCCTTTTTTTTAAATAATTCAACTATTTGATCAAAAATTTCAAGATTATGGGAAGAAAAAGCGTTTTTTGAAATATCTATGGCATAATACTTATCAACCCCGGAAATTATAGCGGCAAGTCCGACTCCAAGCGAATCGCCTGCTCCGAACTCGGCAACGTTTTTTATTTTGTTGATAGGTACTTTTTGTTCAAATAAAATTACCAACTGACGAAGCCAAAGTGAATAAAAAGTTCTTGCATCTCCAGATTGTTTTCTTATGGATCCATAATTATAAAATTGATGCTGATGCTCAGGCAGAAATCGCATTACGGACTTTGGTAAATATGTTCCAACACCTTTTAAAATATATCTATATTTTGTTGCTGGAAGAAAAAAATATTTTTTAATTATATTGCGTAAATATTCATAACTCATAATGGCATTGATTAATTTATTAAAATATAAAAAAGCAAATTTTCAATCGCTTAATGTAAATAATATTTTTTTGACCAACCTCGGCAATCCGTGCTCCGCAACAACAATCTCTCGCAATTTTTGCCCAAGACTTCTCCTTTCTTCTTCACTCATTTTCATAATCCCGGCCAATTTTTCAGCAAGCCCATGACTATCATTAAGTTTATAAATTAAGTTATTATAATTTTTTAAGACTTCTTTAACCGCGTCATTGCAAGAGACAACCGGACATTCACACGCCATCGCTTCCAGTATAACTTTGTCCAAACTGCCGGTGTTGCCGGTATGGGCGAAGATATCTGTTTCTTGAAAATAATTTAAAATTTTATCATATGAAATCGCGCCATGAAAATGAATAATATCTTCCATATTCTTCTCTGCAACCATTTTTTTCAGACTCTCAATATATTTTTTTTCTTCCTCCAGTTCAATGCCACCGATAATATTAATTTCCATATTGGAAATATTAAAATCTCGGCGTAAAATTTCAATAGCTTCAATTAAAACTTCGATCTTTTTTACCGGAGAAATGCGCCCGACTGATAATATTTTTATTTTGTCATTATTGCTCTTGTCGCCAATAACTTTAAATTTTTCCGTATCTATCCCCTGCCCGACTATTTCTATTTTTTTACTATTCATCCGACAACCTTCCTTGGTGGAAGTAAAAATAATATCAGTTAATTTTTCAGCGAACTTTAAACTGCGTGAAACTTTACCATGCGCGTACCATAGTCCTATTTTTTTACCCAAGCATCTCCAAATCGCCCAACCAAAAATAACATAAATCTGATTCATGTGCGCAAAAACGCAATCATAATTTTTACGTTCTTGCCAAATATATTTATAAAATCTATAAATATATTTTATTCTGGACTCGCCGTCTTCTTTGCCCAAACTTAAAACCCGCACATTGTCCGGCAAATAATGCCTGCCTTTATACAAACAAATAACGGTTACTTTCTCGCACTGTTTGGCAAATTCTTCAATCCAAACATGAAAAAAGCTCAAAGCGTTCGCGTCTAAGTCTGTTTTTTGGGTTATGATTAATAATTTCATATAAACAATGTCGCTACATAATTTATTATCCTCTTCTTCACAAACATAAACGGCAAAACACTATTCACGGTGCAAGCGCCACAATTTGTTTCAGCGAAATGGCCCGTTTCATTCTCGTTCAAATATTTCATTCGCTTTTCATTGTTATAAACATCCTCAATACTTTTTTCATTAATATTGCCGAGTATCGCCTCTTGCGTCGGATCATTTGTGCAAATCAAAACGTCTCCGTTCCAATTTATGTTCAAGCCTTTGATATAGCGACACGGTTTTTTCAATTCAAATTTGCTTAATATTCTATCAATAAAACTCATTTTATTTTTCAAATCATCTGTTGTCCCGGCCCAATTGTGCGGCTCATAATAAAACGAGGTGGCGCTTTTCAAGCCCTTCAATTTCTCTTGCCAATATTTTATAAACCTGATTTTGTGCGCAAACGAAACATGGCCGATGTCCACAAAGTGGATATTAAAAATCGTCTTTGATTTTTTCTCTTTTGATTTTTCCAAAAAATATAAAATATTTTCTTTGGCCTCGTCGTATTTATCAATCTGTTTACCGACCAAGTATTCCTCGCGCGAAAAGCCGTCCATGGAAAATTCAATATCTTCAAAGTCATATTTCATCAACTCATCAGCCAATTCTTTTTTCAAAACAATGCCGTTGCTGGAAAAATTCATTTTCATTCCGCTGTCTTTAACCATTTTAAACATATCCAAAATACGCGGATGAAGAAGAGGTTCGCCGAAAAGAGCAAAAGAAATTTTTTTCACGTTATTTTTTCTTGCCCACTCCATGATTTTTTCAAACATATAAAAGTCCATATATCCGGTTCCGTTTTTATGGACATGCTCACGCGGGCAATAAAAACATCGAGCCGCACAACGATTTGTAGGCCCGATCCTCAAAACTTGCGGAATTTTTTCTTGCCGGCATTTGTATTTTCTGTTTTCGTCCAGTAAATAATTTACTCTCTTGCTGTATTTCAAAAGCAATTGTTCAAAAAAATTATAACCGTTTCTTGTATTTTTTACGCAAACATTTTTTTTCGATTCAGTATTTTCTAAAATGTCTATAATGCCCCCCTTCTCGTCGTATGTTGGATTTTGCATAAATTATATCACTTTAGCAATAAATGTCATCACCAAAATTCCTAAAAAATTAAGCGAGAAAGAAAGCGGTAAAAATATACGCATCTTTATTCTTGACATGCCCATTAGCATCAACCCGATTTCGTCTGGAAGCGGTGATGCCACAAAAAGCGCGCCCACAAACGGAGCCAAACGCCGAAAAATTCCAGACTGAAAAAATAAAATTACTTTTTTATGTTTTGATTCTTCCGCCAGATACATAACATCCTCTGATAAATAATCCTTGGTAAATTTAAAAATAATGAAATCCCCTGTCATGGCTCCCAATCCGCCCAATAAAGATACAAGTAAAATTGAATTATGCTGAGAGATTTCCAAAAGCGCGACCGTGGCAGGTACTGCCGTGAAAATAGAAACAAAAAAAGATCCGGCGACAAAACTGCCAACGAACTTCAAGCCTGTGGCTTGCGACAATACTTCCTCAAACACGCCCGTTTTCAAAAAAATCACTGCGATGATTATGCTAAAAACAATAATTATCAAATCTTTAATCAATTTTTCCTCGGGATTTTTAAAAATTTTCTCTATAGCGTATTTGGAAAAAAAGACGATTCTATTGATAGTTTTTGTTATATGATTTTCTTTAAACATTGGCATGCGGTTGATTAAAAAATTAATTTAATTATCCTTCGCTCAACATGAGCTAATGTAAAAAAATCCAAAATCTGACATCCGACATCCGAAATCTGAAATCTGACAAGCGGTGAGACAGGGATTCGAACCCTGGGTGCCGTTTCCGACACACATGCACTCCAAGCATGCGCCTTCGACCGCTCGGCCATCTCACCAAAATTTAATTCAAAACATTATTCTAAATATTTTTCAATAATATTTTTCAGGCCGATATTTTCGCGGCCGCTACTGTCCGTAAAATCTTCATAAGGAATCGCGCCGATTATTATATCACCGTTAATAAAGCTTGTTGGCGCGCCGATAACTCCCGCCTGTTCACCGGCCACGATTTGAGACTTTATTTCATTCCAATATTTATTTTCTTCCAAACAGCTTGAAAATTTTTCCGCGTTCAAC
>JBDRDI010000022.1:0-5952 GCA_043820875.1 bacterium
GAAGTCCTTGTTTAACAGAGGAAGAATTTAATGCGATTATGGATTTGAATAAAGAAATAAGATATTAGATTTATGCAACAATTTACAGTTCCCCAATTCATTGACGTGGAAGATAAAATTATCGGTCCGCTCACGACCAGACAGTTTTTGATTATGCTGTTTTGCGCAGCCATCATCGGCTTGAGTTACAAAATTTTTGATTTTTCATTATTTTTAACAGTTAGCGTGGTTTCTTTTTCCATCTGCGGTCTTATCGCCTTTTTTAAAGTAAACGGAATGGCCATGCATTATTTTATTTTAAATTTTTTACAAACAAAAAAAAGGCCCGGACTTCGGGTTTGGAACAATGCTTACGGGAAAAACGCAACTGAAGGAGATGAAATTCAGCCAATCGCGTCAGAAATTCTTTCCGCTCCTCCAAAAAGGATTTCCACTTCTCGTCTTTCCGAACTGGCCTTGATCGTTGATACCAGGGGAGCGTTTCGCGGTGAAAATAACAATAAACAAATATGAAATCAAAAAATTTAGTTAGAAATAAAATTTCCATTACAACTCAGCAATTTTTGGATATTGCTGAAATAAAAGATGATATTGTGATTTTGCGCGACGGTACTTTGCGAGCGGTAGTTTTGGTGTCCAGTATAAATTTTGCCTTGAAAAGCGAAGATGAACAAGGCGCGATTATCTCGGCTTATGTGGGATTTTTAAACAACATTGAATATCCGATACAAATTGTTATTCAGTCTCGAGAATTAAATATTGAAGGATACATCAAAGAATTAAAACAAAAAGAAAAAGAGCAGACCAATCAGCTTTTGAAAATTCAAACCACGGAATATATTCAATATATTCAAGAGCTTATTTCATTAAGCAAAATTATGAATAAAAGATTTTATATTGTCGTGCCGTACGATCCGCTTTCCAATAAGGCCAAAAAATTCACTTCCAGATTTTTTGATATTTTTAAACCGACGCAGATCATAAAAATGAAAGAAAATATATTCGCGCGGCGCAAGAAAGAGCTTGTTAGAAGGATTGATAATGTTATAGGCGGATTGGCTTCCATCGGTTTGAATTCAGCGCAGTTGGACACCCAAGGGTTGATAGAACTTTATTACAATTCATATAATCCGGAAACTTCGGCCAACCAAAAATTAGCAGACATTGATCAGTTAAGAGTCGAAAAATAAATAACTATAATAATATGTTTCAACCAAAGCAAGTACAATTAGAAGATGAACGGATGAAAATGGAAAAAAAAGAGGAAGAGAAAAGAAAAATTGATATAGAAACGGGATCGGCAAAAATCACCAGAGAATATGTTGAAGAAGAAAAGGCTTATCGCAGGGGAACGATAAATATTCGCGACATGATATCTCCGGCCAGCATGAAAGTGGAACCGGACTGTTTGATGTTGGGAGGAAAATTTGTTCGAACAATGTTTGTAATTAATTATCCGCGCTATATCAGTGTTGGCTGGTTCGCGCCTATTATAAATTTGAACAATACTTTTGACGTGGCCATGTTTTTTTATCCGATTAAGAGCGCCATAATTCTGAAACAATTGAAGAAAAAAGTCGGCGCCTTGGAAGCGCAGATTATTTCTGACGCGGAAAAAGGCGCGGCGCGCGATCCTTTGCGCGAAACAGCATTAAGAGATATTGAAGCTTTGCGTGATGCTTTAACGCAAGGCATTGAGCATTTTTTTCAATTTGCCTTGTATGTCACGGTTTATACCGACACCAAAGATGAATTGGATCGGGTCTCCGGAGATATTGAAAATATTTTCGGTTCCCGTTTGATTTATTCCAAGAAAGTTTTTTATCAATCCGAACAAGGATTCAATTCCACTCTGCCTCTTTGCAACGACGAGTTGTATATTTCATTTAATATGAATTCATCTCCGGTGGCCTCGTCTTTTCCATTCATTTCCAGCGACCTTACAACGGATTCAGGCATATTATACGGCATTAATCGACATAACAATAGCTTGATTCTTTTTGACCGTTTCAGCATGCAAAACGCCAACACTGTTGTTTTTGCCACTTCCGGCGCTGGAAAAAGTTATGCCATAAAATTGGAAGTTCTGCGGTCATTGATGATCGGTACTGACGTGATGATTATTGATCCTGAACATGAGTATAAACATTTATCCGACGCCGTGGGTGGAACATATATCAATCTTTCGCTTTCCAGCGAAAGCAAAATCAATCCGTTTGATTTACCGCATACTGTTGGAGGAGATTCAAAGCCGGGTGACATAATTAGGAGCGCGGTGATCACTGTTAAGGGATTGATTCGTTTGATGCTCGGAGAGCTGAATCATGAAGAAGATTCCATTGTTGACCGAGCCCTTTTGGAAACTTACGCGAAAAAAGATATTACTCCGGATTGCGATTTGTCAAAAGTGGAGGTTCCGATTATGCAGGATTTTCAAGAAATATTGGAAGGTATGGAAGGAGGAGAAAGCATTGCTTTGCGCCTTCGTAAATATACCGAGGGAACATTTTCCGGACTTTTTAACAGTCCGACAAATGTGGAAATGGATAATCAACTGGTCTGTTTTTCCGTGCGTGATTTGGAAGATGAGCTCAGACCGATTGCAATTTACATGATTGTCAATTATATTTGGAGCGCGGTACGGAGTGAAATCAAAAAAAGAATATTGGTTATTGACGAAGCTTGGTGGTTGATGCAACACGAAGACAGCGCCAAATTTATTTTCGCGCTGGTTAAACGTTGTCGAAAATATTATCTGGGCGTTACCACCATCACGCAAGATGTGAATGATTTTTTGAAATCTCCTTACGGACAAGCCATTGTCACCAATTCTTCGCTCCAACTTCTTTTGAAACAGTCCACAGCCGCGATTGATTTTGTTCAGAAAACATTTGTTTTGACCGAAGGTGAAAAATATTTACTTTTGGAATGTGGCGTGGGTGAGGGGATATTTTTTGCCGGCAGCAAACACGCGGCCATAAAAATTGTTGCGTCATACACTGAGGATCAACTGATCACTTCCGACCCAAGGCAATTGTTGGAAATTGAAAGCGCCAAAAAAGAATTCGCGGAAAACATGAGAGATACGGAAGATGAATTGAAAGAGCCGGACGTAAACACTGAAAAAGAAGCGGATAGTGGACTTGATGAAATAGAGATTTAGACAATGGTTATAATTAAGATATAAATATATGAATAAAAAAATATTAGGCATGATAATTATTATTGTCGCATTTTTGTTGCTTTTGGGATTTTTGTATTTAATGTTTTTTAGTTCTTTTTTTAAAAAAGAGGCTCAGGAAAATATTGAAAGCATTGATATAAAACAAGGACAAACGGAAAACAAACAGCCAGTCAATTTAAGCGCCAACGAAACTCCAAACATAAAAAAAATTATTATTAATGCCGAGAACGGAGGTGGAGAGGAGCTTGTGGCCAGAACCAAAGAAAATGTGGACAAAGAAGACTTAATGAGAATGTCCGCTTCTTTTGCTGAACGGTTTGGCAGTTATTCCAACCAATCGGATTTTCAAAATATTGAAGATTTGAAAATATTTATGAGTGAAGAAATGGGAGTGTGGGCTGACGGATATATCGCGACTGAGCGAATCAAGATGGGGGACAGTTCAATATATTATGGCATTGTTACCAAAGCGGTTGCGGAAGAAGTAAGAAGCTACGATGAAAGCGTCATGTCTGTTTTGGTCAACACAAGAAGAAGAGAAATGGCCGCCTCCACTGATAATTCTTCAGATACATTCAGTCAGGATATTTTAATCGGCTTGGTCAAGGAAAACGGTATTTGGAAAATTGACAGTGCCTTTTGGCAACAATTATAATATTAATATGTTTAAACTATTTAAAAAACCAAAATTACCTATAACTCTTTTTATTATTGTTTCTATCGCATCGCTTTTGGCAGTGATGTTTCTTTATTCGGTGTTTATGTATATGTTTAGAATTTCCTTCAATCAATACGCTGTTGAACAAAAAACCGTTTTAGATGAATATTATTTAAAAGAAGCCGGTTCAGCTGATCCTTTTGTCACCAAAGTTTTGAATTTGGAAGATATTTTGGCTGGTCCGATTATTTCCACGGATGATCCACAGACGTCAAATATAAAAACGCCGGTGAATATTATTGTTTTCGCGGATTTTAAATGTTTGTATTATGCTGAAAATAAAAATATTATAGATGGGGTATTAAAGAAGTACAAAAACCAAGTGAAATTAATTTGGAAAGACTATCCGGACAGCGACAAGGATTCAAGTTCTTATCAAGCGGCGCGCGCCGCGCGGTGCGCCAACGAACAAGGTAAGTTTTGGCAGTATCAAGACTCTCTTTTTAATAATATTTTAAATCTAAATCAAGAAACATTTGAAAAGATAGCTCAAGAAACAGGATTAAATTTGGATGAATTTAAAAATTGCCAAGCGAGCGGGAAAGTTGACATTCTAATTGACAACAATATTGAAGAAGCACAAGCTTTGGGCATAGATGGCGTGCCGTTTATTTATGTGAACAGTCAAGAGATGATGGGCGAAATAGACCAAGACGTTTTGGAAAAAATGGTGGAGATTGAATTGAATAGAATAGAATAATAAAACTGATAAAAATTTCTTTTGTCCCGTCGTAGTCTCTCCGCAGAGGACTACGATGCGGCGGAAGCGGCAGAGTCCTCTGCGGAGAGACTCTGCCGGAACAAGTATGTCAAAAATTTCTACAATTTACGCGTGTTCAAATTGCGGCGCTCAATCTCCAAAATGGAGCGGGCGCTGTTTGGAATGCGGATCATGGGGGACACTTAAGCAAGAGGTTGTTGATAATAAAGAAGTTCTAAAAAGAGAGAATAAAAAAATCGCGCCGGCAGAACTTATTGATTTTGAAAAAATAGAAACAGCCAACTTTTTAAAAAGAATTAAAACTGGTATCTCGGAAATTGACCGCGTTTTGGGCGGAGGAATCGTTTCCGGATCTTTAATATTGTTATCCGGAGAGCCTGGGATTGGAAAATCAACAGTACTGGCGCAAATCGCGGACGGAATCGGTTGCGCCACAGGAGAAACCCAAGAGGCAAAAGTAATTTATGTCAGCGGCGAAGAATCGGCCGCGCAGGTGAAAAATCGTTTGGAAAGACTGAATTGTAAATCAAAGAATATTAAATTTTTAAGCGAAACAAACGTGGAAAAAATTTTGTCTTCTCTCTCGGCTGTAAATCCGGAGCTTGTTATTATTGATTCAATTCAGACCGTTTATTCTCTGCAAGCGGAAAATGAAGCCGGAAGTATTCCGCAAATCAGAACTTGCGCTATTAAATTTTTGGAAATCGCCAAGGAAAAAAATATTACTTTTATGTTGGTCGGGCATATCACCAAAGACGGCACAGTTGCCGGCCCGAAAACCTTGGAGCACATTGTGGACACTGTTCTTTATCTGGAAAGTGAAACCGCTCATGATTACCGCCTTTTACGAGCCGCGAAAAATCGTTTTGGTTCGGTGAATGAGTTGGGTATTTTTGAAATGACCGGAGCCGGTTTTAAAGAAATAAAAAACCCTTCCAGCGTGTTTATTGATTCTTCAAAAGAAAAAATAACCGGTTCGGTGTTGAGTTGTGTTATGGAAGGCACACGGCCGTTCTTGGTTGAGATTCAGGCCCTGGCCACCAAAACCGTTTTTGGCTATCCGCAGAGAAAATCTTCCGGATTTGATTTGAACCGTTTGCAAGTACTCGCGGCCGTGCTTATGAAAAGAGGAGAAATAAATTTATCTAATCAGGATATTATCTTGAATATTGCCGGTGGATTAAAAGTAAACGACCCCGCTCTGGACTTGGCTGTTTGTTTGGCAATATCTTCTTCAATGTCCAATAAATACATTGACCGGAAAACAATTGTTTTGGGAGAAGTGGGTCTTGGGGGTGAAGTGCGTAATGTTTCAAAGTTGAAAGAAAG
>JBDRDI010000023.1:0-15528 GCA_043820875.1 bacterium
TCCAGTGTCAAAAAATTACCGTCTGATTTGGCCATTTTCTTTCCGCCAACAATATTTAAAAACGCGCAATGCATCCAATAATTAAAAAACTTTTTTCCGGTCGCGGCCTCGCTTTGGGCAATCTCATTTGTGTGATGGACATTAATATGATCTATTCCTCCGCAATGTATATCCAGCTGTTTGCCCAATATTTTCGCGCTCATGGCCGAACATTCAATAGCCCAACCCGGAAAACCAGTACCCCATGGACTTGTCCACTCCATTTGGCGCTTTACATCTTTTGGCGAAAATTTCCACAAAGAGAAGTCAGTCGCGTTTTTCTTTTCTTCATTTTTTTCAACGCGCGCGCCCTCTCTTAATTGATCCAAATTAAGATGAGATAATTTTGTATAATCTTCAACCTTGGATGTGTCAAAATAAATACCGTCGCTTGTACGATAGGTATAACCTTTATTTTCCAATATTTTTATCAACTCAATCTGTTCTTCTATATAATCGGTGGCTCTGGGCATCAGTTCTTCTTCTGGCAATATTATATTCAATTTCTTCGCGTCTTTTTTAAATGACTCAGTATAATACTTTGCGATTTCCCGTGCAGTCTTACCTTCTCTCTTGGCGCCTTTTTCCAATTTATCTTCGCCCATATCCCCATCTCCGGTCAAATGCCCGACATCTGTAATGTTCATAACATGAGTTACTTCATACCCGTTATATTCCAAAACCCGCTTTAAAATGTCTTCAAAAATATAAGAACGAAAATTACCAATATGGGCAAAATCATAAACAGTCGGACCGCAAGTGTACAGCCCAACTTTGCCTTTTTTTATAGGCTCAAATTCTTGCTTTTCGCGAGATAATGTATCGTATAATAATATTTTATTCATGAATACATTTTAACTAAAAAAAATGATTATTGCAATCGCCAAAAAATACTTTCTACTTTCTACTCCATGTCGGTTCTTGTCGCACCAAAAGCTCTTCGGCGCGCAAAGGTTCGGCCATCAATTCTTTAACAATTTTTTCCATTCTCGCGCCTTGCGAACCCTTAACCAAAATCAAGTCGCCTTTTTTGATTCGGTTTTGAATAAAAAGACCGGCCTCTTCTGAATTGGAAAAATAAAATATATTATCATCTTTCATGCCGGCTTCTTTGGCGCCCACTCCGATGTCTATGGCGTATTCGCCCACGGCGATAAGTTTATCTATTCCGCACTCCACTAAATAACGCCCGACTTCACGGTGGCCTCTTTCGCTTTCTCGACCAAGCTCCAGCATGTCGCCCAATGCGGCGAATTTTTGCGCCCCATATTCAATTGGAATTCTTTTAACGATTTCCAGAGCGGAAATCGCCGAATCAGGGGCAGAGTTATAAGAATCATCTATTATCATGGTGTATTTAATCCCTGGTATCAAGTTCATTCTTCCTTTGGGCAAATTAAACTCTCTTAATGCTTCTGATATTTCAATCAAATTCATGCCCATTGCAATACCGCAACTCGCGCCAGCCAAGGCCGCGTAAACCGAATTATAGCCAATCACGTTCGGTAAAAGAACCGGCGCGAAAGAACCGTTGTGCGAAAGTTTGAAGCTGATTCCTTTTAAATTTTCCCTTTTTTTCTCTCCATCAAAAGAAAAAACGACTTGTTGCGCCCACACGTCTGATCCTTCTTCCAGTCCGTAAGTCAAAACTCTACTCTTGCTCATTTTGGCTATTTCCCTTGCTTGAAGATTGTCATAATTTAAAATAGCCCAACCATTCTTTTTTAAATCTCTTATAAGTTCTCCTTTTTCTTTTTGTGTTTTTTCAATTGTGCCAAAATATTCCAGATGAGTAGCGCCAACAAAAGTTACCACGCCGATTTTACATTTCACAATACTATTCAAATATTTCATATCGCCGATTCGATCCACGCCCATTTCCAATATTAAAACTTTTGGATAATTTTTATCTTTAAATAAAATAATTTTTGTGGCTTTAAAAAAAATCCATACCCAGCCAAAGAAATTTTTTCCTGGAGAATTCGAGCCGATAATTGTGAGCGGCAAACCTATCTCGTTATTGTAATTTTTTTCACTTCGACGCGCCTGAAACTTTTTAGAAAGCACTAAATAAATGGCTTCCTTGGTGCCGGTCTTGCCGACACTGCCGGTAATACCAACAACATCGGGCTTATATCTCGCCAAAATCAATTTTGCAAAAATTCTTAATTTTAATTGAAGTATTCTTTTGAACATAAGATTCGGTAATCAGCGTTTATTAATAATCTTTAATTTATAAAAAAATTTTACTTTCGACTGTCGACTTTAGACTTTAGACTATCTCTCCACGGGTACTTTATAATAATCTAAAATAAATTTTGCCAATTCTCCAAAAAGAGGCGCGGTCGTACTTTCAGCATAGACTCCAATCTTTGGAGCGTCCAATTTTACCAGAATAACAAATTTTGGCTCTTCCACCGGCGCGAATCCTATGAAGGTATGGATTGTTTTTTCACCGTATCCGCCTCTACTGGCCACTTGCGCCGTACCGGTTTTTCCTGCCACATAATATCCTGGGACAGCCGCTCTTTTCGAATGCCCGTTGTCCACCACACTGACCATCATCCCGGAAACAAGAAGCGCGGCGCGTTCGGATATTACTCTTTCAATTTGAACCGGCATTGTTTTGGAAACATCGCCACTCGATGTTATCACCTCGCTCACCAAATACGGTTTCATCAATATTCCACCATTGGCGATTACGGCGAAAGAAGCGACAAGTTGCAATGGAGTGGCTGTAATGCCTTGACCGAAAGAAGCGGTGGCTAATTCAAAACTATATAATGCTTTTCTGTTTAATATGGCGATATTGCCCGAACTTTCCGTTTCCAATTCAATTCCGGTTTTTTCACCAAAACCGAATTTTTTGACATAGTCGGCAAAAATTTCTTCTCCGGTCTTCTTCATTGCGAATATTGCGCCGGTGTTTAAAGACTTTTCCAATGCCACAACCATATCAGTCACGCCGTGCGCCCCGCTTGTTTCAAAATCGGAATTTTTAATGGGCTGTGGCCATCTGTCTTCCATCAAAAATCCATTATCATAATACGTCGTATTTGGCGTAATTTTATTTTGATCAATGGCGGCTGCCATTGTCATTACTTTGAAAACCGAACCAGGCTCATAGGCGTTAAAAATCGCCGGATTATTGTACACATCCGCTTCAATAGCCGCGCCGTAATTATTCGGGTCATAATCCGGCCAAGAACACATGGCCAAAATTGCGCCTGTCTCCGGCTCCATAACAATCACTGTTCCGCCTTCAGCTCCATAATTTTCTGCTGCTGCTTCAAGTTTCCGGCAAGATTCGTATTGGATTGACCGGTTGATTGTCAAAACTATGTCATCTCCGTCATTCGCTTTTTTATATTCCCTATCTTCCAAGATAATCTGCTGACCGTCAGCCGCTCTCTCTGTTCTGATTGAGCCGGACTCCCCCGCCAATTCATTATTAAAAAATCCCTCCAATCCATACATTCCTTTCCTATTTTCACCTTCGTATCCCACAAACCCCAACAAATGAGAACCGATATTTTTTTCCGGATAATAACGGTATGGCTCTCTGACATATCCGATGCCTTCAATTCGGGCATCAATAACTTTTTGCAATAAATCATCATCAACTTTTCTTTTGAGCGGTTCGTACGGGTCGTCTTTGAGAGATAATTTTTTTAGATACTCTTTCTTAACCTCCTCTTCTCGCAATTCTATCTCTTTTTCTTTTTTGATTTTTTTGAACTCTTCTCTCTGTTCCCTCTCGTTTCCTTTTAAATTTTCCATTGTGCTCGTTGAAAAATATTCGTCTTTTTGAATTATTTCTTCAACTTCTTTCTCCACATTATCTTTATCAAAAATTTCATAAAGTTTCTCGGCTGTTTCATCCGCGTGCGAAATAATTTTTGGAATTGCGTATACCAAGGCGAAATCTTTATTGTCTGCCAATGGGTAAAGTTTATTATTTTCTTCGCTCTTACCGTCACGGATAAAAATTCGGCCTCGATTCGGTTCCAATTTATTGTATATCAAATGTTGACTCTCGGCTGTTGCGGCATACAAATCGTATTTTAAAATTTGTAAACTGTATAATTTGACAAAAATCGCGCCGGCTAATAAAAAAATAATCGCCATAATGACATGAAGGCGATTGTGACAGGAGACCTTTTCCAATCTTTGTTTTTTCCTGATTCTAAAAATCATAAATATCACCTTTTAGCCACTTGGCCGTCTGAAACTTGTATATAATCAATCTTGCCTACTTTTACCATATTCAAACTCAGCGCTCTTTCATTTATATTTTCAAAGGCTTCTTTTCTTGCCGCCTCCAATTCCATTTTTTTATTTTCTACTGATAATTTATTTGCCCTATATTTCAAATCCTGCAAAATAAAACCCTTGATGGATAAATCATTAATGCTCGCCACAAAATACAATCCGGAAACGAATATGACGCCGACCAAAATTCTATTTAAGATTAATAGATAAGATCTTTTTTCTGTTTTGTTTTTGTTTTGCATATTTATTTTATATTTTTTGCGCGACCCGTAATTTTGCGCTTCTGGATCGTGGATTGTCTTTTATTTCAATATCCTCTGGACAAATCGCTTTTTTGGTTATTATTTTAAGCTCAGCCACGTGTCCGCATCTGCAAGCTGGGGCTTCCGGAGAACAAAGGCAATCTTTACTTTCTTTTTTAAAAAATTGCTTAATAATTCTATCTTCCAAGCTGTGAAATGAGACTGTGGCGATCTTTCCGCTCGGGGCCAAAGCATTAACGGCTTGAGGCAAAACTTCTTTCAAATTTTCCAATTCATGATTAACCGCTATTCTCAGTCCCTGAAAAACTCTGGTGGCAAAATGTATTTTTTTATTATTTATATAACTGTTTGGAACAACTTTTTTTATCGCTTCAACCAAATCGTTTGTGGTTTTGATTTTATCTGTACGACGTGCTCTCACTATCTCTGCGGCAATTCTTTTGGCGTATCTTTCTTCTCCATAGTTTTTAAAAATCATTTCCAAATCTTTCTCTTTCCAAATATTAACAATATCTTCCGCGCTTAAACTATTCTCGCCGAATCTCATATCAAGAGGAGCGTCATGTTGGAAAGAGAATCCTCTTTCAGCGCAATCAAATTGGTGAGAGGAAACACCCAGATCCAAAACAATTCCGGAAAAATCGCCCTTTCCTTGCCAATATTCTGCAATAATATCTTTTAAATTTTTAAAATTCTCGCGAACCAATATAATATTATTTATTTTCTCTTCTTTTATTTTTTTTGCAACGCAATTAATCGCCTCCTGATCCAAATCAATTGAAATAATTTTTCCGTTTCCGATTCTCTTGGCGATTTCTGTCGTATATCCTCCGCCTCCCAATGTGCAATCAATAAAATTCTGCCCAGGCAACGGATTCAAATATTTCAATATTTCTTCCAGCATTACCGGAACATGTTTATAATTCATAGAATCACAAAATAATCGCGTTGACTCGTGACATAATGATGTTCCGCAATTCCGCAGTATCAACAATCGGCGCCCTTATTATTCTTACTCTGACGTTGTTGCTGTTCGTTGTTTTTGTTTTACACTTTATTTTTTTCATAAAATATAATTTTATAAATAAAATTTAAATTATACTCCGAGTTCTCCCAGCGCTTCCGCTATTTTGCTACTATCCTTATCATTACCGGCTTTATATTTTTCCCACATCCCTTCGTCCCATATTTCCAAACGGTTATATAAACCAGCGATAATTGTTTTTTTGTCTATGCAAGCAAATTTTACCAAATATTCAGGCAAATTTATTCTCCCCTGCTTATCAAAATCAACGTCCATTGCTCCGGCCAACATGTGTCTGGCAAAGGCTCTGGCCTTGGACTGACCAATTGGCAAAGCAGAAAATTTTTGAGCCATTTTTTTCCACTCTTCTTCGGAATACAAAAACAAGCAGTTATCCAGCCCTTTGGTAACAACCGCTCCCTTTTTCAACAATTTGCGAAATTTGGCCGGAATAGCCAAACGTCCTTTGTCATCTATATTGTGTTTGTATTCGCCTATGAACATAAAATTTAAAGTCAAAAGGAGGCCGATCTTATTTTTTGTTTCTCAGGAGAGATCAGTCCCCTTTTTGCTTTAAAAATCTTTTTTGTTTTTGTTTTTGTTTATATTTTTATTTATAACACGACAAGCACTATAATACATTTCCCCGTAATTCCCCACTTTTCACCAATCTAGTTTTATTGTACACCACCCATACCCAAAAGTCAACCTATAATCCCAATTTAATTTTTATTGAAAGTAAGCTAAAAAATAGCAAAAAACCCGGCTTGTTAATAAGCGGGCTTAAACAACTAATCTATTTTTATTGTTTTATGTAAAATTATAATGATTTATTCACAGACTTTTCAACATATCATCCACAACGTAGTCGAAAGTCGAAAGTCTAATGTCTAAAGTCATTTTTAACCACGAGTCTTTGGTGTTGTAATATTCGGCTCTTTATCGTATTTTGGTTCAATTATACTAATCTTGCCCACCTTTTTTGCCTGCCCCAATACCGGTTCAACTGGTATATTTAAGGAATAGCCAAGAGCGTTGGCAGTTATCACGCCAATACGCAAAGCAGTAAACCCGCCTCCTCTGTTTTCCACTTTAATTTTCTTAACATCTTCAAGTCTTATTTTTTCTTTTTTAAACATCTCAATAATCGCCGGTAATAATTTTTCAGCTTGCGCGTATTCAGCGTGAAATTTTTTTTGAATAATATTTTTTTTATTATCCAATATTTTTATTTCTACGTCGTGGCCATGGGTTGTATCTATTTTTAAAATCATAAAATTATATTATTATAATTCAGAATATTTGTCAAAAGAAAAAGCGCGTCATCTCACGAAGAGACGACGCGCTTGTTAAAATGTTCGAGATATTATGCTCTACGGCGAATAAATTAGCCGGAGAACGACTTGGGGCAATTCACCAACTCTTGTGACACTGCCCAACGTATATGTCCCGACAGACGCTGCGCCGAAGCACAGGTCAAACCGCACGGGCGCGATTATCGGCACATCAGCCACCTTCAGCTGGAACGTCTGGCATCCGTTCGCCTTGATTAACTTCTCTGCGTACAGGGTCCAGTCGTCCCCATGCTCCAAAAACTGAGCATAAATGGGGGTGTTGTCGTTACTGCTGTCGGTAGCGGTAATGCAGAGCGATACTTCATATATCTCGCCCCGCTTGATGTTCATACCGGCGTCGGATAATGCCGAGGGCATCCATCTGATGTCGGTTTTGTAATAATCGGCCGCCGAATAAGACGAAAAGATCTTCATCTCTCCATCTCCTGAATACTCCATGTGACTATTCCACGAGTAGGATTCAGGGTCGGCGGACCACGCCTCCGCCACCACAATCGGTAACGTGAACACGTTCGGGTCCACGATTGCCGTCAAGGTGACGGTGTCCTCCGTCACACCACCTTCTCCGTCATTCACGGAAAGCCGTACGACATAATTGCCGGCGACGTTCGGAGTGAACTTCGGCTTGACAGCGCTTGTGGAACTCAGTGAAGCGGTTGATCCACTCGGTACGGAGTCAAAACTCCAAGTGTACGCGAGCGTATCCCCCTTGTTCGGATCCGAAACCTCCGCGCTCAACTCGTAAGACGCGTTGAGTGTGATGTTCCGGTCCGCTCCCATGCTCACGGTCGGCGGAAACTGCTTGTCCAGCACCGTGATGATCACGGCGCTGGGCGCGCTCTCGTCTTCACCATATGAAACATACAGCGTGAAAACGAAATTTCCTACTGCGTCCGCTGAAAACTGCGGAGAACAAACTCCGCTGTCTAACAATTCCGCAATGGAATCGTCAGGTTCGCTGGTCTTCAACCAACGACAGGTCAGAACATCGTCGTCCTGATCCGTTCCTGTTCCGTGCAACGTGACAGTGTCTAGCAAAAACACCGTCTGGTTCTCTCCGGCGTTTGCGGTCGGCGGAATATTTTCCGCCGGCTGAACGGATGCCATGACAAGCATCAAATCCGGCTCGCTCTCCAATTCCCCATCGCTGACGTACAGCTTAAAAAAATAATTCCCGACAATTGTCGGAACGAATGTCGGAGAACAGGTATTGGGTGAAACCAATACCACGTTAGAACCTGTTGGCTCATCCAGCTTCTCCCAACGACAGCTCAACGGCTGTCCTTCGGGATCAGCACCGGAACCGTTCAGTGTTACCGTTACTTCAGTATACACCTTCTGGTTATCGCCGGCGTTTGCCGTTGGCGGAAGGTTTTCCGCCGAAGCGAAAGATGCCGTGATAATCACTATGTCCACCGCGCTTTCCAATTTTCCGTCGTTCACGTAAAATCCAAACGTGTAGCTTCCTGAAACGATGGGTCGGAATGTCGGCGAACAAACGTTATAATCGGACAACTCTGCTCCAGACCCGGGGGGATCGCTTATTATCTCCCAACGGCAAGTTAATGCCTGCCCCTCTGGATCGGTGCCGGAACCGTTCAGCGTCACGATTTCATCCGTGAGTACTGCCCTGTTCGGCCCTGCGTTTGCGATGGGCGGAAAATTAGTCGCGTCGCAAGACGAGACTGAAACGATTAACGAATCCACATCCGAATACTCCGCGTTGAACACGGAAAGGTTTAAAACGTATGTTCCGCTCTCGCTGAACATGACGTCCGAATTTGGATCAGTTTCGTCGGAAAAGGTGACGCTCAGGCTTGTCGGCTCTTGCGCTACCTCCCACAACGATTTCACCTCGTCACCGCTGGCAAAACCAGAAAGTTCCACCAATTCTCCGCATTGTATGTTGAAATCTTCCCCTGCGTCCGCAGTGGGCAGATTATCATCATCGGTATCGGCGTCTGTCTCCTCGCTGTCCGCGTCTTCATCTGCGTCTTCCGGAACAACATCCGGCCATTCGCCTGCATGAACTCCTGCGTCGTCAACGACATGGTCTCCGCAGGAGACGAAAATCGTGATTGAACTCGTACGAGACTTGCCTTCATTCGTTGCCGACAGATGCAAGATGTAACTCCCGCTCCTGTCAAACATGACCGCCGTTTCCGGATCCTCTTCGTCGTCAAACTCGGCTTTTGCTCCGGTCGGTTTTTGCGAAACGCTCCACTCCGCGGAGTCGTAATCGCCAGATACCGAACCCAAGAGATCCGTCCACTCGTTACAACGAGCGATAGAGACCTTCTGTCCTGCGTTCACCATCGGCGCGACAACCTCGTCGTCGCCTTCGTTCACATCGGACGATGAGTCCGACGCGTCAGCGGTATCATCCGCCGAACACTTGCCTTCCTCGCAATCACCACATCCGACCACCATGGTCGAACAAACGGCAATCGCCGTCAACAACAAAAACAGATACTTTTTCATGCCCGCCTTCTTTCTTGCCGCGATTTCCACGGCATTTTTTTGTTTTTCTTAAAAACTCAATTTTCAAACAGCACTAATGTGAAAATAATTATCCCCACACGCCTTATCCGGCGATAAAATTTTGCTTCATAATAAAACAAAACTATCAATGGATAAGGCGTACGGAAACATAAAATATAAATTTATTTTATTTGTTAGGCTGGGTTTTAAAACCCAGCCTAACAAATAAAATAAATTTATATTTCCGAACGCAAAATCGCGCTTTTAAATTTTCTTTTCTTATTTTTATCTTGATGAAGAATCATTACCTCGTCGTAAACCGCGATAATTCTTTTTGTTAAATCTTCCCAATTAAAATTCTTCTCCACATTGGCCAAACCGTTTTTGCCATACTCCTGCACCAATTCTTTATGCTTTAACAAATAATCCATTTGACGAGAAAGGTCTTCTACATTCTTATTCTTAAAATAGAATCCGGCATCCTCGGCAGCTTCTTTGTTCTCCGGAATATCACTTACCAAAACAGCTCTGCCGAAAGACATCGCCTCCAATAAAGCGATTGATAATCCTTCCGACTCGGAAGGTTGGACAAATAAATAAGCATTGGAAAAAAGCTCGGCCAAACATGCGCCGAATTGTTTGCCAACAAAAATAATATTTGAATTATCTCCTGCTAAATTTTTTAGTTCTTGCGCGTAATCATCAGTAAAAAATCCCTCTCCGGCGATTACCAGCTTTTTATCAGTATGTAATTTTTTATACGAATCAATGGCGTAATGCACACCTTTGTGACGGATTAAACGGGTAGCTAAAAAAATGTATGAATCGCGATCCAAATTCCAATTTTTCTTGATAATATTCGCTTGTACCGGCGCAGGCATATTCACACCATTGGGAATACTTATGGCCTTAATGTGATATTTTTCTTCCGCGTATTTTTTTATGGTTTGTGATACAGTAATGGTTTTATCAGCCAACTTGCAACAAATATATTCTCCAAATTTCAAATACATCTTCGCAAATAATCCCCATTTTTGATGGTAATAACATTGAGAATGAAAAGTTGCCACAACAGGAGTACGCGGTTTAAAAACTTTTATCATCCAAAGCAAAGAAGACGGTCCGATGGAATGAAAATGAATAACGTCAAAATTCCTTCGTAAAATCGCGTCTGCGCACGCCAAAAATGTATGGCTCACAGCGTCAAGATGTTTGGTTGGAATACTTGGAAGATTGATTATCTTTACTCCAAAATATTCCTTTTGTTTTTTATCAGTGTAATTACTGCGGGCATAGACATAAACCTCATGGCCTTGATCAGCCAATCTTACAGCCAAATCAGACACGTGCTTTTCCACGCCTCCAAGTTTTGCCGGTATTCCTTTTTGCCCTATAAAAGCTATTTTCATATTTAAAAAAATATAAACAATTAATAAATAATAACATTATAATTTAGCAAATAATCAGTAAATTGTCAAGTGTTTTTGCGATATTATTATTTGGCTAATATTAAACAAAAAACTAAAAAGACGTTACGACGCAACGTCTCTTTAATATTATTAATCTAATATAACATGCTATTCCAATGCTTCCACTTTACCCTTCCCGGCCGCGAGCTTATCGCCTTGCAGGTCTGTATTGATATTCGGGAAGCTTTGAGACATCTCTTTTCCGCAAAAATCGTCTGTGGCAATAAATTTTATATTTTCTATTAAATCCAGAACTTTTCCAATATCACTTTCGCCAGGTATCAGACTCACTTCAAAACCGGCTTTCTTTCCGGAATCTTCCTGCCCAATATCGCCGACTGTCCAAATAACACGCCGGCCAATCTTTCCGTAATCCAGTCTACCGGCCGATGCTGTTTTATTGCCTGTCCAAAGAACATTTTCAGGTAAATCGCCTGACATGCTGAATCCTTTAATGTTATTACCAAAATTATTTATATCCAAAAATATCCAATACTTGGTGGGAATATCAACAAGCGGAGGAACAGGCCCGATGCCCAGTTGATCGCCTTCCGAACTATAATACAGTCCGCGAGAAGAAACTTCCAAATCGGACAATAATTTTATGGCCGAAGAATAAGTATTATATTCCACCAAATTATCATTCAACTCATAACTTACCGCCACCGCTACTCCGATTTTTTGATTGATTTCTCTTTTGTTTATATTAAACGAAACATTAAAATCAATCTGGCCGGAAACGCCTGCCTCCAAATCTCCAACCAAAATAGCATCACCGGATTTTTCATTATCTTTATTTAATAAAAAAATGTTGTCAATAGAAAAATTATCACTCGCTGGCCTGATAGCAAATTTTACATTTTTTATTTGATCGCTCTCTTTATTTATAAAATTTATTTTAAATTGCGGGGCATCTTCCGAGGCAATTGATTTCACGTTAGTGGTAATTGAGGATTTAAGATTTGGAACATAAACATCAACATATTGCTTGATAAGCTGTTGTCTCAAATGTTCGCCAGCGGAATTAATAAAAACGGCAATAGACAACTCTGCCCTGCCCTCTGTCTGTTCGGTGACAGCCACGATGTTAATACCGGCTTCTTCGCCTGGAGAAAGTGATTTAATTATTACCAAATTTTCCTCCTGACTTACATCTTTTGCGCTTTCTACCGCCTCTATTTTATAATTCTTATCAAGGGCTATCCCAATATTCTCAAGTTTTTCGGAGCCGGAATTTTTTAAAAAAACTTCCACTTTAAATGGCGCGGATTGATAAACTCTTTCCGGAACTGTTGCGCTTGCCAAAAGCACTGACGATTCTATCGAGAAAATCAGAGAGCTTAAAACTTTTTTATCCAATCCTTTTTGAACAAAATTAAATGAGGCGGAAAGAACTTCAGTGCCGCCGACTTCACCCAAGACTCGCCCGGTAATTTTTACTTTGCCGTTCGCGCCGCTTTTTAAGTCTCCATAATAAAAAGTATTTGAACTTGAATTGAAAATATCCGCCGGCGCGACTGATTCCAAAATAAAATTTTTCGGAAAATTAACAGCCAAGGCCGCTTTGCTTAAAGTAAAATCGTTGTTATTGCAATATTCTATAATAAAAGTTTCCGAACTACCGCTTTCTATTATTTTTGAATCAGCCGAAATATTCAACGCGATATCGGAGCGGAAGTTGTTGAAATAAATAAATAAAAGAGCCGTGCTTAAAAACAAAATAATCAGCGCGAGAACAACATCGGCCGCAAGATGAAATTTGCTTTCTTTATAATGTTTTTCGTGTCTCTTCTTAATTGGATTTAAAAATACATTCAAAGTACCAATGACAATATTCTTTTTGTCTTTGAATATTTCTTTTTCCAAAGATTTAATTTCCGGAGATTGAACAATCTCCACATTGTTTGCATCGGTACTAAACTTTTTTTCTTTTTTCATATAGTTTGAATATTATTGTTATGTTATTATTCTATTATTGTTATATTATTATTCTATTCCGCCGCCGACCAAAATTTCATCAATACCGTCCTTGTCCATGTCGCTCGCCATTACCCTTATGGCTTCTTGAAAATCTTGACTATAGCCATAAAATTCGCTGACCAATCTACCGTCTTTTGTAAAAACTTTCACCTTCGAAGATCCTCCGGCGCCCGCTCCGGTGATAATTTCCTTTGTGCCGTTACCGTTTATATCGCCGGTAGCAACAGAAACTCCGCCGCGAAAATTTTGGCCATAGGCGAAAAATCCACCGGTTAATGGCCGACCATCTTTTGTAAACACTCGCACGTGCGGTCCGCCTCCTGCTCCGGCACCGGTGATTATTTCTTTGGTTCCATCGCCGTTCATGTCAATCACGGCCACATTGACGCCGCCGCGGAAATTTTCATCATAAGCAAAAAATCCACCTGTCAATTGCCGACCGTCAATTCCAAAAATACGGACATGCGGTCCTCCTCCTGCCCCGGCACCAGTGATAATTTCTTTTGTGCCATCGCAGTTCAAATCGCTTACGGCAAAAGAAATTTCTCCATTAAATTTTCCGTCATACGGCAAAAAAGTGGATATTAAATTGCCATTTTTATATATAGAAATCCGACCGGAACTATTCACGAGTTCTTCCATGTCGCCATCGTTGTCAATATCGTCTATCAAAATCTGTGCCGAACCGGGATGCTCATCTTTATATGAAAAAAATCCGTTCTGCTTTTGACTACCCGAATAATCAAAGACGCGAGCAAAGTCACCGTTGGTGAAACTGTTCCCGACAATCTCCTTATTTTCTTTTAAAAGCACCACTCCATCATTGGCCGGAATTTTTATCCAGTTTATTCTGGTTCCGTCATTAACCCGCCTGTCCTGCGTGCCGTTTATTTTTTCAAATTCTTCTTTGGAAAAAACATAGACTTGACTCACAGAGGTGGAATTTACAATCGAGATGCCATTTTTAAAATCCCTTCGCCACAAACCCTTCTTGATAATTTTATTCTCTTTATCCAATAAATTATAAGCGCGAGACTGAGCCGCGCCCAATTTTATTTCATATTCGTCGTACCACCAAGCTTGCGCGTGAGTTTCAGCACCGCTGTCAAAAGCATAATAAGCGTCACCAAGCAAGGCGCTTGATAGCCCAAAACGCATTTTTTGAAAACTCTCCATCTTGCCGGAATTATTTGTGTCAGCTGCGACAATATAAATATTCGGCTTTTGATTTTTAACCGGCATTTTATTTATTATTTCATTAATGGTTTCTTCCCAAGCGTCCGATCCGAGCCATGGCGATGGAAAACTTTCAAAAAGCATGCCATTCACTCGGTTCTCAAAATTGGCCGGCGTACCGATATTGGCAATGAGAAGTTTGCCTCCAAGTTTTTCCCGAGTCTTGGAAAGCAAACTATCCATATGCGCGTACCAATAATTATCAATGCTTTTTGCGTTGTCTTTTTGTCCGTCTTTATTAATATCCAAATCGCCGCTATTCAACCAGCTTAAATTAGGAAAAACCATGTCATAAAAAACTCCATCCCAATTATTTTTCTTTGCCGCCTCGGAAGACAAATTTGATAAATAATTATTCCACGCCTCTCCTCCATCCGTGAATTGGATGGTTGGCCAACCAGGAAAAGTCACGTAATTGTTTTTTGAATCCCTTAGCCACCAATTATTTCCATCGGTTTGACCGTACATCTTCCGACGGAATTGCGCCCACGCGGTCAAGTCTTGCAAATTAACACTTTGACTTGGAATATAAGCAAAAATATTTATTTGCTTATTTTTATTTTTTAAATAATCTAAAATTTTCGGATCAACTTCCACAGTATCTACGTCAATAATCAACAAATCATATTTAGACAATTTATCTTTTTCTTTCGGAGCAGTATTGGGATTAAGAAACAGATCGGCCAACTTAGGAAAAGTATTTTTTTCAATAAAAGCAAAAACTGGCCGCGCCCAAAAAATAAACATAAAAAATATTAGAATAAAAAATATTTTTTTCATAATAAACTCCGGTAGTGTTTCATTAATTCTTGATAAAAATTTTCTTCATTAAGCACACGCGCGGTTTCCTTACTCTTTCGGCTCATGGCGGACAGATCCGCTTTGTCTAATTTATTTAATTTTTTGGCCAAATCAAAATAATCGCCGCAAGAAAACAAAAATCCATTTTCATTGTCTTTTACGATTTCCGGCATGCCACCGACGCGGGAAGCTATAACAACTTTTCCTTGAGCCAAAGATTCCAACATGCAAAAAGGCATATTGTCCGGCCAAACCGAAGGCATAATTACCGCCTTGGCTCCGCCAATAATATCGCGCAAGTCATTGCCACTTTTCCAGCCAACAAATTGAATTCGCGCGGATTGGCCGGTTTCTTTCACCAACTTTTTCAGACTCAAAGAATCAGGACCAACTCCGGCGATTTTCAATTTTATTTTTTTATTTTCTATTTTCTCCATGGCCTTAATAATCAAATCAACTCCTTTCTCCTTGGAAAGGCGGCCATAATAAAGCAAATATTCTTCTTCGCCACCCGCTATTTTATTTTCAATCACGGAATTTAAAATGTTCGGAGGCAGAAAATAATAGAGTTCGATCATTCTTTCCTTCTGTATGCCAAATTCAATGCA
>JBDRDI010000024.1:0-5370 GCA_043820875.1 bacterium
TCGGTTTGAAATATAAACCAAACAAAAAAAGAAATCAAAATCATACCCTCCAAGAGTGTGAATGGGATATTAAAAATTTGAAAACGAATTACATAAGACGGAAGGAGAAATAAAATAAGCATGACCGCTAAGTCAAGGCGATAAATGGCGACGATTAAATATAGAGTAAGATAGATTAATATAAACATATTGTCTGAATCATGATTCGCATGATTAAAGGATTTTCTTGATTATTTTATTATTATGTACTCGTTTAAATTCCAAACTTTTAGCGCCAAAATTGATTAGCAAACCAATTTCTAATTTATATGCCTGCAAATAATTCATGGCTTGCGCCAAATGGACGTCTTCCAGTTTTATTATCGCTTTTATCTCTACCATTATTTTATCTTCCACAAAAAAATCCACGCGCCGATTTCCAACCTTATAACCTTTATAAAAAATATCCATCTCGTGCTCGCGGCTAAAATTCAGTCCTTTTAAATCCATTTCGATTTTTAAAGATCTTTGATAAACGACTTCTTGAAATCCATTGCCAAGTTCGGAATGTACAGCCATAGCACAACCAATTATTTTTCGAGTTAAATCTTCATGTTGCATAAACTTTTAAAACAAAATCATGTTAATCTTTTAATCATGTAAATCATGGTTCAGACAATTAACTTATCAGCATATATAAACCCGTGCATACCAAAGAAATTCCGATAATTTTTTGCAACAGCACTTCGCCACCCAATTCTTCTCGGAGCACGCGCGGATATTTTGCCGACAAAAACATAATTAATAAAAATAAAAATAAATATTGCACTCCTTGCAAGGAATTGACCAACGCCACGTTACCAAGACTAATCGCCCAATTCAAAAGAATAAATGCGCCAGCTGCCAAAAGTCTGACGGATAAAAACAAACTGACATTTTTCGGCGACTTCTGCTTTTCTTGATAAGAAAGAATTCCGCGCCGCCATTCCGGAACCAAAAAAATGCAGATCACTCCGAAAAAAGTTCCAAGGCGCGACCAAACAAAACCGCCAATAAACGGCTGTGTATCATATACATGTTTAATTAAAACATAATACGTCGCGAAAAAGAAAGCTGAAGCCACAGAATTTCTAATCAAGCGCCCGCTGGGACGATATTGCGCGTGAATACCACCCAGTACATTGCCAAAAATCTGCCGAATTCTTTCCGCGACTTCTTTAACCATATAAAATTTTGTCCTCTTCACTGAAATAAGAATTCCGCCATTGATTAAAATAAAAAATGCCAGCAAATGTTGTTCGGATAATTTTTCTCCCAAAAAAACATAGGACAACATAAAACTGAAAATCGGCACGAGCGCGCCGACAATCGGCACAACTCTGGTTGCTTCGCTCTGATGCAGGGCCTTATACCATAAAACCAAAGTAATCAAAAACAAAAATCCGGCCGTAATGTCCAACCAAAATTCTTGCGCGGTCGGCACCCAAAAATCAAAAGGAAGCAAAGCAAAATTAAAAATACTCCAAATGCCGACATAAAAAGCGTAAGTGATTGAAGAGTGAATTTTTTTGGAAAGCAAAAATTTGTCAGCAACATAAACGCCGGCGTTAATAAAATAAGCGATGATAGCGATGATTAACCACATATCGTTTTATTAATTATATTTATTTTACTCGCGCCAGTTTTCCGCTTTTTTGTTAGGCTGGGTTTTAAAACCCAGCCTAACAAAAAAGCGGAAAACTGGCGTTTATAAAACAACAAATTTATTCAACTTTTTTTATTGAATTATTTTTACAAATTTCAGCGTACACTTGTGCGCTCGCTCTCGCGGTTCTTTCCATTGTTTCGCGATTTACTTTATATAATCCAAATTTTGGTTCGAAGCCGGATGCCCATTCAAAATTGTCCAGAAGCGACCAATAAAAATAACCGCGCACGTCCGCGCCCTCTTGGATGGCCTGATAAACATATTTCAAATGATCTTTAATAAAATCAGCGCGATATTTATCCTCCGCGTCCGCCAAGCCATTTTCCATGATAATAATTGGCTTATTATATTTAGATAATTTTTTTAAAACATGATAAATGCCCTGCGGATAAATCTCCCAGCCCATATCTGTTGTTATCTCATTTTTATTTTTTACAAACGGTGCCTTCCAGATAATTCGATCATGAAAATAATAATCCACGCCAATGTAATCAACATGTTTTATTATCTTTTTCAAAAATCTTTGGTTCCAAAAATAATCAAAAATTGCTGAATACATTCTTTCCTGCGGGTGATACTTTAATGCCGGCTCAAAATAATTCGTCAAATTCGTGATGCTTACCTGTGCGTTGGGAATTTTAGTATGAATTATTTTATAACTCTCGTTGTGCGTTTCAACCAAATTATTAAAAACTTTTCGCACGCTAAATAAATTTTTTTTATTTGGCGGAAATTTTCCGGTCAAATAACCGTTGGAGATATGTATCATCGGTTCGTTCAAAGTTATCCAATAATCAATATATTCGCCGAAATTTTCCACAACAACTTTTACATATTCCAAAAAATGTTTAATATTTTTTCTATTCGTCCACCCGCCTTTCTCTGAAAACCAAATCGGATTTGTCCAATGCCAGATTGTAGCCACGACTTTCAAATTTCTCGCCTTGGCTGATTTTAAAACTTTTATATAATGTTCTATTTCTTTTTTGTCCCACTCCCCTTCGCGCGGATTAATCCGCGCCCACTCCAATCCAAAACGAATAGCATTATTATTGAGCTCCACGGACAAATCAAAATCTTCTTCATATCTATGATACGAATCGCAAGCTTGCCCGCAAATAAAATCATCGGAATTTAATCCTCTCTTTTTTAATTTATTAATTCTATCCGCCGACTTCTCCCACTCGCTCCAGTCATTTTCAATCCCGCCTTCAACTTGATAAGCGGAAGTTGAAGTCCCCCACAAAAAATTTTTTGGAAATTTTAGTTCCGCCATAAAATAAACATTAATTTTCGCTTAAATACATTATAACATTTTATTGAATTATTAAAAAATCATGTCCATCCTTTAATCACGGAAATCATGGTTCAGACAAAAACCAAAAACCCCGCGTTTAATCGCCAGGTCTTTAGCTTTAATCGCGAGATGTTTTTTAAAAATATTTTTTCGCGAAAAAATGGGGGATGGTTATATTATAAAATATAAAAGATGAAGAAAAGATAAAAGAAAAATGAAGAAAAAATAAAAAATAAATATTAACTTATATTAGATATAAATCACAATAATTTAATTATATAAAAATCTATTGACATTATTTAAAGAATACTTTAATATACTATTATACATGAAAACTTAAATAGAATTGGCTTGTTCCAATAAGAGACACAGACACAAAAAGTGCAGTCTGTTTTTAATTTGTTTTCTGGGGACTTTAACAATCTGATGTTTTGGCGCTAACAGGCGCCGATTTATCATTCAATCAATGCAGAATACTATATTCTTCAAAATATTTTGATATGTTTTTTTAAAACATATCGCTTGGCAAGCTAACCAAGTAAAAAACTTTCAGAGAGTTTGATCCTGGCTCAGGATGAACGCTGGCGGCATGGCTAAGGCATGCAAGTCGTATGCTAATAGTAATATTAACATGGCAAACGGGAGAGTAACACATTGGCAACCTACCTTGGGGACGAGAATAACCCGGAGAAATTCGGAATAATACTCGATAATAGCGGGGGGATAAAAATCATTCCCACTTAAATCCGCTTCACGGCGGAACCTTAAGAGGGGCCTATGTCCTATCAGCTTGTTGGTGAGGTAATGGCTCACCAAGGCAATAACGGGTAGCGGGTGTGAGAGCATGACCCGTCTCACTGGGATTGAGATACTGCCCAGACTCCTACGGGAGGCTGCAGTCACGAATCTTCCACAATGGCCGAAAGGCTGATGGAGCGATGCCGCGTGTATGAAGAAGCCCTTCGGGGTGTAAAGTACTTTTATTAGGGACGAATTCCCCTCACGGGGAAATGACGGTACCTAAAGAATAAGGAGCTGCTAACCTCGTGCCAGCAGCAGCGGTAATACGAGGGCTCCAAGCGTTATCCGGATTTATTGGGCGTAAAGGGTCCGTAGGTTGTTTATTGCATCTCCTGTTAAATCCCGAGGCCCAACTTCGGAACAGCGGGAGAGATGAATAAACTAGAGGCCGGAAGAGGTAAGCGGAATTGCTGGTGTTGGGGTTAAATCCGTTAATATCAGCAAGAACACCAAATGCAAAGGCAGCTTACTAGGACGGTCCTGACACTAAGGGACGAAAGCGTGGGTAGCGAATGGGATTAGATACCCCAGTAGTCCACGCCGTAAACGATGGATGCTAAGCATAGGAAGTATCGACCCTTTCTGTGCTGTTCACTTAAGCTAACGCCTTAAGCATCCCGCCTGGGGAGTACGAGCGCAAGCTTAAAACTCAAAGGAATAGACGGGGACCCGCACAAGCGGTGGAGCATGTGGTTTAATTCGACGCTAAGCGAGGAACCTCACCTAGGTTTGAAATCTGGCTGCATTTCATGGAAACATGAAAGCCTTCGAGGGTGCCAGACAGGTGCTGCATGGTTGTCGTCAGTTCGTGTCGTGAGATGTACCGTTAAGTCGGGAAACGAACGCAACCCTCATCCCATGTTTTATATGTCATGGGAAACTGCCCGCCTTAAGTGGGAGGAAGGTGGGGATGACGTCAAATCAGCATGGTCCTTATACCTAGGGCGACACACGTGCTACAATGGGAAGTACAAAGGGACGCTAAGCCGCAAGGTGGAGCAAATCCCAGAAAACTTCTCTCAGTTCGGATTGGGGTCTGCAACTCGACCCCATGAAGTCGGAATCGCTAGTAAACGCGCATCAGCCATGACGCGTTGAATACGTTCTCGGGTCTTGTACTCACCGCCCGTCACACCAAGAGAGTCGGTAATACCCGAAGGTCCTGCATAAGCAGGGACGAAGGTAGGATCGGTAATAAGGGTGAAGTCGTAACAAGGCATCCGTAGCGGAAGCTGTGGATGGATCACCTCCTTTCTAGGGAGATGTCGGATTTCAGATGTCGGATGTCGGATTTCAGATAATGAAATTTCGCGTCCGCGTCGAAATCCAAAGTCGGGCTTCTATAAACTTGCTTGATTCGCGTTAAGCAAGATGAAGTACAAATCCACCAGAATTTATTCTGGTTCAGGATACAAATCCTTGTTTAATAAAATAAATAAGGTTCCGGAAATCTGATATCTGATATCTGATACCCGGAATAAATCGGCGCCTGTTAGTCCCAAAACCTTCGCTTCACAGCGAAACGGTTTTATGGGGCCGTTCTTTGTACTATCAAATCAAAAAAAGATTGGCCCTTGTTGGCACA
>JBDRDI010000025.1:0-4368 GCA_043820875.1 bacterium
AAAGGCGCCATCGGAGAAATGAACGCGTTTCTTTTGGGTATGATTATTATTGGGAAAATTTTGATAGCCGCGCTTTCCCGCACTGATTTATCCGCTGAAAAAAGAAAAGATTTTTATTTATATATTGATGAGTTTCAAAACTTCACAACTGATTCCATCTGTTCAATTTTGTCTGAAGCCAGAAAATACGGTTTGAATCTTATTATCGCGCACCAATATCTTGGACAGTTGAATGACAAGAGCGGACACTCTGCCATTCGCGACGCGGTTTTTGGAAACGTAGGAAGTTGGTTTTTATTCAAAGTCGGCTCTGAAGACGCCGAAGTGATGGAAAAAGAATTTGGTCCGGTTTTTAATCAGTTTGATTTAATAAATATTGAAAAATTTACGATTTATGCCAAAGTGCTGGTTGACAATGCTGCCAGTCGCGCGTTTTCTCTTGCACCGTCCTGGCCGCTTCCAGGTACAAGTCGTCCGGAAGTTGCGGAAAGCATCAAAGCCTTGAGCAGATTAAAATATGGCCGAGACAGACACCTGATTGAGGCGGAGATTAAGAGGAGGGTTAATATGGAGTAATATATTTACAAAAACAAAAAAATAGTTTAATATAGCTATATAAAAAACAAAATATATGGCTAATACAAATAAAAACCAAACAAACAAAAATAACGACGATTTAGAGCTAGTATCATCAAATAACGATGATTCGCTTGACGATTTGGAGCTGAATTTGGATTCTTCCCGTTCGGCAGACTCAGGGCAAGCAATATTAGAAAAAGATGAAAGTGAAATTGACGAGAAAGAAATTGATGAGAAAGAAACGGGTGTTGTTATCAGTCAAACAAAGATAGATTTGATAAGAAAATTGCTTTTGAATATTAAGGAAAATGGCGAAAAAATTACCCAGCTTCTTTATGGCGTCGGAGGTGAGGAAGAAAGAAAGATCGGCATCGGCCAAATTGAGCCGGATGCTTTTTTTGATAATAAAGAGAGAGAAGAAGAAGCAAGAGACGGTCAGATTATTGAAGGAGTTTTTGATGGTGAAAACATGATTGGGCCGGACGGCAAACAATATAATGTACCGGCAAATTATGCTTCAAAGTCAAAACTTATTGAAGGCGACATACTAAAATTGACAATCACCGGAAGTGGGATTTTTATTTATAAACAAATCAGCCCGATTGAACGGAAAAGAATTATCGGCGAGTTGGAACAAGTGAGTGATGGAAATTATATTGTTAAATCAGAGGATAATAAAAGATGGAAAGTTTTAACAGCAAGCGTGACATATTATAAAGGCCAGTCCGGAGATAAAGCAGTGATACTTGTTCCCAAAGTGGGGGAAAGTAAATGGGCGGCAGTGGACAATGTTGTTAGGAACGCATAACGCGAATCTACTTATAAGATGCAAATCTACAAATGATATGCGAATCTACTTATAAGATGCAAATCTACAAATGATATTCAAATCTACGAATACGAAGTAAAAAATTATTTGTAGATTCGCATCAATTTGTAGATTTGAATCATATTTATATGACTACACTATATAGAAAATACAGGCCACAAAACTTTGACGAACTTTTGGGGCAAAACCATGTAAAAATAACCTTACAGCATGAGATTGAAACCGAGAAAATCGCTCATGCGTATTTGTTTTGCGGTCCTCGCGCTGTCGGCAAGACAACTGTTTCACGCCTTTTGGCCAAATCCATAAATTGTTTGGAAAAAAAGAAAAGTGAATATAATCCGTGCGACAAATGCGTTTCTTGCCGTGAAATTTCCGAAGGACGAAGTGTGGACATTTTGGAAGTTGACGCCGCAAGCCATACCGGAGTTGAAAACGTGCGAGAAAATATTATTGCCGCATCCAGAATTTCGCCAACCAAACTGAAGAATAAAGTTTTTATCATTGACGAAGCGCACATGCTTTCAACGCCGGCCTTCAACGCTTTATTAAAGACGATGGAAGAACCGCCGGCAAATGTGGTTTTTATTCTTTGTACCACCGAAGTCCATAAAATTCCCAGCACCATTATTTCTCGTTGCCAGCGATTTGATTTCAAAAAAATAAGTGTTAGCGATATCGTCAATCGGCTGGATTACATCGCCGATCAAGAAGGAATAAAAATTGACAGAAAAATATTGGAAGCGATAGCCAGAAATTCAGAAGGTCACATGCGCGACGCAATCAGTCTTCTGGGACAAGTTGTGTCCATTGGAGGAAAAGAAATAACAAGAGAAGAGGCGGATTTGGTTATTCCGCGCAGTGATTTGCTGGAAGCAATTTTGTTTATCAAACATTTAACAAACAAAGACGCTGGCTCGGCCATTGTTTTGATCAATAAATTGGTTGACGACGGAGTGGATTTGAAAACATTTTTAAATGACTTGATAGAACTTTTGAGAAAAATAATGCTTTCAAAAATTAACCCGTCTTTGGCGGAAAAATTGGCCATGGAAATGGGGGAGACTGTTGAGATTGAAGTCAGCAAAGTGAGCGAGGGCATCAATGTCCGGCAAGCAGTAAGTTTTTTGGAAAAATTTATTGAAACTAAAAATAAATTAAAAGATTGCCATATCGCCCAATTGCCGATTGAGGTTGCAATAGTTGAACTTTGCGTGGAAAATGCTCCTGTCGCTCCTGCTGTTTACCAGTCCGCTTCGCGTAAAATAAATATTACGCCGATTAATACAGGACAGCGGAACGTAAATCAAGTAGCGCCGAGCGTGGAGACCGCCAGTGTGGAAATAAATAAAAATATAAATTTGAGCCAGGCTGAACTCACGAGTAAGTGGGGCGAGATATTGGCAAGAGTAAAAAAATACAACCATTCTTTGGTAGCGATTTTGGGCGCTTGCCAACCGCAAGGAATAATAAACGGCCGTGTCACATTGCTTTTTAGATATGAATTTCACAGAGCCAGAATCAACGACCCGGTTATAAGAAGTATTATTATTAAGGTATTGCAAGAAGTATTTAATGAGAATTTGGATGTTGTCGGCCAAGTGGATATCGCGGCTGAAATTGGAAATTTTACAGCAACTGTCACTCCGGAAGAGAATGTTCAAGTTGAGAGTAATGTTCCGCAAAAAGAAGGTGACGATAAAACAGTGGAGAATTTATTGAAAAATTTTGGGGGAAAGGTGGTAGAGTAGAAAGTAGAAAACATATTAAGTGTCGTTATCAAATATTGGCGGCTGATAACCAATATCCGACATCCGATATCTGACATCTGACATCTGACATCTGATAACATTCGGGGATCGTCTAATGGTAGGACAGCTGGTTCTGGTCCAGTCAATCGGGGTTCGAATCCCTGTCCCCGAGCCAAATTGTATGTTCAGCGTTTGTAGCCTCGCCCCTGCGGGGCTCGGCAAGCGCCCTGCGGGCGCTAAGGCCTGATTTTGAAAGGATTTGCCACGCTCCGCGTGGCTCAAAAAACAATTCCCGTTCCCGCAAAATTCGGTTCGCTCAAGTTTACTTGAGGTTTCGCGAAGGCGAAACAGCCAATCTTTTTTTCTCGACTCTAAGGGCGAGTTGCAAAGCGATAATCCTGCCTAACGGCAGGCAAGAATTCCGCTTCGCGGAATTGCCCAAAAGCGATATTATTAAAAAAATAATTTTTAAAAACTATGAACAAATACTTTCTCTACATTAGAAAATCAACGGACGAGGACGATAGACAAGTTTTGTCGCTGGAAGCGCAGGAAACAGAATTGCGAGAATTGGCGGAAAAGGAAAATCTGACGATTATTGATACTTTCCGTGAATCACAGACCGCCAAAGAGCCGGGGCGAGCTATTTTTAATAATATGCTTAATAGAATAGAAAAAGGCGAAGCGGACGGAATTTTGTCTTGGCACCCCGACCGGCTCGCCCGCAATTCTGTTGATGGCGGAAAAATTATTTTTTTAATAGACAACGAAAAAATCAAATTTTTAAAATTTCCCACATTTTGGTTTGAGCCGACACCGCAGGGAAAATTTATGCTCAATATCGCTTTTGGGCAATTCCGTTTCGCGGAATTATTGCCTGCCGTTAGGCAGGATTATCGCTTTGCAACTCGCCCATAGGGCGAGAAAAAAAGATTGGCTGTTTCGCTTTCGCGAAACCTCAAGCAAGCTTGAGCGAACCGAATTTTGCGGGAACGGGAATTGTTTTTTGAGCCACGCGGAGCGTGGCAAATCCTTTCAAAATCAGGCCTTAGCGCCCGCAGGGCGCGTGCCGAGGCGCTTTGCGCCGAGGCAACAAACGCCGAACATACAACTTGGCTCGCCCGCTGGGACGATTTTAGAACATTAAGGTGGATAGATATGGTGAAATACCCAGGGGTTCTACTTAGCCAATTAGGGGAACTACTCAGG
>JBDRDI010000026.1:0-3327 GCA_043820875.1 bacterium
GAATTTAAAAGCATTAAGAGTAAATATCGCGTCAGCTAAAAACAGGCCGTGGCCTAGCAGCTAAGGCGCCTCACTCGGGCTGAGGAGATCGAGGGTGCAAGTCCCTCCGGCCTGACAAGTTAAGCAACAAGAAATTTTTTAAATTTATTTTTTAAGTTCTCTTCTAAAAATTCCTTAGGATAGAGATTCTGAGAATAAATTGCTATCAAAGAAATTTTATTTTTATGACAAAGTTTCTTTTTTTCTTTTATGGCTCGATCATATCTGGGGCTATCGTTTGCTAACCCAAAATATTCAACAAATATTTTTTTGTTTCCGATTAATACTGCCCAATCTGCTTTATGATGCGTATTTGGATAAGAAACATCTCGTTCGTGAAGTATATTATTTTTATTAAGCCAATTATCAATGATGGCTTCAGAAATAGAATCGCAAAGGTGGCCGTCTTTCGCTTTTGTTATTATACGTTTATACATGCGATTTTCATGAGAGCGATTTGGTTGAAGCCCCGCAGCTAAAACGGCATTGTTCCAAGAACCAAAAATTTTTCTACAGGAGTCATGAATTTTATTTATTTCTCGTCTTGCCGGGACTCTTTTTAATTTTTTAGTAGTTTCCTTAATTATTTTTATTAATTCTTCTGGAGTTCTTTGCCCTGCTTTCCGTCTACAGGATAGGGAACAATATTTTATATTATTCGTACTTTTTTTATATTTTTTGCCACATTCTGCGCAAGTTTTTAATATTGCCTTCCTTTTTTTAGGATATTTTTCATTATTAACTATAGCGGCGCAGGGGCGAGAACAATAATTATGAGGTGAAATTCCACTTGGGGTTCGCTCAAAACGCTTACCGCAATTTTCACAAAACAATATCTGCCTTTTTAGTTTGTCTCTGGACAGGCACTTCCAAGAGCAATACTGCTTCCAGCTAAATTTTTTAGCTTCATTGGAACGCCTTTTGCTCCGAAAGAATTCTTTTTCACAAAATGCACATTTTACCTTTATTAATTGACTCATTAAGTTTAATTTAATATTATAAGAACAGAAGGCTTACTAATAATATACCAATACTCTAATTCTACTACCCGAGTATTACATATGTCAAGCATCTCAAAAAATTTAAGAAAATTAAGAAAGGCCAAGGAGCTTTCCCAAGAAAAATTAGCAAGATTGGCCGATGTTGCCAATAACACGATTATCAAAATTGAAGCTGGGAAAAACCAGAATCCAACGCTTGATACACTCAAGAAAATATCGAAAGCTCTTGAGGTGAGCATTGATGATTTAATAAAATAACAATATAAAAAAAATCATTCGTACAATTTGTCTATTTTCAGACGCGATAACCGATCAAGCTATTGAAAAGCTGGAGGAAATTTCTCAAATTCTCATAAAGAAAAATTTTTCTATCCAGACAAAAAGGGGTTGTTCACCCTCTATAGATAAAATCATTGAACTTGACTCGAAATACGCCAGCGATGATTATATTTTTGGTGTTGGCTCTCTTTCAGAAGGAAAATTACGCAAACATCTTAATAGTCTGTTTTCCTGTAAAGATACATCATTCAATTTAGATTTGACAGAAAAACAAATTACCGAAAACGATGTTGAAATACTTTTTGAGATTATTAAGAATGGGGCAAATAAAACTTTCAATTTTTCCTATGTATTTAATAATCCTCCTTCCAGTCCGTTCTTTCCTTCCGGCTCTTACTATCAAAATGGTTTCTCAATTGGATTACAGCCAACTGATTTATCAAGAGATTGTAAAAATGTTGCCGAATGGCTGGAAAAAATGAAAGGCGTTTGGGAAGAAACTAATTTGCTACTAAAACCAATTGACGGATATTTGGGGATTGATTCATCAATCGCCCCATTATTTCAGGGTTCAAGCAGTTTGGTCAATTTTGTGAAAAGGTTAGGTTTAGATTTCAACCATTCGGCAACAACCGATATTTACACAATAATTTCAAAATTTATTAAGGAAAACAATCCAAAGCCGATTGGTCTCTGCGGTTTAATGTTTCCTTGTTTGGAAGATTTTGAATTAGCAGAAGAATATGAGAAAGGAAATTTCAATATTGAACGGAATATATTTTTGAGCTTACATTCCGGATTGGGAATTGATACATATCCGATTGCCGTTAATCAAAGTAAAGAAAGAGTTGTTGAAATTTTGAAATTGTTGCAACAGTTGAGTAATAAATACAAAAAACCGCTTTCGGCAAGATTTGTTTCCGACGGCAAAGCAAAAATTGGAGAAAAAACGGATTTCAATAATCAATATTTGAAAGATGTAGTTGTCCGCGAATTATGATATTGTTAAATTAATTTAGGCGGCGCGCCAACGAAGTTGATACGAAATTCGGCGGTGGAAAAGCAAGGGTGCGTGAAGACAGAGTTCAATTCTCTGCACCCCGACAAATTAAACTTTTACAAAAGAAAAACCCCGTCAGCGTTTTTGACTGACGGGGCGGGAGCGTTTTAAATTGCCAAAAAAGAATCATCTTTTATTTGACCGCCTCTTTTCGGCTGCCAGATACATCGGCCATTAAATTTTTTCTCGCCGGCGAGTTCCACGCCGCAAGAGCTGCATTTAATCTTGGCCTTACCACGACTTATCTCGCTCTCCTTGCCTTTAAACCTGTTATTGCGACCACAAATACATCGAACATTCATTGGTCTTTCCCTCCTTCTTTTTGGACTATTTCAAATTTGTTCAATTCCGCGGGCGATATAAAAAAATCCATATGCTCCCGGCGCCCCTTAACCACGCAATAATTCCGCCTTCCGTTTCCTGCTTTGTCCAGATTTTTAATGCTTAATTCCTCCAATTTTTTCCCCTGATCCACCAATTGAAAACCGTTTGCCCATCTCCGATAAATCGCGTACATTTTTTTCTCCCCCTTTCTTTTTTATTTACTTGTTAAAAAACAAAAAACTGACCCGGAAGATCAGTCATCAGACAAACTATTTAAACTGCGCAATGCCTATCTCAAAAAACCGATCTTCCAAAATCAGTAAAATAAAAATAAAACCAAAAATTCTGGCCCGTTTTTATTTTTAACTGAGAATCAATCTTTTTCATAGCTATTTATAAGCTATCTTATTATCAAAGGCCTGTCAAGGCGGTTATCCACAAAAGAAAAAGGATGGGTTTTTGCCCATCCTTGTTGAAATTCACAATGTCCATTCCGGCTCTCCGTAAAAATGGCCGGAGTTCTTACAAACATGCGTTGGAAAAGAAATCTCCCAATTGCCAGAGTCATCCGGCGTTTTTGCGTATTGATACCTGCCGCCTCGCCGACTAGCCCACCAATCAGGA
>JBDRDI010000027.1:0-21244 GCA_043820875.1 bacterium
TCTTGTATCGTCGTTTCTATGGTTATTTATTTTTTATAATATCATACGCTTCACTGTTTATCCAGTTTAAATTTTTATACAATCTAATCTTTAACAGCGAAGTATTGAATTGAGTAATAATGATTTTTTTGCGTACCGCGCTTAATACGTAAGTTATTTTATTGTAAATACCTCCGACTTTTTTTTCGCACCACTCTTGCGGTTTTGTTTTTTCGCATTTGGCCATGGCATTATCATATCTGTCATCTCTTTCTTCTTGCCTTTTGCCGTGGCGCTCTATATAGGACTGAATATTTTGCAGGTCTCTTATCAAGCCATCTTTCGCAAATCTGTTTATTTTATCTTGATTATATAAATCTATTATATCTTGTATCGTCGTTTCTATGGTTATTTCTTTTTTATTGGTTATAATAATTGTTTTTTCTTTTGTCTCCTCCCTGCTGCCGGCTCGGTCGGTTGATGAATATTGAATTGTGGTTGTACCCTCGGTATTTATTTTAAATTCGCTATCATATTTTATCCAGGTTTGCCCATTATCCAAACTATATTCTGTTTTCAAAATGCCGGAACCACCCGTGTTGTCTTTGGTCGTTAATTCTATTGTCGCCTCTTGAATATAATTTCCGCTCTCATCTTGAACGCCAATAACATTTATCGTGGTGGTCGGCTTCTCGTAGTCCTGCGATTCCTGTTCGTCAAGAATTGAATCCGGTTGAGTTGCGCTTTCAAATACTCCATCGCCGGCTTGGTCTTCGGACATAATAATGTTTTCCATCGTGGTTGTCGCCAGCATTTCAATTCTGATTGTTGTGGAAGCGGAAGCCAAAGAAACTTCGTTGAAATAGGCGATCTGGGTATAAACACCATTTTCTATTTTTTCTATTCGCGCGTTAAAACTGCCGGTGCTGGTCGCTTTGCCGATTATGATAAAATTCACTCCAGTCGGAATAAACGCAAACTTATTATTTTCTATTATATCATAACTTGCGCCCAGTATTCCAATTTCGACATCTCCGTTTACGTCGGGCCCGACATGATTTCCTGCGCCATCGTAAATGTGGAGATCTATCGGAGAATGAAAACTTATTTGCATTCCGGAAAGAGCGCAGACGCTTTGGCCTTGGCTTAAACTGCTATATGGCGAGAAATCAAAATTTTGCTCTTCATCGCTTAATATATATGATATCAGCTGGCGGACGCCGTTGGCGCTGGAAATATACGGATGTTCTTCTTGCGATGAATAGGCTACAAATTTGCTCGGCATCGCTTCCGCGCTTTTTAATGGCACGGTGCCATCGCCATTAATATATTTTAACGCGTATTCATATTCCCCTGATTTTTCTTTATTTAAAATATATGTTTTCCCGATTGTCGGTTTGCCACAACCGATGATATTATATGAATTTTCGTATGAAAAATCATCAATATCGTTATGCAAATTATCTTTTGTATTTAATAGATAACTGTTTCTGCCCGTGTTAGCCATAAATTCCTTGGACGCGTTAAAATCCAAATTTCCTTTTATGCCGTTGTTGTCTATATCAGCCATATCCGCTATATAATATTGATAATCTGAATCAGAAATTTGTTGATACTTTTGGCTGGGCAATAATTGATAAGCCGAAGGCATATTTTGCGAAATAAATTTACTTCTATTTATATTAAGGGATTTAAAATCAACATCGCCATACATTAAATTGTTGAATGCTTTTGGCGCGCCCAAATGTGGCGTGGCAATATCAACGAATTTATCAATTGTGGACGTGCCCCGTTCGCTCATATATTTTTTTACAACTAATCCGCCCATACTATGAGCGATGATGTCTACTTTTTTCGCGCCGGTTATCCTTAATACTGTTTCAATCTCATCTTCCAAAGTATTTGTTCTCACATTATTCTTTAACGCTATTAAATTAATATCTTTACGCCAATCGTATGGAAAAACAAATAAATTTTTGTTTTCAATATAACCGCTATTTTTTAATTCATTAATAAGCCCCTCAAAATAATCAAGATCTTTAATTAAAGGTGTTGGTAATAATATTTTTCTTAAAATATCCGACGAATAAATTTGATTAATTGAATTTCCGTTTGTGTCCATCGCCAACTCATCTAGGTAATTATCATCTCCTGGTAAAAGTAACTTTTCCCAACTCACCCAAATCTCCTCACCATCGCTCTCCCTATTCAAATAACTCCCCATAATCCCGGGAACGATGATTACTGGTTTATCAGCAATGGTACTAAAAATAAAAAAATTATAATCTACATTCGCAAGGCTGGCGCTACTTCCGCAAAAACCTGTTCCTCCATCACGACGGCAAAAGCACCCTTCTCCGTCGGGATATTGATTGTTTTGCGTTAAGCTTGTTATACCATTTCCTCCAGGGCCGGAAATAGAATAAAAATACTCGTCTCCGACTGTTAACGATATCGGGGATGGAAAACGATAAAACGCATAATTACGACCATTGACCTTCTCGCCATAATCCGCGGCGACAGTCGTTGAAGCGACAAACTGCGAAGGATTGTCACAGCCAAAATCCTCACACCCGGCATGACCATGGCAAATATATATATCCATAACGGTACCGGCGCTACCGGAAATTGCAATGCCACTCATGGAAGATGAAGCGGCGCGAAAACTTTGCTTATTTACTTGTTGATCTGTCCACCCGACGCCGATATAATTATTTGGATTATTAATATTTCCAGTGTCTAAAGAATACGAATAAGCAAATGTTTTTTGACAAAATGAAAAAGAAAAAAGCACAATTAAAAATATAAATATTTTTTTCAACATATTTTTATTAATTATATTATAAATTTATATTCCAAACATTTTCCCTCGCCCTCTCGCCCGTCGCAACGGGAGAGGGACGCGGGTGAAGGCGCCCCTGTGGATAACTCTATTCATTATATAATATTAGAGATGAAATTTTTCTAAAGTTTCTCTTTGACAATAAACTGCCCGCAAGCGGCGTTAATATTTTCGCCGAAACGGTATCTTTCGGAAAACTGCACGCCTTCCCTCTTTAATACTTCTTTAAACTTCTGCACTCTTTCTCGCGATGAAGGCTCAAATATTCCGGTGGGGTTATAAAGAATCAAATTTAAAAAATAGAGTCGGCCTTTCATGAGACGGGATAATTCTACTGCGCATTGATCTGAATCATTTATACCGCGAATTAAAAGATATTCAAACATTACTTTTCGACCATTTTTTTCAATATAGTTATCCACAGCTTCTAAAACTTTCTCTATTTTATATTTTTTATTTATTTTCATGAGGCGCGAACGGATTTCATTGTTTGACGCGTGTAAAGAAATTGCCAAATTTATTTGTAAATCTTCTTTGCTTAATTTTTTTATGCCGTCTATAATACCAACCGTGGAAATGGAAATATGGCGCGCGCCAATATTTAAAGCATCTTTATTATTCAAAATGCGAATAGCCGCCAACACTTCTTCATAATTTAAAAAAGGCTCGCCCATGCCCATGAAAACGATGCTGGATACTCTCGCCTTTTCTTTCTTTAAATAGCGCGCAAAAAATATGGCCTGCTCAATAATTTCCATCTCATCTAAATTTCTTTTAAAGCCCATCTGGCCGGTGGCGCAAAATTCGCAAGCCAAAGCACAGCCGACTTGTGAAGAAAGACAGACAGTATTGCGTCCGCCTTCGTGGCAAAGAAGAACGGATTCAATTTGTAATCCATCTGACAAAGTAATTCGCGCCTTCACAGCGTCTTTTGTTTTGGAAACTTCAGCCTGAATATCCAACGGGCAATTTTCATTTAATTTTTCCCGCAATTCTTTTGGGAAAATTAACGCCTCGTTCCAGTTTTCAATCAAATTCTGAAAGATGGCCGATTTGGCTTGTTTCAAACGGTATTTTGGCTCGTCAACCAAAATTTTTTTCAACATTTTTATATTCATATTGTTTTTTGCTTCTTAAGTTAAAATTCCGCGCCACTTGCTTCTTTAAAAAAACAAAATCGGCGTTCACAACGATCCGGGAAAAATAATAAATATTTATTATTTATTTAAATAAGTGATTGTTAATTGTAAAACAGTTGCGAAAGAAACCCAAAGAAGATATGGAACTTGGATATAAGTGATCCAGCGCGTGTGCGGATAAATCGCGATCATTGCCCAGATTAAGGTTCCAAGAACAAACAAAATATCCACGGCCGCGAGAAGATTATTTTTCAATCCGAATTGAATCGGCGTAAAAGAAAAATTAAAAATAAGATTAAGAACAAATGGCAAAACCACAATAAACGGAATTTGTTTATTAATAAACATAAAAAATACTTTACCAAAAGAAACGGCTATCAAACAATAGAGAAACGTCCATACCGGCCCAAAAAGCCATGCCGGCGGAGACCATTCGGGCTTGATTAATTGTGAATACCAGTTATAGTTAGACATAAAAAAAATTAATAAAATAAATCTTTATCTTGTCTACATTATACCACTTTAATAAATCTATTGTAAATAAAATAGAAAAGCCGTATGGTGTTCACCATACGGCTTTAACGTTAATCATGTTTTTGGAGCTATGCTCGCGAGACATTGTCCCTGGATGAATCACTTATCGCAACGTATTCAGACTCGTCGCACACTTCCACCAGCTCGTATTCCAGTTTTTCATTCAACCTGACTTTAATGGAATCATCCGACCCTTTCAAAATAACAAAGGGCTCTTGATACAAGTAACGGAAAAACATGTGATTCAGCATGGTGATAAAACAGACGGACGCGTAGTGCGCGATTCTCAAATCTTCTTCCGACGGCGTGTTGCGAATTTCCGGCACCGCGAAGTAAATTTGATTGTCTGCAAGAATTTTATTGCCGATACAATCAATTGACTCATCGCACATAACGCCTCTGGTGCAATTTGAAACATCGCACATAAGGGGATAAACGATGTCGAACAGCTCCTTGCTGTTTACATAACGATTCCAATTCTCCTTATTCAGTTCAAAAGAACCGTTGAGCATCTGATATATAGCCATAAGACAGTCAAACCTGTAATAGAAAAACATTCTGCTGAAACAATGCTTATGCCACTCATAAAAAACTTCCGATTCCAACTTCGGCTCCATTTGCTACTCCTTTTTTGAAGGTTCAATTTTTTTATTTAATAATCTTTTTAAGAAAATCATTAACAAAATCCAAAGAAGAATCGTTTAATATCAGAATATCATAAAAATCTTTGTATGCGTCTTTGTTTTCTTTATTATTAAAAAAACCGATTTTAATCAAATTGTCGCAGTCAAAACCTTCAGCCATTCTCGCGTCGCCCAGACTGTCTCCGAGCAAAATAACATTCCGGCGCTTCTTTACAATTTCAAAAATTTCCGGAAAATTTTGAATTAAAGTTTCGTCTTTATTGGCGCCATGGACAATCGGTTGCTTCACAGCGATTGCTCTTCCCTTCTCGTCCCATTCAAATGAATTGGAAATTATATGGATATTGTCAGACAACTTTTCTTCTTCTCTTAATTTTTCAGAAATAAAAACGTGTCCCAATCCGGAAGAAGACATAATCACCAAGGGAATATTATTGTCTTTTAAGAAACAAGTCAACTTCGCGAATCCATCTCTAAATTTTATTTTTTTTGATTTTGTTATCTTTCTTATGTCTTCTATATTCAATCCGGAATCAATTAAGAGCTTAAAATGAGCGGTCCACCATTCAGACATCATCTTTTTCTTTTCTTCTTTGGGAATATTTGGATCATTCTCAAAAGGGTGATATTTGTTATAAAGCGCGTGCGCTTTGTCTGCATAATCTTTGGTCAAATAATTTCCGTCTCTTAAAACTGAAATAATGGAAGGAGTTTTTTCACCGTCCACAAAAGCTATAGTCAGAGTCTTGTCAAAATCAGCCAAAACATGAACGTTGTCCAAACCGCCCTCTTGGAACGCTTTTTCTATTTTCTCAAATCTCTTCTCGTCTGAAACTATTATATTTTTCATTATAATATAAACAATAGATTATTTAAGCGCTTTGCTGACTGGTCTGCTTTCTTAATAAATAAGTTAAGATTGGAGGGGTGAGCAAGGTGGTCAGAATAACCATTACAACGATGATTGAAAAAATCTCGTCATTCACCACGCCAAGCGCTTTTCCGGTCATAGCAAATATTAAACCGACTTCACCGCGCGGTATCATGCCGACGCCGACAATCCACTTATCAACTTTTCCAGCTGCCAAACCGGCAACCACTTTACCAATAAATGCCACCACGGTGATGCCCAGCGCCAACAACAGTATTTTTGTGTCAAATAATGAATCCAATTTCACGTTCATACCTGTCATGACAAAAAATATCGGTACCAAAAAATATCCGATCGGCTCAATCAAATCTTCAATATGTCTCTCGGCATGCGGCTCAACCACTGCTTCTATTTTATCGCGCAGTTCTTGGCTCTCTCCACTAAGCGCGTCTTTTACTTCACTGACAATCTTGGGATCTTTAAAATAACGGAAATGCACCGGATCAAGTATTAAACCGGCTGCGAAAGCGCCCACAATCGGCGCCAAGCCGATAAGCTGGGATAAATAAGCCATTATCAAGCCAAACGCAATTGCCAAGGTTATCTTCATGCCCACGCCGGTGTGAATAATCGAAAAGAAATATCCCAAACGCGGAGCGATTAATTGCCCCAAAAATAACGATCCGGCCAAAAACAACAAAGCTTTTCCAGTAATTAAAGAAATCGCGCCAAAACTTATTGCTCCAGTCAAAACTATCGCCGACACTACGGCCAAAATTATCAATCCCAAAACATCATCAATAACGGCCGCACCCAAAACGATTTGCGCCTCTTTTGTTTGTAATTTATTTAAATCTTTAAATACTCTGGCAGTAATACCAACTGAAGTTGCTGTCAATGTCGCGCCCAAAAATAAATAGGCATTTGCTGACAACCCCGGCAAAACCCACGGCCCAACGAAATATGCTCCCAAGGTAAATGGAACCACAACTCCGATAATAGCCACAAAAAAAGCTCTCCAGCCAACTTTTTTCATCTGAGCGATATTTGATTCAAGCCCAATTTGAAAAAGAAGAATCACAACACCAAGCTCGGCTAAAAAGGTAATAAATATATCGCTCTTAATCGGTTCAAAAATATTGAAATTCATTAAATACAAATTACCGATTATTAAACCAATTAACAGTTCTCCAAGTACTGCCGGTTGTTTAATTTTTTCAATAACACTCCCCACTTTCGCCAAAATCAGAATCAAGGCGATCCAAAAAAAAGTTAAACCGAAATTATGAGCTGTAGATTCTTCTCCGCCTGAGGCAAAAACCGGATTGATTAATAAAAAAAGTAACAAAAAAAGACAATACCATCTTTTTACAAAACTACGTTCGTTTTTCATAGATTTTATAATAAAAATAACGCTAAAATAGCATTATTATTTTAAAGCTTAAAGTTCGCTCAAAACTATTTCTTACCGCGCTTTTTCTTTGCCTTCTCTTCCAGCATTAAGCGCTTTATCTCCAATCTTTTTTTGGTTTTAGGGGAACGGATTTTTCTTGGTTTCCCGACACCCGTGTCTCTTTTTGCCATATTTATTTTTGTTATTAAATTAAAGGTTTTATTATCATACTCTATTATAGTCCAAAACTTCCTACTTTGTCAAAATTATAAAAGCTATATTCTAATGCTAATTATAAGTAACCTTGAAATAATAGTTTATTTAATGTAATATTTATGTATAAATAATAAATAATAAATAATAATACAAAAATATGACAAAAAAACTTTTTATCTTCTTGCTCTCCTTAATAATGGGGATAAGCATCTATGGCGGGGCCGTTCTTGCTTATGGTGATGGGTACACTGATTGTGAAAGAGATGCCATTTATGAAAGAAATAATAAAGGCTATCCGACAACAGGACTTTTTTTGCGGTCACGAGCCTGTATGACTGGTTCGGAAATATTAAAAACATTGCCGGCCAATGTTGAAGTTAATATTATTGCCGAAACAGACGGCTGGTTCAAAGTGAAAGACAGTGCTGGAGCAATCGGATGGGTGGGAGCTCGTTTAATGCATGAAACTTCAAACAGCACCGTAAATAACACTCTCGGTTCGGAACATTTTTTGTTAAACATCAACAGCGGTTCAAGTAATGAAGAAAAACAAAAAGTGACCGAACGCGTTTTGGGATATATTTTATTGCAAGTGGAATCGCACGGCGAGGCTTGGTATGTTGATCCGGTCAGTGCAAAAAGATATTATATGAAAGACGGATCCGCGGCATATCAAATCATGAGAAATTTTGGACTGGGTATCAATAATGATAATTTAGAAAAATTAAAGAATGGCGACTCAAGTTTGGCAAACAGATTGAGAGGCAGAATAGTTTTACAAGTTGAAGCCCACGGCGAAGCTTATTACATCCACCCCAAAGACGGAAAAGCACATTATCTGGCCAACGGCGATGAGGCTTATCGCATCATGAGAGAATTGAGCTTGGGGATTACTAATAGTGATTTGGAGAAGATCAGTTTGCAGTAAAAAACAGAACAAAAAATTCTGATAATAATTATAGAGCCTCCACTATCACATAATCAATGTATGTCTTATCGCTTATATATAAACCAACGCTTCCCTCGAGGATAGGATTGTCTATATCTGTGTAGTCTATTTCCATTTCTTCATCAACATAAACCTTTATGTTGTTGCCTTTTACCTCTATTTTTATATCATAAAATTTGCTTGGATCAAAAGAATAAAGTTTAATTTCAGAATCAATTTCAGAATCAGTCTTCGACTTTGTGTCTTTCCTTAATATTACCTGATTTTCAAAAAGAGAAACTGCATAGTTGCCTTCTTCTCCAGAAAATCTTACATTTATCTCTACAAATCCTTGTTCAACCTTAGCTTTTAATCTTAACCTATAGTCTGTCCAGGTCTGGTCCCCAAAGCTTGTAAAGGCATAAGTAGCATCGTCAACTTTACTCAGCATGCCGTTTGTTTCATCTTCCGGGAATACAACAGCCCATCTAGGATCATATGATTCAGGTTTTGATGTCCAGCTTTTACCTTGGTCAAAATCCTCAGAGAAATAAGAGGAAGTATCTGGCGTAGAAGCGGGTGGAGTGTCTGTTGCTGGCGATGTTGACGTGGCCGTATCGTTATTATTAGATTCACTCTGCTCTTCTGATTTTGTTTCTCCTTGCAGTGCTTCTATTTTTTCTTCGTATTTTTGAAAAACAGGAACTTTGTTTAAATCTTCGTCTGTAATACCAAGTCCCTTTTCCCTCATTATATCAAAAGCATCAGCCGGCCTGCCCAAATAAAACATTTTTAAATCATCTGGAAATACATAATATGCTTCTCCATTAGCTTCCACTCTTAAGAGAATTTTTCCTGATAATCTACTGGGAGCATACCCATTAAATGAATTATAATCTTTCTCCGATATTCCCAATCCTAATTCTCTCATAATTCTAAAAGCATCAGCGGGGCGACCCAAAAATGCTCTTTCTTTTGTCCCCGGATCTATATACCAGGCTTGACCTACACCTTCAACCTGCAATAAAATTTTTCCGCTTAATCTATCTGATAAATCTTGGGCGTGAATAATATTCATCGGGGCTGCTGCCAAAATAAACATCAAAATTACAAATTTCGTGATTTGTTTTTTCATAGTTTTTATCTACTACTCAAAAAAATAACGAGCAGTATTCTTAATAATTATAATAATACGAGTATAATCTATGTTTCTTTTATTATAACAAAAACCACCATGAAAAACAATTTTTCTCGTTAAGTTATCTATTTTCTAATCGAAAACATGATCGGTTGAATCATATAAAATATAAAAGAAAAGTTTGAATTTCTTTTTAGGAATATAATGGCATGTTCGATAAATTTAGACATTATTATAAACAAAAAACAATAAACACTCGCATGTATTGACGAGAATATAAGTTTATGTTATCATTAAAAAGTTAGTATATATACTATCCGTCCCCTATCTAAAAAAGGGTGATGAATATTAAATGCGTAGGGATAAAGTCGAATTTCTACTTCTTAATATTACTTAATAAACTTTATCTTTACATTCAATATGCAAGGAACTATCAAAAAATTGACTGATAAAAACTTCGGTTTTATCGCTCAAGATGGCGGTGATGATTTATTTTTTCACGCCAATAGCCTGGTTGGTGTTAATTTCACGGATCTAAAAGAAGGTGACACAGTTACTTTCGAGATCGAAAAAACTGAAAAAGGCAACGCCGCAATCAACGTAAAAACTGTTTAAAAGTTTTTTACATAACAAAAACAGACCCGATGGGTCTGTTTTTGTTTTTGGCTCGGATTATATGAAAAAATCCGAACGGAATTTAAAAAGAAATATAAAGATTTCCTTTAAAAACGCCCGTCCCGCCCCCGACCCTCGGGGCGGTCGTTTTTAAAAACCTATCTGCCTTTTCGCGATTTCAAGTTTTTCTTCTCCGCTTGCGAGCGGAGGGTTAAATATTTTTCAAGCTTTGGGGACTTGAAAAATATTTAAAGACGGCAAATTCTTTTCGTTCTTACGTCCAATCCCTTATTATTATACTCTTTCCTCGTTTTTTGACAACCACTTTCTGCTTCACTTTCCATTTCAACTCTCGGACAATATCAATCGGTAAAGTCAAACCCACACTCTTGTCCCCTATTCTCGCCAGTTTTCTAACGTTTTTATTTTCTAATTTTCGTCTAGCCATAAATTTAAATACTTATTTAAATAGGTATTTTAAATTTGTATTACTAATTCTGGATTCTGCCACAACGGAAAAATTTTGATTGATAACTAATTCTTTTGCTTAAAAAGGTATATTTTCTATCTGTTCATCTTGAATATCAATTTCTTCGCTCGCATTATCATCCCCATTTTCTTCAACTTCGTCAGTAATGTCTCTCTTAATTTCCTCGAATTCGTTCTCTACCTCAGCCAGCCGTTTTTTGCTTGCTTTAATCAACAGAGCGGCCTCCTTAACTTTTTTCAGCCCTTCTTCAACATCGACCTGCTCTTGCTGATCAAACCAATCGGCTATTTCTGAAAGCTTCTTGAGTTGATCGTTTAGGTTAATTTTATCTGTTTTTTGAGTTGTCATATTTATTTTAATTTATTAATTTTTCTCACTGTTGAATCGATAATACCATTGGTTATCTGAAGATTAAATCCATCATTTACTTTAATATCTTCTACAGCCCTGATTATCCTTCCGTTTATTTTCGCAATACTGTACCCAAGCTTAAGATTTTTCAAAGGATCATTAGACCGTATTACCTTATTGTTAAAAGCAAGATTTCTACTATAATCTGCCAGCGTAGTTTGAAACTTACTTTTAATGTTTTTCCAAGAATCAATTAAACTAGCATTTGACCCAGATAATAAATTAGAAAAATTTTCTTCCACTGATTTTGGATAATCTGCCAATATACTCTTGATAGAAGACAAAGAATATCTCATTTTTGAAATGGACAAATTAATATTAATTTTAACAGCGCTAAATCTATCAGAAATCTCGTTAAGTTCATTGTTAATTAAATTCACCTTTTTATCTATATCAATTTTTATATTACCAATTGACTTACTAAAATAATCAATAATTTGATATTCATAGCGTTCGAGTTTCGCATATGCCTCTTCCCATGATTTATTTATTACTTTTGTAGTTGCGGTAGGGGTAGATTCCATTTTATCTGCTGCTAAAGCAACAAGAGGTACATCTTTATGATGACCTATCCCAGCTATTACCGGGACTGGGAAATTAGCTACTTCTCTTACTAAAACTTCATTATCAAAAGCGACTAGAGATTCCATAGAGCCACCACCGCGAATGATAACCAAAACATCAATATCTTGTCTGCTGAATGTTTTTATAGCAGTTAATAAAGGTTTAACTGCTCTTTGGCCCTCAACGGCTGTATCAATCATTTTCACTTGAAAACCAAACTTATTAAGATTGTTAAGAAAATCCTCGATGACCGCGCCCTTTCTTGACGTGATAATACCAATTTTTTGTGGATATTGCGGTATTGGACGCTTCTTATCAATGTCAAAAATACCTTCCGCTGCAAGTTTTTTCTTAAGTTTTTCATATTCCTTTTTTAGTTTCCCTTCTCCGACAAGTTCAATAGTTTCTGCAATAAAGGACAAATCACCACGTACTTTATAGATATTTGGTTGTCCGGTAATTATTAGCTCCATTCCTCCTTTTAATTCGATACCAAAGAGATCATAATTTCCCCGCCAAATAACACAATTAATTGTATATTCTTCATTCTGGTCTTTCAAAGTAAAGAAAACATGACCTGCTGTTGAAATTTTAACAACGCCAACCTCACCTATCACTTTCGCTTTGTACTGCTCGAGCTCACTATTAAGAAAATTAATATAATCTGATACCGATACAACATCTTCAGTGTTTGTTGAATTAATTTTCACTTTTCCATTTAACATTATTTTAAAATTTAATATTATTGTCTTCTAATCCCTCGACATATGTTTTAAATAATTACATAATTTATTACATAATTAAATTATTTTAATTATTTTTTGTTTATCGCCTCAATATAACTACAATAGTCGCAATCAGGATCCGCTTTAGGAATTTTATTATTATTTAAACATTTATGCGCTTTAACAATGGTTTTTTCTACCCAAGAATCATCCCCTTTATACGGAATTAAATTAACTCTAAATTCCAATTTTTGATCAAAAGCTTCAGCGTCAGCAATACCGTTGCAATAAACAAAATAACCAGTATCTGAAACCTTGTAGCCGTTTTGCCGTAAAAGCCACTGATAAATCTCCATTTGCCTTTTATACCCTATATGCCAATCCTTATCCAGTTCAGTTATTTCTTCCGCTTTGGCCGTTGCTTTATAGTCAACAACAATATATTCTTTTTTAGAATTCTGCCATAGATCATCAATCGCTCCGAATATTAAAAGGTTAGTCGGCTCATGTAAATATTGAACACCGGTAAAATTATGTCGCCATTTATCTAAATCATCATGTGGAATTGGAATAGCGTCTATTTTATATTTTTCTTGAAGCGGATGTTTAGTGCCATTAGCTCGATAAATATCAAATTCCTGCTTTAAAAGAGTGTCAACCGCCGAATTTAAAGCAAACGGAAACCCGGGCGGTCGGCCTACTCCTAAAACTCTGTCAATATAAAAACATCTCGGACAGCTTAAAAACAAATCAATTTTTGACCTAGATAATTTAAACTGTTCCTCTGAATTTGGGTCGTATAAATTTCGTGTGCGTTGTGAATTATAATATTGACTCATAATCTATATTTTTTAGATAAAATATTACAAAATTTTTTAATTTGTACATTTTTTTCCGTTTCTAAATATTTTTTATCATTTAATTGTATTATTATTGGTTTTTTAATTTTGAGCCCCTTACCAATAGCTAACGCTTGTCGTTCTTCTAGATTAGGCAACGTGTTAGCATAATCTTTACCAATATAATTTTCTAAAAATTCCTTTCCTGTATCATCAAAAATTCTCATGGCGAAAATTGTATTACATTGATTTAAGATTGTTTTGGTTATATTGGCTGTTCTTTGAGTAATTACAAACGAGCCTAGGCCATATTTTCTACCTTGCAAAATAACTTTTGCTATCCCATTGGTTGCATTTTTATCACCATCACAAGCAACCGAATTCCATTCTGGTATTAAAGAATGAGCCTCTTCAAAAACTAATAATAATCTAGCGCCACTTATCATTCCTAAATCTTTACAAACTTCTAATGCACACTCAGAAATAACCCGACTTAATTCAACTAATGTTAATTCTGAGAATGGTGCCCATATTTCCCATGCACCATTTTTATTTCTAGATCTTGAATTTTCTCTCTGTTGAATTGCAATAATTTCTTCTGGATTAATAATTCTAATTATCTTATCTGACTGCATAAAATTTTTAAGATCATCTTTGAGCAGTTCTTTGAGCTTTTCAACATTTCCACCGTCCTCTTTTGAATCTTTTATAGTTATTTTCTCTTCTCCAACCTGTTTAACAATTTCACTAACACCATATTTAATAAAATTAATATCAATATATTTAGGAAGGCCTTTCTCGCTATTTATGTATTCATTAGTTATATCAATACAAATAATTTTAGTGTTTGTTTCATATGCAATCTTTTGAAGTAATTCAAAAACTAAGCAAGACTTACCAATACCTAAAATTCCCAAAATAGCAGTGTTGTGCGTTACTAAAGAATTTAAATCATTTATTGGTATTTTTAAATTAGTTTCAGGCAACCTACCTATGGCTACATCGGCTATCTCTTGCAATTCTTTGTTATCAAAACTTCTTTCATCAAATGCCTTGAATATTGGCTCATACATTTCAGGCAACCAATTTACTGATTGTATTTCATTTTTTTGTTCATCATAACTGCCAATTTTTTTAGCAATTCCTGTTATATATCCGTGGCTATTTTCTCCTTCAAGATTTTCTTCTTTTGTTTTACCGTTGATAACTTGATAATAAACTATTTTATTTTGGATATATGTTTTTAAAATACTCCCCTCTTTTATGTTTTTAAATTCATTAAATACAATAAAATTTATTTTATCAATATCCGAACCTTCAGAAACATAGCCAACAAAATTATCTTTATTTTGATAGGCAGAAACTTTTTTTATTTCTGACTGTCTCTCTGCTGATAAACTATTTAAATTTATTTTATAAACCTTATTTTCTTTATCAAAAATTGTAGCCTGTTCTTCTAAAACTTCTTTTCTATCTTCTTTCAAAATTTTTTCTCCATTACTATTCTTTAAAAGATAAACAACAATTTGAATTTTATCTAAAAAATGTTTCGTTCTAACAATCATCCCTAAATAACTATTATTACTATTTTTATTTTCTTCAAACGAAACAATATCGCCAAAATTAATTCCATTATTTTCTTTATTTTGCTTAGCCTTTATGTCAACTTTATATAAAAATGGATTCTCGCAACCAACCGCTTGACCTAAATATTTTTTATCATCTTTTAATTTTTTCTTTATTCTATATATATTTTTTACACCTAAGCCCACAACGTCAAAGAACATAAACAAAATCCAAAAAGTAATAGCAAAAACAAACCCGGGATCAATAATTTTAGGAAAATAAGAAAAAGTGGCAAGTAAATAAAAAACTGAAAATATAAATTCTGGCGATCCTATCCAAATTGAAATATAAAAAGGAATTTTTTTTAACTCTATTTCTGTTTTATAAATTCTTACTTTTCTATCCGAATCTTTACAAAAAATAGCAACTAAACCAGTAATTATCGCCACCCCAGCTGTTATTGAAATAAAATTATACAAAATAAAATCATTTTTATTTTGTATAGCAAGTAAAGTTATAATTACAGTTGTTGCATTAGCTATACTATTTGCTGGTTTTTGAAAATATTCTTTAGCAACATAACTACTAAATATTAACATTAAAAAGCCACCAAAAAACCAAACACTTTCATCGGCACTTTGATTGAAAATATTAATATTTCCTAAATAAAACCAAAAGATTAAAAACAAAAAGAATAAGTAAACTATTGAAGTTATTACTCTTTCTTTTTGTTTTAATTCTGGTTTTAGAATAATACTCATATTATTCCATATTTATTATTATCCCCAAACCTCGCCAATCTTCCTCTTAATTTTCTCCTCAAAAATATCAATCAATTTTTTGTTGACGGAGATTATTTCTTCTTCTTTTTCTACCTCAGCGACGAGTTGCTTTTGGATTTCAAGAAGTGGGATATAAAATTTAATTGATAAAATTTCATTTTTTCTTAAATTTGTTTGGCTTTGTCCATTATCAAAATCCAACAATTGCTTATTTCTATTTAGCTGTAAGTATAAAAATTTTTGCATTAAATAATTTTTGTTCTTTGATCTAAAAACCCCTATTCTTTGATTTAAAGTATATTGTTCATTGGCATCAACATAAAAACATTTTGCAATTGCTTTGCCGTTAGGGACATCACTCATTACCATTACAACATCATCCTTATAAAGAGGTGTTAGTGCCTTGTTAGAAAATTTTACTGTTTTTCCGCCAGATGAAATAAATTTGGAATTTATAACTTTATATTTTCCATTTCGACAAATCGCAGATTCATGGGCTTTGCCATTAAACATCTCACAAGCTTTTCCCAACTCTACGATCTCAACACCTTCTAACTTTCTAAGTTCTTGACCAAAATATCGCCTCTCTCTCTCTAGATTTTTGATAATTTCTTTAGCGTGATTTATTGCGTTTTGTTTAACTTCAATCTGTTCCACAATTTCTTTTTGCACTTCAAGCGGTGGGAGTGGGATTTTAATTTTTGAAAATTCAGATATCCAATATCGCTTATGATCATCGTGCCTAAATTTTATCGTTTTCATTACTTCAAACAAATATCTTGGATCTGCTTTTGTTATATCTGTATGCAAAATTTTCATTGCCGACGATTTAACTTTGAAAGGAAAATCTACAAACTTTATTGCTGTTGTAAAATCATCAAAAATAATAACCGGCAATTTATTTGCAGGCATAATCCCTTCTTTTTCATTGGTGTATCCTAAAATAAAAGTTTTGCCAGCAGTTAAAACGGGAGTCTTAAAGCTATTATAATAATTAACAGATTCAACAATATATTTTGTTGGCTGTTCATATTCCAAAACTTCCCCCAATTCCACCATTTCCCATTTTTTATTTTTATAAATTTCACTTTTTCTGTATTTTTCACCTGTTAAATTATAATCTCCACTTTCAGCGATTGCTTTCTTTTTTACTATCCAAGCAAAAAGACTCTTATCATTTACTAATATATTTTTATTTCCTGTTTGTATAGCAATAACTTGCGCTCTAAGGACATCAAGTGCTCCACCTTTATCAAATAAATCATTCGACAAGTCTGGTCGTGGTCGCCGTTGTGCACCAAGATCATAACCGTCATTTAAAACTTTTATAAATAGTATTTCATCTGTCTTTTTAGTAATTTGACTATCAAAAAATAAAATGGAAGTTTTAACACCAGCATACGGATTAAAAATTCCAGCAGGCATGCTCACAACCGCAAAAAGTCCGTCTTCTACAAGCTTTTTACGAAGTGCTTTATACGCTTTATCTAATTTAAAAATTACTCCCTCTGGCACGATAATTCCCGCGCGCCCGTTGATATTCAAATGCTCCATAATATAATCCACAAACAACACTTCGGCACGATTGGCTTGAATGGAAAAATTTTTATGTGGACGAATTCCTCCTTTCGGCGTCATAAACGGCGGATTTGCCATAATGACATCAAAAGTTTCACCCCAACGCTTCTCACTCGTCAAAGAATCATACTCGTGGATATGCGGATTTTGAAAGCCATGCAAATACATATTCACCAAAGACAACTTCACCATATCGGGTGAAATGTCATAACCGACAATATTGTTCATCAATTTTGTTTTTTCGTCTGGTGTGAGATTTTTTTCTTTATTTGTCGGCTTTCCTGTTTTATTATCCAATCCGTCATGAGCTTTCAAAATATATTTGTAAGCAGAAATCAAGAAACCAGCCGTTCCGCATGCGGGATCCAAAATGGTTTCGTTTTTTTTTGGGTTAACGACTTCGGCGATAAAATCAATGATGTGCCGTGGTGTGCGAAATTGCCCCGCGTCGCCCTGTGAGCCAAGAATTGAAAGCAGATATTCAAAAGCATTTCCCAAATTTTCGCTATGGTCATAAGAAAATTCGTTTATCTCTTTCAAAAATAAAGTAAGTGTTCGCGGATCACGAAATGGTAAAAATGCGCCTTTGAAAATATCACGAAATAATTGCGGAATATGCGGATTTTTAGACATATTCGTAATTGCTTGAACATAAAGATCAAGCCGTTCTTGTCCTGAAAGTTTTTTATCCAAAAGTTTTGTCCAAGAATATTGACTAAAACCATTTGTAAAAAATCTTGCTTTTCCGCCAAGCTCTTCCGACTCTTTGTCCATATCATCCATAAACTTATAGACAAGAGCTGTTGTGATTTGCTCCACTTGTGCTTTCGGGTCTGGCACTTTGCCGACAAGAATATTTCTCGCGGAGTCAATTTTTCGTTTTGTAGCTTGATCAAGCATAATAATTTTTGTTATTTCATATAAGCATTAACTGGCACATAGTCTTTTACATATTCAGGAACAGTTTCGCGCCAACCGTTTAATGCCTTAAACTCCGACATTGTAAATCCCGCATACACATTAAGTTCTGCAAAATGTTTATTGTTGATGATTTCTCTAAACTTTTCATCCGATACATACGCTTTGAGGTAATTTTTGATATACGGAACATATTTATTTTCTGGTTTGTAAATAGAAATAAACTTTTCGCATTCTTCCTCTAAAAGCTCATTTCTATCTTTGAATTTATCAATTCGCCCAAAGATACGCTCCAAAAACTCACGCCATGATAAACGGCGGTCAAGATTTTCACTCTTGCGGATTTTTTCAAGATTCAAAAATAGTTTTGGTTTGTCTTCGTATTTCTCACGGACAATATGCACTGCCTTATCCCATTGTTCATTTTCAACGGCTGTTTTAACTTCTTTATCATCTTGCAATTCTTCACGAGCTTTTTCAAAAAGTTTTCTATCAACTTTCATTCCTTCTATTCCGACAGGTATTTCAGTAAGCGTTTTTACTTTGTCAGGATCAAAAGTTTCAAATTCATCAATATCAACGCCGATACCTCCACCGTCTCCACCAGTTCCTTTTGAAACTGGTAATTTTAAAATTTCGTCATAATCAAACTTTTCTTCAAAATATTCACAGTTGGCAAAGAAATCAAAAAGTTTAAAGTTTTCCTTTTCGTGCTTGTGTTTTTCGTTATATTCATCGGCATATTCAAAAACAAATTTTCGTGTTCCTCGTCCTTTGATCTGAATAAAATCAGTTGGCGAGAAAATTGGTCGCATAAATGCGAGATTAAGAATATCTTGGCAGTCATAGCCTGTTGTCATCATGCCGACGGTAACGCAAACTCTCGTCTTGCTTGATTTGTAATTTTCTAAAAACTTTGTATGTCCGTTTAAATTATTGTTAGCAAAATTGATTGTGAATTGTTGAGAATCTGCGACATTAGAAGTAATTTGAACAGCAAAATCAGAATTATATTTATCAGGCCAAAGTTGGCTTGCCATTTTGTTTAACATTTGCGTAACTTTTGAAGCATGTTTTTGACTTACGCAAAAAATAATACTTTTGCCGATTTCTCCGCTGATTGGGTCTTTCAAGGCATTTTCAAGAAAAGTTTGGCAAAAGACACGATTGGTTTTTTCAGAAAAGAATTTTCTCTCAAAATCTCTTTGAAAAAAAGTTTCCTCTGCTTCTTCGCCTTCTTCATTTTCCACCATAACGGCATATCCTTTTTCTGAAAGCAATTCGGCGGTAATATCAGTGCGAGCATCAGAAACAATCGGATTTATTAAATATCCGTTTTTAACGCCGTCAAGCAAGCTATATCTAAAAGTTGGGTCGCCGTTTGGACAGCCAAAAGTAGTATAAGTGTCGAGTAGTTGTCGGCGTTCCCATGCCCTCGGATCTTTTTGAGAAAGATTTTGCGGATCAACATTTTTCAAATAGTCTTTCGGCGTTGCGGTCAAACCTAATTTATAGCCGATGAAATATTCAAAAACTGCTCGTGAGTTTCCACCGATAGCGCGATGTGATTCATCGGCAATAACTAAATCAAAATCGGTTGGCGAAAAAAGTTTTTTATATTTATCTTGAGCTGATAAACTTTGCACTGTTGAAACGACAATGTCCGCTTTTTTCCAATCATCACGATTTTGTTTATAAATTACAGTTTGAAAATCGTTACTTAAATATTGCACAAAATTTTTCTGTGCTTGATCTTCTAATTCCAAACGGTCGACTAAGAATAAAATTCTTTTAGCGTTTCCTGTTCGTAAAAATAATTTGATAATCGCGGCGGAAATGAGCGTTTTTCCTGTTCCGGTTGCCATTTCAAAAAGAAAACGATCATTTCCACTTTCAGCTGATTTTTGCAAAGCGTAAATTGATTTGAGCTGATAAGGGCGCAAAATTCGCAAGCCTTCATCCCAAAGATATTTTGTTTGCGTTTTCTTGTCTTGATAGCGTGGATCATCTTTGAAGTTTGGATTTTGAGTAAACGCGATGTAATCGTCATTCACTTTTTCGTCAGCAAGACGTTTATTGTCAGGCTTAAAATCAAGACGATGTGCCAAAGATTCTTGTGTTGGGAATTCGGTAATAATTTCAGGATCGCCTCGTTCTAAATCCCAAAAATAATGCAGATTGCCATTTGAAAGAATAACAAAACGAGCATTTTCATTTTTGGCATATCGGCGAGCTTGCTCTTTTCCATCAAGCGGGTCTTTTTCTCCTTTTTTGGCTTCCAAAATTACAAGCGGAAATCCTTTTTCATCCAAAAGTAAAAAATCAATAAAACCGTTTTTTGTTGTTTCAAAATCTTCGCCAAAAGCGTCAATGTCTTTTTGCGTGATTTTTACATTTGGCTCAAGTTGTATATTTGCTTGCTCTTTTTCATTATCAAAAAATCTCCAGCCTGATTCTTCAAGCAGTTTGTTTATTTTTATACGTGCTTTTGCTTCTTTAGAATTAGTCATAATTATTTTAAAAGCTCATCAGGCGCTACACTTAATGCTTTTGCTATTTTTTCTAAATTAGATATAGTAGGATTTTTTAGACCACTTTCAACTCGGCTAACATATCCTCTATCCATACCCGTAGCACGGCAAATATCGCCTTGCGACATACCTTTTTTTATTCTAATTCTCTTGATATTATTTCCTAATTTTTTTGATATTTTAGCCATATATTATATTAATATCTTACTACTACTTGCATTATTTGACAATATTGTATTATAATACAATATAGACGTCAATTAGGGGTGGTGGTCGGGGCTAGCGGATGGTTAGAATAAAAAAAGAGAAAAGTTTGCTTTTGGTTTAAAATAAAGTTCGAGACGATATTTTTTATAGGTTCTTTGGCAGTTTTTTGAAAAGGCAGATAGGTTTTTAAAAACGACCGCCCCGAGGGGTAGGGGCGGGACGGGCGTTTTTAAAGGAAATCTTTATATTTCTTTTTAAATTCCGTTCGGATTTTTTCATATAATCCGAGCCGAAAAGGATGAGCCTTAATTAAAAAGGCTAAATTCCACTCAAA
>JBDRDI010000028.1:0-48333 GCA_043820875.1 bacterium
GAGCCAAATTGTATTTCAAAAAGAGGGCTGTAAACCCTCTTTTGTTATATTAAAATTATGTTTTTTATTTCCTCGCATACTTCCTCACCGCTAAATAACTGGCAATAATGTTAATGGTGGCGGCGCAAACAAATTGCAAGCCGAATATTTTGAACATACTGCTATAATAATAATCAAACAAATCTACGCTGTAGCCCACAAAAAATGTTTCTAGATATGGTTGTAATAAACTTAAAAACGGATAAAAAATCGCCATGATGCCACAAACGCCGATCAGAGTGTAAGCCAAGCTGGAAAAAAGATAAGGAGTTTGAATAAACCAATTTGAAGCGCCCACAAGGCGCATAATTATAATTTCCTTTCGGTGAGTATAAATGGCAACGCGCACAGAATTATAAATTACCAAGACCATAGTAAAAATAAATATAAAACTCAAACCAAAACCGGCTTCACTTACCTTGTTGGTAATGACGTTTATTTTTTCAATCATCGTCTTGTAATCCGCAAAATTACGCGATTCAATGATATTACTGTTTATGGCGCCCAATTGATTGATCAGGTCATCAAAAGTATCCAAATTTTTGGGCTTGATAACCAAACGTGGCGCAAGAGGATTTTTGCCGATTTCTTTCAGCGCCTCCATAATTTCTTGATTGTCTTTGTGCTTGACCGTGAATTCCTGTAACGCTTCTGTTCTGGAAATATATTGGACTTCTTTTACTTCTTTCAAGTTTGATATATTTGCGCGCAAAGCTTGAATTTCATCTTCCCCGGCTTCACTCTTTAAAAATAAATTTATATCAATTTTTTCTTTCACGGCGTCAACTGCGGTTTGCCCCAAGATCTTCACCACCATCAACATATTAACTGTAAAAAGGGCTAATATTAAAATAATAATCGTCACTAAAGACAACCAAATATTTCTAAAAATATCTTGCAAACTAAATTTTATTATTCTGGCCAAAGATAAAAACATACGCGTTGAGTCTAAAGTCTAAAGTCAAAAGTCTAAAGTCCGATAATAAATAAAATTATTTTTAAATCTAATTGTCGTTACGCTAACGACTTTCGACTTTGGACTTTCGATTTTGGACTAAAGAATGTATTTGCCAACTTTTTGGTCGCCGATAATTCGTCCGGCGTCCATGGTGATTACTCGTTTTTTAAGTCTATTAACCACCTCTCTGTTGTGCGTCACTAAGACGACTGTGGTGCCGAATTTATTTATTCTTAATAATAATTCAATAATGTCATTGGCGTTCAATGAATCAAGATTTCCGGTGGGCTCGTCGGCCAAGAGAATTTTCGGACGATGAACCAAGGCGCGCGCGATTGCCACCCTCTGCTGTTCGCCTCCGGAGACTTCTTGTGGATAACGATCCATTTTTGATTCCAATCCCACGATTTTCATAACGTGCGGAACTATCTTTTTGATTTTCTCTCGCCCGCTACCACAAACTTGCATGGCAAACGCCACGTTTTCAAACAAAGTTTTTTGAGATAAGAGTTTAAAATCTTGAAAGATAACTCCGATTTGTCTTCTCAATTCCGGCACTTCGCTCAATCCAATTCGCGTAATATCCCAACCGCCAACCACAATTTTGCCCTCAGTAATCCGCTCCTCACCGATTAATGTCTTTACAAAGGTGGTTTTGCCTGTTCCTGATTGTCCTACAATTGAAATAAATTCACCAGGCAAAACGTGCAAATTCACTCCCTGCAGAGCCACGACGTTCTTGGGATAAATTTTGGAAACATTATAATACTTAATCATAAAAATTTTAAATTAAATCGCGGGCAATATTTTTTTCAATCCGAATTCTATTAAATCTTTTGTTTGCGCGAAACTTGTGTCTTTGTCTTCAGCCCCCATGGTTACGACAATTAAATTACCAAACTGATTCGCGACTCTGGTCATGAGACAATATCCGGCCTCAATCAAATATCCGGTTTTTGATCCGGTAATGTTTCCAACCAAATTATATCGCAATAAATTATTTGTATTTCTTATTGTATGGTCAATGTCGCTTCCGGTCTTGAATTTATACTCTTTTGTTATGCTCGCCGCCGCTATGGTTTGGTTTTGCAGAGCCTCTTTGGTTATTATAGCATAATCTCGGGCAGAACTCATATTTTTTGGAGACAATCCTGTCGGGTCAAAAAAGAAAGTGGAGCTCGCACCAATTTCTTGCGCAAAATTATTCATGCGTGAAACAAATTCTTCTCGAGTTAATCCGCTTACTCTCACCAAGCTTTCCACAGTATTATTTGTTGAACCGATAATTGATGAATAGAACAAATCTTTTACTTTAATTGTTTCCCCTTCTTCCATATTCAAACTAGAGATACTATATTTTCTATCACAATCTTCATAATTATATTCTTTGTCCTGTTCACTATAAGCAACCACTCTTTCCATGTCCGGATTGGTTTCCATAAAAACTTTCATGGCCGCGAGCTTGGTCAAACTTGCCAGTGGCAAGGCTTCGTTTTCTTTTTTGGCCCAAATTATTTTGCCCGTACCCTCTTCCATTACAATTCCGGACTTCATGCTTATTTCAAATTCACTTTTTGCGCCTTGAGGAGCTATGCCCATTATTTTTCCGTCCGCATCCGGAAGGACAAGCAACGGCTCAAGTTTTATATCAACTGTACCGGCGGAAAGTGAAGCTATTTTGGCGAAAGCTTCTTTCTCCAAATCAATGGCACGGTCCGGAAAAATCGATCGATCTGGTCCATAATCATTAATTTCAACATCAACGTATTTATTATTGTTTTTGTTATGTACTCTGATTATTGATCCTTTTGGAAAATCCGGCGAAGCCGCATAATTTCCGGACTTGAATTTATACCAGCTGGCCTTGCCGTTTGTTAAAACTTTTGGATAAGAAAAAATCGCTATGCGGGCGAATGGAAGATGAATCAGAGACCGCACAAAATTTTCTCCTGGATAATCTCTTGTTGGTAAAGGCCGCCAGGCGCCATAATTTTTGTCATAAAAAAATACCTGCTTGTAGTTGTCATCGTCTTTATCATACGACATTTGGATATAAAACGGCTTATGATCGTCATATGCCGCTTTATTTCTAAATTCAAACTGATACACCTGACTGATTTTATCAACCTGCCACGGATAATTCATATCTTCGTTCAATATTACCACATCCACCCCTGTCGCCTCACTCAAAATACCCGGCACTAAAGATAATTTAATTTTATTCTCAAAGGCTGTCACTGTATAGCCTTTGGCAATCGTTGCCGCGTCCAAACGAATAAAAAATTCTTGATTTGCGCTTTCTTCCGCTGCTGTAAAATTTATATTTGGTAAAACAAAAATACTAATTATTAAAATTAGTTTCATCGCGCGCTTACATTGGACCATAATTTTTTTTGTCATCTACTGTTAATTATAACATAGAAAAAAAGAAAATAAAAAGAAAAAAAGAAAAAAAAGAGACACCTCTTGAAAAAAATATAGTTTCCGCTTATTATAAATATACGCCGAAGTAGCTCAGTTGGTAGAGCGATGCTCTCGTAAAGCATAGGTCACGGGTTCGACTCCCGTCTTCGGCTCTGACAAACCCATTTAATTCACAAAACTCCAAATCTTATAATCCTGCGCCGTTTCTGCCAAATACTCGTCCAGCGTCAATCCGGCCACAAAAACATAGCTATATTCAAAAAAACTATATTCTTCTTTCCTCATTTTAAATATATAATATCCTTCTTTGGTAAAAACAACGGGACTCACTTCCCCGTTTTTTAAATCTTTTATTTTTTCTGTAAAATCAAACGAATTTTTATTTTCATTAGTCAAAGAAAATGTTCCGCTTTGATCTCCATATCTCAAGGCCACTCCCAAAAAATCTCCTGTGTCAGCTATTTCTTCCGCAATTTTTTTTATCCTATAAATCGCGATTTGATTGATATCTTCGTCAGATGCCACCTGATAAGCAAGATAGTCTTGCATGGATTCTTTATCATCTAAATCCTCTGATTTAATATTATACTTCTTTATTAAACTTCCGTAGATTATATCTTTAATTATTTCCAGCTTGGTTTCTTTGTCCAGTTCTGCTGAAGAAACATCGCCAATAAGCCCATCTTTCGTATCTTGATATTTATAATAATCCACAAAACAATCTTTCGTAATCATGGCCGGGACAGGAAAATATTCAGTTATTTTTCTAAAAAAATTATTATCCACACCGGTTTTAATAATCAATGCGGCAGAAATTGAATAAATTAAAAAATAAAAAACCAATGCGAACAAGAAAAAAAGAAAAGTTTTGGAGCATGCCGATATTATCCGTGCCTGCCAAGATTTTTGATTTAATAAATTAATTTTCTTTTTTGAAAAATTAAAATCCTCTTTTTGTTTTGGCTTATTTAAATTATATTTCTTCTCTTTCTTTTTCTTCTCTTTCTTTTTCTTCTCTTTCTTTTTCTTCTCTCTCTTTTTCTTCTCTTTTTCTTTCTTCTCTCTCTCTTTCTTCTTATCTTCTGTAGTTTTATCTTTCCCATTGGCCCACGGGTATTTTATTAATGCTTCCAGGGCAGGTAAACTCTTCTCTTCGTTTTTCTCTTTTACCAAGGCAGGAACGGCCACCTTCTCCGGCAATATTATTTCTTGAACCGGCGGAGCAATGTCTCCAACGACCTCTCTCAAATCTTTTTTTGCCTCCGTCAAGTTTTCCGGACGGACAAGCTTGTCCATTCTTTTTGCCCTGTTTGTTTCCGTACTTCGCGCCACAGCTCCGTCAATATTTTTTTTCACTATTTTTCCGGGATTAAATTTTTTATTATCTCTCGGGTCTTTTTCATTAAGCAATGTCAAAACAACTTTCCGCGAAACTTCCGCTTCGTTTTTATCTATTTTGTTTACTCCGTCCAATTTTTTATTTTCCATAAAATAGATTATTATTTAAAAAAATGTTTAAACCATTTTTGTGGATTACTGATACTGCCCTTTGCTTCGGAATCCTCTGCTTTTGTGTTACTGTTTTTTAAACTATTTTCAGCATTTTCCAAACCTGTAATCACTGCCACTTCTTCGCCTGTTTTTTTATAATTCAAATTCAACCTGGCCTGCTCATCAATATATTGGTCCGAATCCAAATATTCTAAAAAAGTTTTAAGTTCTGAATTTTTTCCTTCCAGTTCTTTTATCTCCTCTTCCAATTCCCTGATTTCTTTATTAACAGCGCGTTGTTTATTTACTTTTTTAACCAATGGCGCTCCGATGGCAACCGCGATAACCAAACAAACAATGGCCACGGAAGCTTGCTTCATAAATAATTTTCCAGTTTTTGTGTTTCTTTCTTTTATATACATATTATTTTTTCTCGCGAGCAGAGGAAAAATAATAATATTTTACCGCTTCGATCATTACAATTGAAAACACGCCTGCGCCAAAAATCAACACCCAGGATCCGGCTCTTAATCCTGTTGTATGTAAAAAAGGCTGTAAAAATCGCGAATAAATTCCTAAAAACAAGAAAGAAAAAATCGCAACCGTTGCCCACATTAAATATTTATTGGAAAAAGGGTTTAGACGAAATATCGGTTTTCGCAAACTCCGAATGCTATACATGCCCGCCAAACTCGCCACTGCCAGCATGGCGAATATTAAAGTTCTGAGATACTCTATATTCTGAAAATCATATAAAAATAAAAATATCAAAAGAAAAGAAAAGCTCCTAATCAGTCCTACTGCAAAAATAATTATCTTCATTTCGGAATTAAGGAGCGGCTCACTTTTATTTACCGGCTTTTCGCCCATAACCGCGTCTTCTCCTTTCTCAAATGCCAACGAAAAATTCATCAATCCATCATTCAAAATATTAATCCACAAAATTTGCGCCGGAAGCAGAGCCAACTCCAAATTCAAAAAGATACAACCGACTATTAATATAACTTCCGAAAAAACGTCTGACATCAAAAACACAATTGATTTTCTAATATTATCAAATATTACTCTCCCTTCTTTCACTGCGGAAACTATTGTTTTAAAATTGTTATCAAGCAAAACCATATCGGAATTTTCTTTGGCAATATCGGTTCCCGTGCCAAGCGAAATACCGATGTCCGAGGCTCGAAGCGCCGGCGAGTCGTTTATACCGTCTCCTGTCATTGCCACAACTTCGCCTCTCTCTTTCAAGGCGCGAACTATGCGCAATTTATGATGCGGACTCACTCTGGCATAAATATCAATTTTTTTGGAGATTTTTAGGAGCTCATCATCGTCCAGTTTGTCCAGCTCTTCACCTGTCATAACTTTTTTATGGTCGCAATCCAGTCCTGCTTCACAAGCTATAGCCATTGCTGTCAATTTATGATCACCGGTAATAATCACCAACTTAATGCCTGCCTTGCGACATGTTTCTATTGTTTCTTTTACTTCCGGCCGAAGCGGATCTTTTATGGCAATAAAACCGATGAAAGTTAAATCATTATCCAACTCATCCCAGTCAACGCTTCCTTTTAATGGAATTTTTTCTTTAGAAAAAGACATTTCTCTTCTTCCCAAACCAATCACCCTCAATCCTCTGTTGGACAAAGACTCACAAACTTTTTCCAACTTTTCTCTTTCTTCTTGGCCGATGGCTTTGACTTCTCCTCGGTGGAAAAAATTTACAGATTTTTTCAAAACTATTTCCGGCGCTCCCTTTTCATATAGTGTGTATTTACCACCATCTTTCTCACGCAAACTAAGCATAAACTTTCTTTTGCTATCAAATGGCAGTTGGTCAACTTCGGGTTCAATTTTTGATAATCTATCTTTTTCCAGACCGGATTGAATCGCGGCGGATAACAACGCGGTTTCAGTTGGTGAACCGATAATCCGCCAATCAGCCAAATCGTCTTTCGGATTTTCCACAACAGCATCATTACACATCATAGCCACTTCCAAGGCCATCATCACGGCTCTGGCCTCTTTTTCTTCTTGACGACTGCTAATATTTTCAATTTTAAATTCTTCTTCTCCGATTACAATCCGCGCCACAACCATTTTTCCTTCTGTTAATGTTCCTGTTTTATCCGTACAAATTGTTGTTACAGAACCCAGCGTTTCCGCCGCAGCCAAATTTCTGACCAAAGCTCTTCTTTTTAAAATTCGCATTGCCCCCAAGGCCAGTATAAATGTTACGGCCATAGTGAGACCTTCCGGCACTGAGGCTACAACCAAGGCGACTCCGGTTTCCATCATAATAATAAAATCACGTCCTTGCATCACGCCCGCGAATACCACAACAAAACTTATCACAGCGCATATTACACCTATTTGTTTACTTAGATAGACAAGTCTTTTTTGCAATGGTGTTTTTTCTTCTTTTATGTCCTTGACCATTTGGGCGATTTTTCCCATTTCTGTTTTTTCGCCCACGGCAGTGATAACCGCTTCGCCCACTCCGCTCACCATGATCGTACCGGCATAAATCATATTTTTTCGATCAGCAAGCGATGCTCCGGCAATAACTTTTTCAGCGTTTTTTTCCGCAGGGACTGATTCTCCGGTCAAAATTGATTCATCAGTAAAAAGCTCCGAACATTCTATTATCCGGCCGTCTGCCGGGATTCTATTCCCCGGTTTTAAAATCAAACAATCTCCAACAGTTAAAGATTGGCTGTCAATTATCATCTCTTGCCCATCACGTCTGACAAGTGCTTGTTGCGGAGCCAATTTTCTTAATTTGGCCATGGACTGGCTCGCCTTGTTTTCTTGAATATATCCGATGATAGAGTTGAATAGCGCGGCTCCAAAAATTACGCTTGCGTCAATATATTCTCTGACAAAAAGAGACAGGGTGCCGGCGATCAAAAGAATATATGCGAGCGGATTTTTAAACTGGGAAATAAAAATCGTCGTCCTTTTTGGCAAAGGCTCTTTTGGAAGCTCATTATTCCCATTTTTTTTCAACCGCTGTTCCGCCTCGCGCGCTGTTAATCCTTCTCTTCTTGATTTTAATTCGCTCAAACAAGTTTTCGCTGATTTTGAATGAAAGTCTGACATTAAAAAATTATTATTTTTAAAAATTATCCACTCTCTATTATAACATATTTATTGCTTGTGGGTCTATAACAAAAAAATCACTCTTTTAAATTAAGTGATTTATTATAATAACGTTTACGACTTTCTACTTCATGCTAATCTCTATCTCTTCTTCGGCGTAACAAAAAATCCCATATATTTTCCAGCCATTAATCTGCTTTGCGCGTCCAAACCGGGAACGGAGCCGAATATAATAATACTTAATGGGAGAAGCGCCCATTGTGCTACCATGCCGAAGCTTTTCCAAAAACCGTATTTTGTCGGACGAGGAGGAAGAAGACACGTGGAAATAATCGCGGATATAACCAATCCGGACATGGCAATGGTCATTAAATTTCTGGTGATGATCGGTAAGTTGGCAGAGAGCACGCTATTATTAAAATCATCTCCGCCAAGAAATATTGGCATCCAGCCGATCACCGCGATAATCAGAGCATTTGTGGCCCAAGAATGAAACCCGTAAATTTGTACCAAGATACGGCTGATGGTTTTTTTCTTTGGTAATAATTTCCATTTTTTTATAGTGTTAAAAAGAATATAAGGAACGTTTTCAACGCCCCAGCCCCATCTTCTTTGTTGTTTGTATAAATTTTTCGCAGTCGTAAACATTGTTTCATCCATGGTAACATCCATGGAAACCGGATAATACAACGGTTCAACTCGGTAATCGCCGTTATAATAAAAATAACAATGCCAAAAAATTCTTGAATCCTCACTCACCATGGACACGGACCAAAAATCAACATCAACCAAGGCGCGCCAAGTCATGGAATGCGAGGAATAAGTTGCCAACTTCTCTTGTCTGATTTGTTGCATCATCTGCCAAAAAGTATTTGAAGACGCGGCGACCCTAGCAAAAAAAGGCGCCTGCCAAATATTATTATGATAAACCGGTATTGGCTGGTAGCTGGTCCTGTACGGTTTTTCCGCGTTTAAAAATCTATACGCGAGAACGTAATAATAATTCGGATAAATGACAGTATCAATATCAAAAACATTTACTAAAATTTTATCATAATCAATACCTTCTTTGTCTATTACTTCTTTTTTTATTATTCTTCCGGCCCAAGCCTGATTTGCACCCTTTCCTTTCAACTCGCCTTCTATGTTTTCCGGATGAATTGTTAAAATAAATTTTCTAAAACTTGACCCGAATTCTTTTTCAATCTCTTTTGCCCTAGAAAGCGCTTCTTGTCCTGCCCTTTCTTCAACCGACAAAATAATTATCATATTTTCAGTCGGATATCCACAATTTTTAATTGCTTCCAACGTTGTCGCAACGACTTCTTTACTTTCTTTATAAATCGGAAGGATAGTGAGCTGAACAATATCGCGCCAGTTTAAATTTATTTTTCTTTTTTCATGGGTCTGAAAATTTTCAATTTCCAAAACTCTCTCTCCCAATTCTTCGCACTTTTGACGCCAATCAACACTAATATTTTTTTTCATTTTTCCGTAAGAAGATATAAGATGAATACTTAAAAACAGAACCAGCAAGAGCCAATAAATATCAAAGGCAATAATAAAATAGGCCACAAAAATCGGATGAAAATATGAAAGCACTGCCAGAGTAATCAAAGTCCCCCATGATAAAAATCCGGGAAAAATTTCAAATAAGCGGTAAAAAATCTTGTTTTTTCCGCTTAATTCAATTGCCTTGCCTATTTTGAGATAATCAGACATAATTATTCTTACGCCGGCCGATTTTTAGTATTTTCTTTTTAAAAATAATATCCCCAGTATAATACAAAATATAATAAAAAACAATAAAAGCAAAGAGGTTTTTAAAACGGGTAAAATCAGTAAAATATGTAGAAGCTTTTTGAATAATTTCCATCGGTTTCATGAAGACCTCCCAGCTGTTCAATCTATCAATAAGACCCAGCATGACTCCAAGCGAAATGACAGGTATTCCAAGCGGGGCAAAAAATAAAGCGGTTCTCTTGCCAAAAATTTTGGATATCAAGGTTTTCATTTGATTAAAAAGATAAACAAATCCCACCCAACCAATTACGGCATAGGTGAAAAAAAACATAATCATCCAGGCGTTCTCCACGCATATTCTGTTTTTGTTATCCGGGCAAAAGCCTGATAAATGTCTTGCGTCGGCCACAACATAGGCCGTGTTGGGAATGAAGAGAATCCAAAAAAACGCCAAAAAAATCGCTAGGACAATGTGAATCAGACGCCGAAATTTTGTTTTTTTCCATAGCTCCCCCAAACACAGAGATAAAAAAAATGGAATTATTAATAAAAATAAGTTCCAAAATATATATACTATATAATAATCATTAATCGCAAAATTCATAAGTCCAAATAATTAAAAAGATGTCTCATCCCCGTCTTTCGGAGCGACTTCTGTCCCCTGTTTTTCAGAATTTTTAAATTTGTTTTGAGAAGAATCATGATGAAAATTTGTTCCACGTTTTTTTCCGGAAAAATTTACCGGACCGCGTCGCAGGGCCTCGGACAAAGAAATTTCTTCTTCAGTTGCGACAAACTCCTTAACAAGCGCAACTTGTGGAAAACTCTCGCTTCTTACTTCTTTTTTTGAATCTTCTTTTTCTTTTAATTTTTTCAATTCTTCTTGCTTGTCTTTCAGACGACGTTCTGTTTCGTCTTGCTTTTCTTTTTTGGATTGTCTTAAACATTCTTTGCAAAGAACAGGCCGTAAACCATCCGGCAAAAAAGAAGTTTTGGTCTCTTTGCCACATCGAGCGCAAATTGCCGAATATTTATAAATATCATTATCCGAAAAATTACCTTCTTTTTTTTTCGTTCTTTCTCCGAAAGAAGACTGCGGAAAACTTTTCTTTTCCGCGACGGGTATTTTTTTATTTTTATTTATTGGGGGTTGTTCATTTTCCGGGTCATGACCATTCTCATGCCAGAGATTAATTATATCTTCAACTTCTTTTTTATTTTTTGCATAACGCTCTCGACTGGTATTGATTGCTTCTTCTGTATTGCCGGTCTTTTCTTCTTCGTTTAACGGTCTCAAACCTCGCGCAGAAAAAGGCTGAGAGGCTATGCCATCAATCATTAATTTCAAATAAATTTCATATTTCGGCAGATTAACAATATCTTCATCCGTAAAAATCGGGGCGAATTCCGGCATCAAAACTTCCGCGTCGGCGGCACCAACTCGAAAAACAATCAAAGTGCCCACATTCCCGAAAACCGCGCTTTGCACCTCCTCGCTCAATTGTTCAATATATTGATGGGCCAATGTTATATTCAAACGATATTTTCTGGCTTCAGATAAAATATTTGCAAAACTTTCTGTCGCAAAATTTTGAAATTCATCAACATATAAATAAAAATCTTTTCTTTCATTTTCCGGTACATTAACCCGACTCATGGCGGCCAACTGTATTTTGGTAATTACCATCGCTCCCAATAAAGCTGAGTTGTCTTCACCGATGCGACCCTTACTTAAGTTAAGAATCAAAATCTTTCCTTCGTCCATAATCTTCCGCATATCAATCGTGGATTTCGTCTGGCCAATGATATTACGAATTAATGAACTGGATAAAAATTGGCCGACTTTATTTTGAATCGGAGAAACAGCTTCAGCGGCAAATTTGTCGTTGTATCCCGCGAACTCATTTACCCAAAAAGATTTCACCACCGGATCATGTATTTTCTCAATGACTTTTTTTCGAAAAGTTTTGTCAGACAACATACGCGTAATTGCCAAAAGCGTTGAACCGGGATATTCCAAAACCGCCAAAATTGAATTTCTTAAAATATATTCCAAACGAGGCCCCCACGAGTCAGCCCATAATTTTTGAAATACGCCAATCAAACCAGAGGCCACAAGGTGGCGTAAGTGCGGTTCAACTTGTTCCACCACATTGAACGCGATTGGATATTCCATGTCGGCCGGATTAAAATAGACAACATCTTTAATGCGATCGGAAGGAATATATTCTATCACTTTTTCCGACAAATCTCCGTGCGGGTCAACCACTGCCACACCGTGCCCGGCGCGAATATCTTCCACAATCATATTTTCCAATATGGTGGATTTTCCCATGCCGGTTTTACCAATTAAATACATATGGCGGCGGCGGTCGTCTTTTTTAATACCAAATTTTCTGATTTTATTTCGAAACGTAGTTTCGGCAAAAACTATTATATCATCGTTTTCCATAATATGCTTATTATAATTTTTATCTTTAAACAAAAGGCAAATCCGGCGGAGGAGAGCCCTTCACGCTATGCGACTCTTTTGGAGATGATGGGCTGGGAATATTTTTAAAAATTTCATCAATCTCGCCGCTTTCAACAGATTCGCGTGAATTATTAGCTACTCTTTCTTTTGCTTTTTCTTCCGGAACAATATTATTTTTTTTATTTTCTCGAATTGGTTCTAAAAATATATTATCCAACTCGCTTGCGGATTCACTTTGTTCAAAAACAGATCTTTCATCGCTTCCTTCGCTGAATGATAATGACATAGGAGGCTGAGCTCTCTTGGTGCTGGTCTTTTGGATCAAAGGCGCTTTTACCACAGACTCAACCGGAAAATGCCAAATGGTCGCCAATTCTTGGATGGTCATCACGGCCGGTAAACGTCCACCCCAGTCGCTGCGCTTAACATAATTATTCATGATTCTATTTTTTTTCGCGTTTAATCTTTTTTCTTTAAAAAAATAATTCGCAGTGGTAGCGGTTCTTTGCATATCCGGCTTCAGATTGTTCAAACCCAAATCCATAAATTGTTTCATATATCCCACAAATCCATTGACTACTTTTGGAACATTTTTTACTTCCTTTTTCGCCATATAAACAATACGATATTTGAACTCAAAAGAAAGTTTGGACATTTTTTCTTGAATAGCCTCTACTTGTTTTTTTTCTATCGGCTTTAAATTAAACATTTTAAAAACATCATCTTTTTTTTCTTCTTTTTTATCCGCTGCCTCGCTGGAAAAAATTGTTTCCAAAATACTCGCGATAGCGTTAAAAATATGGTCAAGAATATTTGGTTTTGATTCAGTTTTTTCTTTTAATATTTTTTTTACTTCTTCATCACATTTTTCCACCCACTCATAGCCTGTCGGGATCACAATCATTTGCGACCAAAGCTGTTCTCCCTTACCCAAGCTGCTGCATAAATCCATTAAAGAAGCCATCGGATCTTTAAAATGCTCTTCTGGCGCGCCAAGCTGATACACGAATTCTTCATATATTTTAATCGGATAAGCCCAATGTTTGCCATGAATAAATTCTCCTCCCCAAATATCATATTCCTTGTCCGGAAATTTGCGTGGCATGCCCTCGGTATAATCACCGACTTCCATAATTTCAGCGTCCGGATATTGCGAATAAATCGCCGATTCCACCAGATTTCGGAATTTTATAGGCGTATGAATCAAAAATTGTGTATATCCCTCGATACTCACGATTTCAAAACTGAAAGCTAACTGAAAAATCCCTTCCCAGTAAGTATCAATAAGATTTAAACTGCCATGCGCGCCGGCCAAATAAGTAAAGATATTTTCCACAGCTTTTGGCGACTGCTCGTTGCCGCGCGGTATATCAATTGCCAAAAAAATAAATTCTTGAGTTTTATGCCATTGGCCTCTTATATAAAAAAGCCAGACTTCTTTCGCTCCCCATAAAAAAACAACGGCCATTGGAATCCAGCCAAAATTTATGAGCATGGACGCAAGCATTTGATCTGCGGGCAAATTCATAAAAGCTTGTATTCTTGATAAATCAATTTCTATATTCACAATAAATATGATTCAAATTTACAAATAATATGCGAATCTACGAATATTTTAATAATTTTTGTATTTGTAGATTTGCATATCATTTGTAGATTTGCATTATATATTATATTATACCACATTCATCGCCGAAAACACAAACCTCGCCCTTCAACAAGTTCAGGACGAGGTTCGCGTGTGATTATTTATTTCTTTAAATTGCTTCGGTTGAAATATATTTTCCTTCTTTTTTGGATTTATCTTTATTCATCAGCGCCAAAATTATGGTGGCTTTTTTTACCAAACGTTTTTCCAATACTCTTTTTATGACTTCATCTCGAGTCAAAGAACCGCTGGCTTCTTTCAGAACTTCGTCAATGACATCTGAGACAGTTCCTTTTTTATAACCCCAATTTGACAATCCATATAATCCTCTTCCAACCAAAATATATTTTTTATCAAGTATCAATTCATTATGTACTGTCGCGGCGTTGGCTTTCTTGTGGTCAAAAGCAATCTTATTAATATGCTCGGCAATTTCGCTAAAATGCAACGGCTTATTAAGATTCTTTAATATCAAATATATTTTATCATTGATGGTTTTTGGCTTTATTTCCCGCGAATCTTTTGCTCCCCAATGACCGAACTTATTTTGTTCAATCTCTTTTGAAGCTTTCAATATCGCGTATAAAACTTTATTATCATTTATAACATCGCTTCTTTCTTCATAAAAATCATTTTTCAAAGCTCTGGAAATATCTAGCACGCTGTCAATCTCAACTTTTTCTCGGTGCTTATTATAAGATTCCAAATTTTTTATTTTTTCAATTAAATCTTTTGTGCCATGGATTGAATCAACTTCTAATATTTTTTTATGAATATCTTCCGCGATTTCTTCCAAGTGAGCCAAGTCTTGATATTTTAATCTGTATGAAGCTTTAAAAGGATTTGAGTTGGTCACTTCTTCAAACTCTTTGTTTAAGAGCTTTGTAATCATAAAATTTAAATAATTTTTGTGAATCAATTCGTCTTGCTCTTTTGACTTGAAACCATCAGCGGAAAATCCGGCCAAAATTTCAAGCATATATTCTCTTTCCATCAGCCCGCCGTGTTCTTCCAATAATTGACAAATTACTTTCTTCAAGGTGTCTACATATCCTTCCAAATTTTTAAGCTGTTGTAATTTTTTGACGCTAGAAGTTTCAATCTGTCTTATTCTTTCCCTGGTCAATTTGTGGGCGTTGCCAATGCTTTCCAGCGTTTCTTTTTCGCCGCTATGCAATCCGTACCGACGAATCAAAACATCAACTTCCCTTTCGGCAAGCTCGCTGAATAAATTATTGATAATTTCAACAGCATCCAAATTATTGACTTCCTCGGCTTTTTTATTGTCCATTATCTGGTCTAGAATTGATACATTATCCATAAAATTATTGTGCATCCAAAAGCATGGAATATTGACCGCACCTATTTGAATATTTAAGACTCTTGTAAATTATCCATAATATAGCACAATTTTTTCTGTTAGTCAAGTAATTTTAATAAACTACCTTAAATATTAAAATATTACTTAATATTAGACAAAAAACAACTAACATGTTATAAATGTTAGCTATACAAAAAATTTAAAAAATATTAAAATATTAAAATCCCAAATACTCTATTTCTTCGTGAAGTTCTAAATTAAACATGGTTCGCGCTCGCTGTTTTATAAAAGAAATTAATATGGCCACGTCTCCTGCTGTGGCATTGCCGGTGTTTACAATAAAATTAGTGTGTTCCAAACTTACTTTCGCCCCGCCTTGTTTTTTTCCTCCAAACCCAAGCTCTTTAATAATCCAACCGGCGCCCACTTTCCCGTTGCGGACTACTCCATTCTTTTCCGCCTCTTTTGCCAAATATTGACTGGCTTCTTTGATCACTGCTATTTCCGGATTTTTAAAAATACATCCCGCTGATGGCAACTTCGGCTGACTTGATTGTCTTGCCATTAAATTTTCGCTTGCTTTTTCAATGACTTTTCTTCCGTCCATTTTTGAAAGACGCAATGTGGCCTGCCAAATTATTAATTTTTTATTTTGCTTAATGATGCTGTCCCGATAACCAAATTGACAATCGTTCTTGCTAAAAATCACAAATCTCTTTTTCGCAAGGTCATAGACTTCTATTGTTTCAACACTATCGGAAATACTTCCGCCATATGCGCCGGCATTCCCGCGAATCGCTCCTCCAACGGCTCCCGGAATTCCAACTGCCCATTCCAGACCCGAAAGAGCGGTCGAAGTTGCGGTATTAACTGCCTTGCCAAATTCCGCCCCTGCTCCGCACTCCATTCTTTCGCCCAAAACTTTTATTTCTTTATTATTTAATTTAATCACCAAACCATCAACGCCATCGCTGTTTATTAAAACATTGCTTCCGCCGGCCAAAATAAAATAATCAATTTTGTTTTTTCTTGCCCATTCCATCGCCTCCTCCAATTCATTCTTTTCCGCAACATCAATAAAAAGCTTGGCCCGTCCGCCAATCTTAAAAGTGGTCATCGGTTTCAAATCAACATCTTCTTGTATTTTTTGCTCTATAGGCATAATATAATAATATTTTATTTAGATTATTCCACGAGTCCCTCTCCAATCCGAAAAACATCTCCAGCACCCATTAAAATTATCACATCCCCCTCGCCTGCCTTTCCTCTTAAATAATTTTCCGCCTCTTCAAGCGTTGGAATATATTTTGCTTTCCCGTCTTCAGATTTTTCTTCTATTATTTTCTCTACCAAATCACTACTATGCGCTCCTCCTTGTTTTTCACGAGAAGAGCCATAAATATCCAAGACAATCACTTCGTCCGCGTCCGTGAAACTCTTGGAAAAATCCGAAAAAAATTCTTTTGTGCGGGTGAAAGTGTGCGGATGAAAAACAACAATTATATTTTTGTCTTTATATAATTCTCGCGCTCCTGCGAGAGTTGCCTTTATTTCCGTCGGATGATGCGCGTAATCATCAACGATTATCGCGCCACGAAATTTTCCCATCACTTCCATGCGTCGCGCCGTTCCTGTAAATTCTTCCAAATATTTTCTAATCTCTGATAAATCAATATTCAATTCAATACAAAAAACGATCACCGCGAGAGCGTTGGAAATATTATGCTTTCCGTGGAGTTGAATGCAAAAATCCCCCAAATCTTCATCTTTGAAATCTTTTTCACCCTCATCTTCGTCAAGATCGGATACACCGAATTTCACTTTAAAATATTGCCTGCCGGCATCCGACTTGATATCATACGCAACATAATCCGCTGTTTCATTTATAGCATAAGTGATAACGCGTCCGTGACAATTGACCCACGCGATTTTACGCGTATTCGCATCGTCAAAATTGGCAATCAAAAATCCCTTCTTCGGAATTTTTTTTATAAATTCAATGAAGACGTCGCAATAACTTTTTTCGTCCGGAAAAAAATCCGGATGGTCATAGTCAATATTATTGAGAATAACGGCTTGCGGATGAAAAAATTGCAACTTGTTTTGGTATTCATCAACTTCGGAAATAAAATAGTCTGATTTCCCAACCAAACTGAGTCCCTCAAACTGTGGCACGCGCGCGCCAACCAACACGTTAGGCGATATTCCGGCGCGATCCAAAACATACCCGAGCCACGCCGTTGTTGTTGTTTTACCGTGCGAACCAACGACCGCAATACCATATTGCGAATTAAAAATTTCCGCGAGAGCTTCGGCATAAGTCAAAACTTTAATTTTCTTTTTCAGCGCCACAGCAACTTCTTCATTTGTTTCCTTATTATATCCAGTAGAATAAATAATCAAATCCACGTTACCTGGAATATTATTTTTATCAAATTTTTCAATCACCTTAATCCCCACTTTTGCCAGAACCTCGTCAGTCATAAATTTTTCCTCCACATCCGAACCACTTATCTCACACCCATTTTCAGCCAAAAACTGCGCCAACATTGTCATGCCCACGCCCTTAATCCCAATCATATAGATTTTCTTGTTTTTATACAGTTCCATTGTTATAATGATATTATATATATTTATATTGGTCAATTGAATTGCTCCTTTATAATTTATAGTATTAAAAAACCCCGCGCTGTTTTCACAACGCGGAGTGGATAAATCTTCAACCATTTTACTTAGCCTTTTTGGGCTTATTTGCCCTTCTCTTCTCTGAACTTTTTCCAATCCCGCGGGCTTATTCCCATGGGTGGCCTACCTTTCCCCACTTTATTTTTCTTTTCTATCATTTCAAAATGAGCACTTCTTGCTTATTCACTATCAAATACGATACCAGAATCAATAGACGTTTTTTTCTTTTTGGTCGCCATTTTTTATTACCTCGCTCCCCTTGTTGTTAATGTTTTAATACTACAACTAATCACATTAAAATTAAAAAGTCAAATAAGCAACTTCTCTACAACTCTCCGCACCTCATCTTTCTCGGCGATTTTTATCACATCTTTAATTTTACTTTTAAAAGACTCTTGACGCGATTTATTTTCCAATAAACTTTTAATATTGACTATAAAATCTTCTTTGTTTATTTTCTTTTGGTCTAAAACTATTCCAGCCTCTTTTTCTTCAAAAATTTTCGCGTTATCTTCTTGATGCGAATCAGGCATGGGGATAAGAATTGCGGGTTTGCCAAGGGCGGAGATTTCTGTCAAAGCGCCCATACCACAGCGGGTGACAACGATATCCGCAACTGTGTAGGCTTTGAGCATTCCAAAAGTGTCCACGAACTCAAAGGCGCGATAATTTTCACTGTCCACTTTATTGGTATTTTTTCCTTTACCGGTAATATGAATGATTTGGCAGAATTTTTCCAGACTCTCCCTGCTTTCGTAAACCAAGTCGTTAATCTTTTGTGCGCCCGTACCTCCTCCCATAATCAACACGGCTGGAAGCGAATCGCTTAAACCAATTTTTTGCAAAGCTTCACGGCGCGATATTTTTATATCCAAAAATTTTGGCCTTATCGGATTACCAAGCCACGTCGCTTTATTACTATAATCTTTTAATGACTTTTCAAACGTAACCGTAATAATCTTGGCGCAAGGCGCCATTAATCTATTGGCCAATCCAGCCATAGCGTCTTGTTGATGAATTAAAACCGGCACGCGACAAACCCAAGAAGCCCACACAACAGGGACGCTGACAAATCCTCCGGCGCTTATTGAAGCGAAGGGCCTTTCTTTTAAGATAATAAAAATAGACTGAAAAAAACCAATGATAATAAAAAATAAATCAATAAAATTCAAAAATGAAAAATAGCGCCGCCACTTTCCGGAATAAATAGAAATAAATTTAATCCCCTCTTCTTCCACCATTTCTTTTTCCACGCCTTTGTGAGTCCCAATCCAAATAGAATCTGACATCCCATCCGCGATTGCCAAAAGCGGAGTCACGGAGCCAGCCGTTCCACCACCGGAAAAAAGTATTTTAACAGATTGTTTTTTATTTAACATAAATTTACTTTTGACTTTCGACTTTTGACTTTAGACTTCAAACTACCGTGTATATTTACTAATATTAACCAAAATTCCCAATGCGGCCAATGCGGATAAAATCGCGGACCCGCCATAACTCACCAAAGGCAACGGAACACCTGTCATGGGCATAATGTTCACTATTCCGCCAATATTAACAAATGCCTGAACCGCAAGCCAGCTGACAATACCTATCGCTAAAATTCTACCAAAATCGTCTGGAGCTTTCAAGGCAATCTTATATCCTTTATAAAATAAAAATAAAAAACATCCGATAAAAAGCGTAGAAAAAACAAAGCCAACTTCTTCGGCCATAATCGCAAAAATTGAATCGCTATAAACTTCTGGCAAATACATAAATTTTTGTCGACTTGCTCCGAGTCCTCGACCGAATATTCCTCCTGATCCAACGGCAATCAATGACTGATTCACTTGATAACATCTGTCATTCGCACTATAGGCAGAATCAAACACGCACCTGAATCGATCCATTTGATACGGTTTGAATTGTGCCAAAACAGTAATACCCAAAACAGCGACAATAATAATAATTAATATATGTTTGGTACTGCCTCCACCCACAAAATAAACAATCAGAGATGTCGCGCCAAGAATGGACAAAGTACCGATGTCCGGTTGGAGAACCATAAGCGCTGCGATAACTCCGAGTATAAAAACGAATGGTCCGATACCCATTTCAAAATTATGTAAATCATTTTTTCTCGCCTCCAACCATGCGGCCAAATAAAGAAGGAAAGACAATTTTACGAATTCCGAAGGCTGTAGAGAAAAACCGAAAATATTTATCCAACTTCTAGCAGTTCCATATCCGGCGCTTAATCCTGGGATAAAAACCAAAAACAATAAAAGAATTGAAAAAAATAAAAATCCAACAGCGTACTTTTTCCAAATATGATAATCAATTTTGGAAAAATACCAAAAAGCGATGCCACCCAAAAAAGTCCAGACCAATTGACGTTTTAAATAATAATAAGCATCCCCAAATTTATTATAAGCCATAACCGAAGACGCACTGGACAAACAAATTAAGCCAAAAACGATTAAAACCCCAATAATAATAAGCAAATAAGCGTCAACTTCCCTCCTGGATTCATTGTTTTTATAAATCATAAAATATTATATAGTTTTGTCCAATAAGAATACGGTCAAACCGATTGCGGCGGAAACTCCGGATATAACCCAAAATCTCATGACAATTTTCGCTTCCGGCCAGCCTAGAGCTTCAAAATGATGATGGATTGGAGATGAAAGAAAAACTTTTTTGCCATGACGTAATTTTTTTGAAAGAACCTGAATAATAACCGACAATGATTCTATAACAAAAACAAATCCTATAATCGGCAATATCAAAACACTTTGAGTAAGAAAAGCAATGACACCCAAGGTGATGCCCATACTCATCGCGCCAGTATCTCCCATATAAAAACGAGCCGGCACAATATTAAACCACAGAAAAGCCAACAAGGCTCCGGAAATCACAGCACAAAAAGTCGCCAAATCATATTTGCCAATGGCAAAAGCCATTAACCCGTAAGCAACAAATGAGGTAAGCAAAGTCCCGCCGGCCAATCCGTCCAGGCCATCTGTTTCGTTAACTGAAAAAGCGGTGGCCACAATGACAAAAATAAAAATAATTATATATGACCACCCTAAAGTAATAAAACCAAAAAAAGGAATGTGAAATATATCCCATTCCAATTTGTAATAAAACCACAATGCGCCGACCAAGGCGATCAAGGCGTAAACAAGTAATCTATATCTGACAGTCAGCCCGCCTCCGCCGAATACTCCTCTACCTCGCACATCAAGCCAATCATCAAAAAGGCCAACAAGAGCCGTGGCCACAAGCGCGCCCAATGGCAGAAGAGTTTCTTTTTGCGTTAAAAAATTCAGATTTTTAAAGATGTCCCATGGCAAAATAATTGATAAATAATAAAATATCAAACTGAAAAAAAGTACTGTTACCCAAATCAACATTCCGCCCATGGTCGGCGTGCCGGACTTGTGAGCATGAAGCTTACTAAAAATCGGTGTCAGACCGTTACTTCTGATGCTCTTCCCCATTTTATATTTATACAAATAATGAGTAAGAAGCGGAGTCCATAATAAAGTAAAAATAAAAGCCAATGTCGCGAAGAATAATATGCGGATAATATAAAAATCAATCATACTATTTAAAATTTACTAAATAAATCAGCAAAATTGCTGTTAATAAAATATAATTGGAAACAATCGCGACTGAAAACAAAACATGAGAAAAAAATCTCCGCGCCTTATGACGGATACCAATGCCGGCATAAAGAACAAAATTAATCAAGAATATAATCAATCCAAGCAAGGGGATAATATATATATTCGAAGTGTTTCCATAATAATCTATTCCAAAATCCACGTTATAATGCAAGGCTATTTGCTCTGCGTCAACAAGATGAATAATAGATTTAGCTAATATCCAAGAAACAATGTTGATTATTAAAAATAATGAAACATAAATTTTTATATCCAAATACGAAAAAACTTCCAAGACATATTCTTTATAGTTTTCTCGTGACAAATAGAAGGAATTTAATATTTTTGAAAAAAAATTCATATATGTTAATTTTCTCTTTTATGTCAATCTTCTCTTTTACTTTAACATATTTTATTGTCAAAAGACAACAAGGCGAGATCTGTTATTAAATTATATTATACTTTATGTTTGCGCCTTAAGGCCGAATTATGTTATAATTAACATTAATAAGTTATCAACAATTTTTTATTTTATGTTTTCAAGAAAACAACTTAAAAAAATTCTAGTCGGTCAAGAAATATTGAACGAAGATGAATTTGAAAAAATTGCCGAAGAGGCAAAATCAAAAAATAAATCAACCGAAAGGATGCTGTTTGAAAAAAAAGTCGTCACTTCCGCAAATTTATATGAAAATGCCGCGAGTTATTATAAAATACCATTCATAGATTTAAAAACTCAAAAAATACGCAAAGACGTCTTGCTTTCCATACCCGAACCAATCGCCACAACACACAAAGTAATCGCTTTTGACGCCACGGATAAAGAAATAAAAATAGCCACTACAGATCCGGGCGATATTGAAATTTTTGAATTTATTCAAAAAAAGACCGGATTTTCTCCGGCCATTTATTTAACCACGCCGGAAAGCTTATTAGACGCACTGAAGCAATATCACAAAAGCCTTAAGGCTGAATTTAATTATTTAACCGACGAAAAGGGCGAAACGCTAGAAAGAGACTTGAAAAAATTGGCTGAAGACATACCGATTGTGCGCATCGTTGATACATTACTGGAATATTCAATCATGGAAGGCGCTTCCGATATACACATTGAGCCGGAAGAAAAATCCGTATCCGTAAGATACAGAATTGATGGCGTTCTCCACAATGTTATGGTATTGCCCAAAGCTGTGCATTCCGGCATCGTGGCTCGCGTAAAAATTCTTGCCAACTTAAAAGTTGACGAGCACCGTATGCCACAAGACGGGCGCTTTAAAATTTCCACGAAAGAAAATCAAGTCGCTTTCCGCGTTTCCATCTTGCCGGTTTATGACGGAGAAAAAATCGTTCTTCGCTTACTTAATGAATCTGCACAAGTGCTCACTCTAGAGCAACTTGGATTTCAGCAAGAACCGTTGGAAGTATTAAAAAGAAACATAATAAAACCTCACGGAATTATTTTGGTCACCGGTCCGACTGGTTCCGGAAAAACCACCACACTTTATACCGTATTGAATATTTTAAATACGCCGGAAGTTAACATCTCCACCATAGAAGACCCGATTGAATACCGCATGCCTCATGTCAACCAATCGCAAGTCAATGCCAAAATCGGATATACTTTTGCCAGTGGCTTACGAGCTTTTTTACGACAAGATCCGAATATAATTATGGTGGGAGAAATCCGAGATAAAGAAACCGCGGAAATTGCCATACACGCTGCTATGACCGGACATACTGTTCTCTCTACAATCCACACCAACGATGCCGCGACCACGATGCCGCGCCTTTCGGAAATGGGAGTACCTTCATTTCTTATTGCCTCCACAATAAATATCATTATTGCCCAACGCTTGGTCCGTAAAATTTGTCCCGACTGTATTCAAAGTTACAATCTTGAAAAAGAAGCAATAGACGAATTGAAAAAACAAATGAATATTGAAAGTATTTTGAAAACAATGGAAAGAACAAAAACAATTTTGAATGCCAAACAAGGACTTAATTCCCTGCTCTTTTATCGCGGCAAAGGATGTTCAAGATGCAATAACACGGGATATAAGGGCCGAATAGGCATCTATGAAATTTTGGAAAATACCGAAGAAATGTCCAGTTTGATATTAAAAAATCGTAGCGCCAATGAAATCAGCGAAGTAACCAAGACAGCCGGTATGCTTACTATCATTGAAGACGGATTTATCAAAGCCAAAAATGGCATCACCACTATAGAAGAAGTAATGAGAGTGACCAAAGAATAAATTTAAATTTCATATTCTAAATTCTAAATTCCAATTTAAATGGCTATCCATTTTTCAGAAGAACAACTAAAAAATAAAGGGGGCGGTGAAAAAGAAACGGAAAAAGATATTAAATATTTTATTGCCAAGGCGGATAAATTTTTGGAAAAAATTTCTCGTGTACCGCTTAAGGAAAAACTTTTTTTTGTCCAACACCTCGGGCTGATGTTGAAAGCCGGAATTTCCTTATCTTCAGCTCTAAAAACTTTGGCCAAACAAAGTGGAAATAAATTTTTCGTAAAAGTATTGAATGACGTGGCAGACAGGGTCGAGAAGGGCAATTCTTTTGCTGATTCCTTAAATGTATATAACAAAGTATTCGGGGAGCTTTTTATCAACATGATTGAAGTGGGAGAGTCTTCCGGAAAATTGGAAGAAGTTTTAAACCAGCTCTTTATTCAAATGAAAAAAGAGCATGCTTTAATCTCAAAAGTGAAAGGCGCCTTGACTTATCCGACAGTCATAATTTTTGCCATGTTATTAATCGGTACTTTTATGATTACGGTTATCGTGCCAAAAATTACCTCTTCTTTTTTGGAAATGAATGTTGAACTTCCGCTGGCCACCAAAATACTTATAAAAATAAGCAGCTTGCTAGTACACAACGGATTGATTGTGGCCGTGGGTCTTGTTTTGTTTATTATAATATTGGTTCAAGTCATCAGAACCAAAAAGGGCAAGTCAGTTCTTGATACAATTCTTTTAAAGACACCAATCGTCGGACCAATTATTAAAAAAATAAATTTGGCCCGTTTTGCCAGAAATATTAGCGCTCTTTTAAAAACAGACATCATGATTATAAAAACTTTCCAAATTACTGCCAACATCTTGGGAAACGTTCATTATAAAAATTCTCTTTTGGATATGGCTCAAAAAATAAAAAAAGGTGAACGACTGAATGAAGCAATACAAACCTACCCAAAACTTTATCCTCCGATTGTTGTGCAAATGATAGCCGTCGGCGAAGAAACCGGCGAATTGGATGGTATTTTGGTTGAGTTGGCCGAATTTTACGAAGAAGAAGTTGACGCTATAATGGGAAATTTACCGGCAATTATTGAGCCTCTTCTGATACTTTTGCTTGGACTTGGTGTTGGTGGAGTGGCTATAGCCATAATTATGCCTATGTATTCTCTGACAGATGCGATATAAAAAATAATTAAAATTGTGTTATAATACAAATTTTTTATATGTTTTTTCCTTTAAGAAAAATAATTTCACCAATAGGTTTGGATATTTCCGACTTATCGCTTAAATTTGTCCAACTATCCAAACACGGAAACAAAATTAATGTCCAAAGTTTCGGCAAAGTGGATGTGCCTCCGAATTTTATTATTGGCGGAGAAATTAAAAAGGAAGAAGAAGTGGTTAATTTGATTAATAAATTAATATCCAAACCTGATTATGGAACTGCCAATATAGACGAAACAGTAGTTTGCCTTCCTGAAATAAAAACATTCATCAAACTGCTTACAATTAATAAATCGCCAAATAACATCGAGGACATGGTCGCCAACGAGATTGAAAAGCACATCCCGCTCTCGGCTGATAAAATTTATTATGATTGGCAATTAATTAAAGAAAGTGAAGACAAAAAAATTGTTTTGGTCGGCGTGGCGCCAAAATATATTGTTGATCAATACGCGTCATTGATAGAAAAAACAAAACTTTCTCTCTCGGGACTGGAGGTTGAATCAACCGCGATTTGTCGTTGCCTCTTGAATGAAGAGTCACCACAATATTTGAAAAAATACGAAATTGATTACGGAATAATTGATATTGGGGCCAAACGCGCAAGCATGATTATATATTCAAAAAATACCATTGCCACATCAGTAAGTATTCCCATATCAGGTTTGGAAACCACAACGCGCATTGCCAAAACCTTGGATATTACCATGGAACAAGCTGAAAAAGCAAAAATAATTTGTGGCATGGATGAACAAAAGGCCAAAGGGATTGTCAAAAAAATACTTTTGAATGTCATGGGCGACCTTGATAAAAGAATTAATGATGTTATTGATTATTATTCCAAAGAATATCCGAGCAGAGGTAAAATCAGTAAACTGATTCTTTGTGGCGGCGGTTCAAAAATAAACGATCTGGATAAATACATTGCCAAATCTACCTCCATTGAAACAATAACCGGAAATCCATTTATCAATTTCAATAATACCAACAACAAATTATCTGAAATTTTTACAGAAACACATAAAATTGACGGTAAAATAATTAATGATTCCAGGGTTTCTTCAGTAAAACAAGATGCCAGCCTGTCATATGCGACAGCTATCGGCTTGGCGTTAAAAAATATTTTTCAAAACTAAATATGCTATCCTTAAATATTATTTCCAAAAAATTAAAAAGAGACATAGGACTAAGAGCCATTTATAAATCTTTGGTGAATATTTTTTCTTTAATTATAATATCACTTTTAATTTACGGCTTAATACTTGTCGTATCTAAATCATTTTTGTCAAATTATTACGATGACAGCATGGGCGAATTCAAAAATGTTGCCAGTGACACGGAAAACTATGATAAAAAAATAAAAGATATTAATGAACTTGTTTCTGAGGTCGAATTACTGCAAAGCAAAACAACGACTTGGTCATATTTAATAAAATATATATCCGACAACATCGGCACGGGCATGATAATAAATGAAATTTCCGCAAACAAAAACAATGGCTCGCTCATCATTACGGGGGTTGCAAAAACAAGAGAAGACTTATTTAGACTAAAAGATTTTATAAACGATTCTAAATATTTTGGCACTGTGGAATTGCCGATTGAAACTTTGTTAAAAAAAGAAGATATTAATTTCAATATCAATATAAAAATCGCATCCTATGAATTTGATAAAATCCAAAAATAATTATATCGAAAAAATATGTTTCTTGACTTCAGCATTTTTTATTTTGTCATGCTTAATTTTTTATTTTTTAATATATCTTCCGAAAACAAATATTGAAAAATTAAAAAACAATATTCTGTCCCAAAAAATTAATCATGAAAAAACAATTAATAAGCAATACAATATGGCTGGGCTACAAAGCAAATTACAAAAAATGGAACCCGACATGGAAAGGCTCAACAACATATTTATTAACAAAAACATTAACAATGGGATTGATTTCATTGAAAAAATGGATAATCTGGAAAAACAAAACTATGTTAATGTTATTTTGAACATCAATACCGGCGCAAGTAAATCAAACGAAATTTATAAGGCGATTCCCATGACCATAAGCGTCACAGGCGCTTATGAAAATATTATTGGATATTTAACAAGCTTGGAAAAATTAAATTATTATATTAGTATTAATTCTTTTTCAATTCGCCGGATGACGGAAAAAGATGGCGACGCGCCGAGCGGAACGCCGAATATTGTCTTGAACGTCAACGCCGACACTTATTGGAAATAAGGCAAGCGTCAAAACATTTATGAAAATAAAATTATCATCAAAAAATATTTGCAATTATGTTTTTATATTAGTTGTCGTAATCGACTGTCTGGCTTTTCTGTATTTATATTCTTTTTTAAAAAATAATGTTTATGAGGCTTTCGCTCCGGACGAACAATGGATAAAAGAACAAAGCAAAAGCGCGATTCAGGATGTTAATGAAAAAAAAATCGACCAAGTTTTAAGCGCATTGGACGAGAAAGAAAAAGGAAACAAATCTGCTTTAAAAAATATATTTAGAGAATAGTAAATTGTATTAACTGAAATAGCACGATAATTTTTTGGCGTACTCTTCTATCGCCATTTTTTTTATTTTGTGTATTTTTATTATTTTCTTAAGCAACTCCTGATTTGCCTTAGCCCATTGTATTTTTTTTATCAAATCGGGAGCGTCTCCCGGCACGAATAAAATACCACCGATTTTGCGCACCAGCTCAGTTATTCCACCGATTCTCGCGGCAATAACGGGGAGATTGACGCTCGCTGCTTCATAAATTACAGTTGGCGAATTCTCATAACATAAAGACGGAACCATAAGGCAATCTGCCATGCACATCAACTCCTCCACCTCTGACGCGCTTTTTCGGCCATAAAAAAATATTTTATTGTTTTGCGCCGCACGCGATTTTATTGATTCTATTTCTGAACCATCGCCGACGATATGCAAATTAAAATCGTCTCTGCTAAGACTATTAAAAGCATCGACCAAAAAAGAAACCCCTTTATGGTTCTCAATCTGTCCGACATATAATAGATTAAATATTGTCTTATTCCCCTCTCTCTCTATAATCTCTTTTGTTTCTCTTAAAATAACCGGATTTGGTAAGACAATACAACCTGAGTTTTTGAAAAATCCCCTTTTTAAATGTTCATCCAAAAGCCACTGCGAAGGTGAAACTACGACACGAGGAGAGTCAATCAATAAACTATTAACTTTTGAATATATTTTTGCCAACAAACTGTCAACTCTTTTTTCTTTACCATACATCATCAGTCCTGACGGATAAAACAATTGAATATCGTGCAGGGTGTGGATATTTTTTATTTTATTTTTTCTTATAGCGTGTGTGGCCAGTAGGCCCACACCTTTTAAATTATGAGTCAACACCAAATCGCATTTTTCTTTTTGCAAAATAGAATTGATTTTAAAATAATTTACGAAATTGAACATATCAAAAACATGCCAAAATAAACGCAAAAAAAGAGGAATTTTAACCAAATTATAATATTTTGAGTTCAAATAATAAACCTTATTTTTACTGTCAAAACTTTCAACACTCGACGCCCGGCAAGGCTTTGTGGTGATAATAATAATCTCGTGCCCAAGTCGACGAAACTCGTCAACAATCAGCTCCACCACTCTCTCACCTCCGCCTCTTGCATAAGGTTTGTATAAATTATTTATAATAAGTATTTTCATATAATTTCTGTATATATTTTCTCAAGTTTTTTGCATGTCTTCTTCCAATCATATTTTTCTTCCGTATATTTAATTGCGCTCAGACTCATACACTTTCTTAAATCGTCATCTTTCAAAATTGTTTCAATTTTTTCAGCAAGATCGTCAACGTTGCCAGGCTCAACAAACAACCCCTGCTCCCCTTCTTCAAAAACTTTTCGCACTCCTGGCAAACGGCTCGCGATTACCGGCGCTCCGCAAGACATTGCTTCAACCAAAACAAGACCGAAAGCTTCGCAACTATTGATTGATGGCAAAACAAACAAGTCTGAATTCTGATAATATTCGGTAAGTTTTTCGTCGCTTATCCCGCCGACAAAATTTATTTTTTTCACAATCCCCAGCTTGTTGGCTTGTTTTTTATATTCGTTCTCCAAATCTCCTTTTCCGACGATATTCAATTGCCAATTTTCAATTTTAATTTTTGCCAAAGCTGAAAACAAAATATCCACGCCCTTAAAATAATGCGCCTGATCAAGTGCGCCCACAAATAGAATATTCAACAAAGCTCCCTCTTCAACTTCCATATTTTTCTTTGGAAAAAATTTTTTATCATCCCGTCCATATGGCAATTCAACAAATTTTTCTTCATGATTTTCGTAAAATTTTGATATACTACTATGAGCTATGTAGTCAAAATTTGAACAAATTATTTTGTCTGCGATTTTTAATAAAGAATTTTTTATTAATACAGACGGCAAGCTAAGCAAGGAAGCGAAAAAAGGAAGTCCCAATGCATCCATCGCGTATGTCACCACCAATTTCATTTTTCTTCTTTTTATTATCTTTGCCAACCAAACTATTTCCGCGGCGCCAAAAAAAGGATAGTGCAAATGCACAACATCAAACCCCTCCAGCCTTTTGTACAGGCCGGGTACAAAAGCGCCATTACCAAGTTTAAGCAAGGCATTAAGTCTTATCACCTTAAATCCGTCACTATCGATCTCTTTTATTTTTTTATCATAGTCGGCAGTAAAAACAACCACTTCGTGTCCAAACAACGACAATTCTCTTGAAAAATAATATGCCACGTTCCCCATACCTCCTTTATACGGTGGAAAAGCGCAAACAATATGTGCTATCTTCATAGTTATTCTTTTAAACTAATTTCTCTGGTAATTTTTGTAATATCTCTCTCAATTTTTTCTATATGAATTCTGAGGCGAAAAATAAAATAAAACATTATTACCATCCCAAAATAAAAAAGTACTTCGATGCCTCGAGCTGAAAAACCAAAGACAGCCACTGTCCTGTCTATCCATTTAATAAACACAATGGCCAGCGCGGCAAAAATCCAAAACGCGAGCCAAAAAATAAATTCACTTAAAGAGATTTCTTTTTTCTTTTTTTGCAAAAACAATCTGGATAAGAAAAAAATAATCATTATTAAGGCTATAAATTGTTGAAACATATTTTTTCACGCGCAGAACTGTTAAAAAATGATTTTAACAGCTCGGCTTTACTGAATAATTTTTCCAAAAAATAAATCTTTGATAATTTTCGCGCCACCGCGGAAATTTTGTCCGAATTCTTTATATATTACAGTGACCGGTACTTCTTTTATTTTTAATTTATTTTTATTTGTTTTAAACAATATTTCACTCGCGTGCGCCATTCTGTCTTGATCTATTTTGATATTTTTCGCGGCCAAACGAGAAAATGCCCTGAACCCACACTGCGGATCCGTAAATTTTGAACCAATAATAATTCTATTAACCAAACGAGCAACGGGCATAATAATATTTTTTTTAAACCACGGCATGTTGCTTTTTCTGCCCAAAAATCTTGATCCGAAGACGGCGTTATAATCTTCTTCCGCTATCGGACGCACAAGATCTTTAATTTCTTCGGCTATAAATTGTCCGTCAGCGTCAAAATGCACAATAATATCCGCTCCGTGCCTCAGGGCATATTCATCACCTGTTTGCAATGCGGCTCCTTGTCCGCGATTAATAATGTGTCTTAAAACCACAACGTTTTGTTTTTTAGCCGATTCATAAGTTTGATCCGAAGAACAGTCATCAACCACAACCACTTTATTTACCAACGGCCTCACTAAAACTATCACTTGCGAAATATTTTTTTCTTCATTATACGCCGGAATGACACAAAAAATTTTTTTCTCCATAAAAATACCGCCAACTATAAATTAACCAATCCTTTACTCGCCCGTAAATCGTTAATGGTTCTTTCCAATCCTTTTTCCAGCGTCACAATTGGCAACCAGCCCAATTCATTGCGCGCTTTGGAAATATCGGGCAGACAAAGCGACGTCATAAAAAATTTTTCTTCTGTCTCGTTTATTTTTGATCTTGAACCTATGTATGATATTATTTTATTTGCCAAATCTGTCAAGCCGATATCCACATCCGAACCGATGTTGATTGGGCCTGAAACGTCAGACTCCATCATTTTCAACGCGGCATCAACGCAATCACTCACATAACAAAAAGAGGAAGAAAAACTCTCTCCGCCGTAAATTATAATATCTTTATTCTCCAACGCGCTGTCAATAAAATCAGGTATCATATGCCCATCGTTAAATTTCATCCTCGGACCGTAAATTCTAAACAAACGTAATATTTTTGCGTCCAAATTAAAAATATCTTTATAGTTTACAACCATTGTTTCCGCAAACCTCTTGCCTTCGTCATACGACGATCTGGATGATAAGACGTCAACTTTGCCGAGATCGTCTTCTTTTATTTTTTCATCTTGATTTTTTCTTGGACCATATACGACCGAAGAAGAAAAATGAATAACTTTTGATTGATATTTAACCGCCATATCTAATATATTTTTTAAACCGACAGAGTTTGCCAAAATCGTTGGAATTCTATTTTCCATAAAATTATTCGGAGACGTTGGGCAAGCCAAATTATATATTTCCTGTATGCCCTGAAATTCTATTTTGAATTTTTGCAATTCAGGCAATTTATCAAGTTCAATCGGCTCCGCAATATCATGTTTTATAAATTCAAAATTCTGCTCAGCCAATAAATGATCTATGTTTTTTTCTTCTCCTGTGGAAAAATTATCAAGACAAATTACTTTTGAATCTTTTATTAACTCATCACATAGGTGTGAGCCGATAAAACCGGCTCCACCAGTAACTAAAATATTTTTTTTATCAAAAATTACTTTGTGGTCCATATGCTTGTATATTATATTAATTAATAAACTATTCCGGCGACATTCACGCCTTTATTAAAACTTTCCTCATGTGCGTAAAATGAGCCGATCGCCTTGCCGTCATTTTCAAAAATCATAACGTGCGGTGCTCCGCCGGGACCGGCTCCGGTAATTATCTCATCATATCCATTGCGATTGATATCCGCCGAAGACACGCTCACGCCTCCTTGAAATTTTTTATTATAGGCAAAAAAACTATTTTCCATATTGCTGTGGTTGTCAAATATTTTTACTTCAGGATTGGCGCCTTTGCCGGGCGCGGTAATTATTCTCTCTCTTCTATCTCGCGTACCGCCTCCAAAATTTGCCGTGGCCACGTTTACACCACCGCGAAAATTTTTGTCATAAGCAAAAAACTGTCCATCCAATTCGCCATTTACTTCAAAAATTCGAACCTGAGGACCGCCACCAAAACCAGCTCCGGTAATTATTTCGTCAACTCCGTCGCCGTCAACATCACCGGCGGCCACGTTTACACCACCGCGAAAATTTTTGTCATAAACAAAAAACTCTCCAATCAATCTGCCATTTGCTTCAAAAATTCGAACCTGAGGACTTCCTCCACGCCCGGCACCAGCTATTATTTCGTCAACTCCGTCGCCGTCAACATCACCGGCGGCCACGTTTACACCACCGCGAAAATTTTTGTCATAAGCAAAAAACTGATTCAATAATTCCCCGCTTCTATTAAAAATTCGGACATGCGGTCCGCCACCAAAGCCGGCTCCGGTAATTATTTCGCCTGCCTCGTCTCCGTCAATATCACCAGTTGCCACAGACGCTCCACCAAAAAAATTATTCCCATAAGCCATAAACTCATTATCGGTATTTCCATTCATCTCAAACGTTAAAATTTGGCTTTTTCTTTCACTCATCGGCGCAGTAATTATCCGCGCGCTACGAAAAATTAAATTTTCTTCCGCACCGGACACGGCTTTGGATAAATTTAAACGACCAGCGCCCAATTCTCCAACGAAAGAAGGATTAACACGTGAAATATCATCAACATTTTCTTGCAAATATTTTATCACGCCATTTCTGTCCAGACTTGGATTTATTTCTGAAACAAGCGCAGCGGCCGCGCTTACCATCGGCACAGCCATTGACGTTCCTGACCAATAACCGTCATAATATCTGTTAAACATATAACCGCTAACAAATCTTTCAGGCGCGTAAACCGCGAGTCCAAAAATACTTACACCTGGCGCGGAAATATCAATACATTTTTTTCCATATCCGGAAAACACCGCTTTTTGGTCAAGAGTATCAGTCGCGGCAACGCCAATAATCATATTTTCTCCGTCATTTCCGTCATAGCAAACCGGATACATTGGCCTGTCATCAAGGTTATATCCACTTTCCATTCCTTGCTCATTGCCAGCAGCGGCAACAATAATTATACCGTTTTGATAAGCTCTCTTTATGGCCTCTTCCAGGCTTTTACTGTACCCCGAACCAATAAAACTAAAATTTATAATATCCGCGCCGTTGGCAATCGCATAATCAATCGCCCTAATCACATTCCTTGTATCACCCTCACCTTTATCGTTGAGAACTTTAAGGGCCATAATCTGAGCATGCCACGTTACGCCGACAACGCCTTTTTTGTTGTTGCCTTCCGCGGCCGCGACTCCGGCCACAATTGTACCGTGTAAAATTCCTTCCTGGGTAAATCCTTCTTCAAATTTTGGAGACGGGTCAGGAACATTATTCACAAAATCCCAACCATACGCATCATCAATAAAACCGTTCCTATCGTCATCAAAAAAATTGCCCTCTATTTCTTTTTTATTTTTCCAAATATTATTCTGTAAATCCGGATGGGCAATGTCCACCCCAGAGTCAATAATCGCAATAACAATATTTCGCGTGTCATTAATCTTATCCCAAGCACGAGCGGCTTTTATTTTTGTCAAATACCATTGATTATCATAAGAAATATCCGAAGGAATGATTGTCGCTTTATAAGTATAATTCGGTTCAGCATATTCAACTTCTTGATTCTCTTTATATTTTTCTATCTCGTCAAATAAATTATAATTGCCTACTTCAATATGTTCAACTTCGAGGATATTCTTATATTTAACCAATATTCCATTCGAACTGGACATGACTTCGCCATTGGCGGATAAAATTTTTATTGGAAATAAAAATAATATTAAAATTGCTATAACAAGCAAAAATTTTAATCTATATAATAACTTTATTCCAATAAAAAAAGATGCTATTTTTTCATTCATAACACCTATATTATAACATATCAGCTTTTTTATTGGAAATATCTATTTTTATAAACTTTCAATCTCTTTTAACGTTTCAGCGGCACATTTTTCCCAACTGAAATTTTTTACTCTTTTCCGACCGGCCTCAATGAGTCGTTCTCTCATTTTTTTGTTTAAGATTATTTCCTTTAAAGCATCTGCCATGGAATCTTTATCGCTCTGGTCAAAAAACAGCGCAGCGTCCTCGGCCACCTCAACCAAGGAAGGGATATTTGAAGCAACAATAGGCGCTTCGCAAGCCATTGCCTGCAATAAAGGAATACCAAAACCTTCATAGTTTGAAGGAAATACAAAGGCGTCTGCGCCGGAAAAAAGAAACGACATATCTTCTTCTTCCACCCATCCAGGTATGATTACGTCTTCTTCTAAATCAAACTCGGCGAGAACGTAATTTACTTCGTCGTAACCAAAACTGGCGTCTCCTGCCAAAACAAGTTTATGAAAAATATTTTTATTATCCTCGCGAAGAAAGGCAAAAGATTCAATCAAACACGGAATATTTTTCTTTTTTTCAATCCGACCAACATAAAAAATATAAGGTGCCTCAATCCCGTATTTAATAAGTGTTTGGGATATTTTATCGACATCATTTTGCTTTTTATACAAATCCTTATTGTATCCGTTATAAACAACTTTTATTTTGTCTTCTTCGGCGTGAAAAAATTCCACCATTTCTTTTTTGGAAAAATTTGACACGGTTAAAACTTTACGCGCTTTTTTTAACGCATATTCTGTGGACCAACGCAAATAATCAATGGTGTTGGCTTTATATTTTCCAAAAGTAAAAATTTTTACCAATAAATTTATTATAGCTCCGCTTTTTCGTCCCACAGAACCCATTTCCTCTTTTTCATATAGACTATAATCTTTTTCAAATCCAATATCATGTATGGTAACAATTGATTTTTTTGGATGTATAATCGGCAAAGTGTGCGACGGTACAAATAAAACGTCGGGCGGATGAAGAAGCATTTCCAGCGACATCCTTCCCTGCGTCCAAAAAAAACGCCAAGGCCATTTTAAAACCTTGGCTTGAAAATTATTATGCGAACTTTTAATGGTCTGATATCCATTCTTATCTACGACATTTTTATTATTAACATTCTTATGCTCAGATGGATCGATGTTCGTCAAATCCAACAAGCCGTCTTTCAACGGCTGGTCAACATATAAAATATATTTATTTTTTTTGTCCAGTTTTGCCAAGCTCTTAATCAAATAATATCCATACCATTCTGTCCCGGTTTTATGTTCTCTATTGGCCCGACTGGCATCAATACCTATAAGCATAAATAATTAACTTATTTTGTTGCCAATATTGATCTTTTATAACTATCCAAATTATCCAATGCGATTCCTGTTCCTTTAGCAACACACAAGATGGAATCGTCGGCGACATAGGCCGGCACGCCAGTAGTGCGAGAAAGCAGTTGATCGATATTGCGAAGAAGTGAGCTACCTCCGGAAAGTACCATGCCTTTGTCCATAATATCCGCTGATAATTCCGGTGGAGTTTCGTGAAGCACTTTTTTTACGGCCGCAATGATCGCTTCCAATTCATTTTGCAAAGCCTCTGTCACATCGCTACTGGTAATGGTGATACTGCGTGGCAAACCGGTCAAAATATCACGTCCGCGTATTTCCATGGATAATTTATCTTCTAAATAAAGTGCTGAGCCGATATTTATTTTTATTTCTTCGGATGTGCGTTCGCCGATGGCTAAATTATATTTTTTTCGGATATATTCTAAAATAGCGGCATCAAATTTATTTCCGCCAACACGGACAGATGTAGAGGCAACAATTCCACCAAGAGAAATAACAGCCATCTCTGCTGTTCCGCCGCCAATATCAATAATCATATGTCCTGAAGCCGAACCAATTGGAATATCCGCGCCAATGGCGGCCGCTATAGGTTCTTTTATAATATAGGCTGCCTTTGCGCCGGCAGCGATTGTCGCGTCAATAACCGCGCGCCTTTCCGTGGAAGATATTCCCGCCGGCACGGCAACCATAACCTCTGGTCTAAAAAGACGCATGCCTCCAAGCGCCTTATTAATAAAATATCGGAGCATGGCCTCTGTGGTTCTGTAATCCGCGATCACTCCGTCTTTCAAAGGTTTAAGCGCAATAATGGTGTCAGGCGTACGGCCAAGCATATCTTTAGCTTCATTGCCAACTGCTAAAACTTTTTTGTCAGTCAACGAAACCGCCACGACAGAAGGCTCATTAATCACAATTCCCCTCTTCGGCAAATGAACCAATGTATAGGCTGTTCCCAAATCAATTCCAATTCTTTTTATAAACATATGATAAAATATTAAAATTATTTGTATTTTTTTGTTAGGCTGGGTTTTAAAACTCAGCCTAACAAAAAAATACAAATAATTTTATTTTCCTGCTTTCAATTCAAATTCCGCGTCGGCTTTTAGGTTTGTGCTCCAGACAACCCTTTTACTGCCGATTTTTTCCGCGTAAAATCCGGTCGGTTGATATGATTCTACATTATTTATTAATTTTAAGTCAACATTCAACGAACCTATGTCATTACCCGGTTGTTTTTGAACAAACAAATTATAATTTCCCTGCTTTGCATTATTTTCCACATTAGCAGGAAGCTGATAAAGAAAATGCAAATTACCAATCTTGCCAGGTTCAATTGAGAGAAATACTGCAAAAACCGTTTTACCATTTTCGTCATATTGTTCAACTTCATCATCGGACATTCCGCCGGCTGAAATTAATTTTGAACCCAAAGGAACATAAACTCGCGTGTATGTTCTGTATCGCGTGGTTTTCCAATCAAACTTTCCAAAATGCGCGTAATTGACGGACAAATCCGCGAATAATCCGCTCGCGCCCTGTCTTACTTTATAATCAATACTTCTCTTAATAACCGCGTCTGTTTTCAGAGCGGCCATGTTGGCGTCCACCACCATAAGATAATCGCCGTCTGTTTCTTTTATTTCACCGGCGAATCCTTTTTCTTCGGCCAATTTTTGATATTCCGGATCATGAAAATAAATCAAAATATTTTTTCTTGCCAAATTACTGTCTATTATATCAAATATTTCAAAAAAATCTTCCACTTTTCTGTTTAGTATTTTTACTTTCAACTCATTCACTATCTCGCCGACCACTTCTTTTCTTTGCCAGGAAGAAACTCCCAATTGAACATAACCTCTTTCAACTTTGTATTGCAATAAATCAACAAAATTATCTTTATCATAAACTTGGCCGTCAATTGTAATCGGCCCGATATATGCCAAAAGTTCAGTCACCAACTGCGGAGTAATGGCAATCACTCCATCAAATTGGTCGGAAAAATTATTGATTTTGTTTTTCTCAGGCAATAAATCATCTTCTCCGTGATAAAACCATTCGATTTTTTGTGCAGACTCGGGCCAGTCCGGAGACCAATTCGCGTCGCGCATATACCATTTTTTAATTCCCAAATATTTTTCCAAAGGCGCGGGAGGCGCGACAGAAAACACGTCTTTCACCGGCATATCCAAATGATAGACATCATGCGTTTCAAATCTGACAGTGTCGCCGTTAAATGTTTCCAATATACCATAAGTCCCGATAAATCCGCCAGTGGGCCGAAGCTCGTCGCTATTTTGAAGTATAACCAAAAAAGAAGATTTATCAGGATAGCCGAAGAGCGGTGAAGAAAGCTGACAAAGTGGTATGGCCTTGGACAAAAAATCTCTGGCTTTATAAACATACTGTTTCAATTCCTCCACTTTACTCTTGATGGGAAAAAGCAGTCCGCGGGAAGATACTTTTTCAATATTTTCGGCTGCCAAATCCATGTCTTCTTTAATGCTGTTTAATTCCGGACCGCTATCGTGCAAAGTCGCCAGTATATTTCTTTTTTCTTCCACTGTTAATTCGTTGTACCCCTTGTCTTTCAATTGCAGTGCTCCCTCCATTTTCGCACCAATCTCACTGCCACTTACAGCCGCTCGGCTCACCATTTCCGCTGTAAAAACAAGATGCGCCGCATCGTCAATCTGTTCGGACAAAAAACCGATTTTATTGATCAAGAAATTATTCTGCAAACTTTCCAGACCTTTGGCGGAAAAAGAAAAATTTTCTTCCGCTGATTTGGCATATTCGGCGGCATGAGCGAATTGCTTTTCCTGAACAAAGAAAACGGCCTGGTCGATATTTTTCTTCCCCGCAACCGCGTTGTCATAAATATTTTTTATTTGAGAAGAATAAATCAGCGCGACCAATAAAAAAACCGCGAACAACGCCACGATAATCGCGCAAAATAATTTTAAAAAATAATAAACAAAATACAAGTTTCTTTTCGCTTTTATAAACGGGATATTGTTTATTATATCTTTAATTTTCCGGCTCTGACTTTTACGCCGAGCAATAAATTTTGGGATTAAAAAATTCATATTAAAATTCGCGAATTATTAGATATTTTCGCAAAATAAAAATAAACTTGATTTTAACAAATAATGAATTTATTATACTAAAATTGATTAGATTAAGCAAGCTCAATTTTATATAGACCCCGCTGACAAAAAATGGGAGATGGGCGAGGGGTGAGGGCAATTACTCCTTCCTCATTGCCTCAATCGGATTCAAACGGGCGGCTTGGCGGGCCGGATAAAGGCCAAAAACCAAACCAAAGAAGCAGGAGAAACCTATTGAGACGACAAAAGAAATAAGTGGGATGCTGAAGCTCCAATCCAGTCCGGCGTATGAAGCCGAAACGGCGATTATGTAAGAAATTAAAATTCCAAGACTGACACCAACCACGCCACCGATTAAGGTAATGAAGATTGATTCAACCAAAAATTGCCGCATGATGTCATTATAAGTTGCGCCAACAGCTTTGCGCAAACCAATTTCCGGGGAGCGCTCTCTGACAGCAACATACATAATATTCATAATACCGACTCCGCCAACAAGAAGCGAAACAGCCACGATGGCCAAAAGCAACAAGGTAATGGCGTTTGTTATTATACCCATCATATCCATCATCTCATCCATGGTGGTGACGCGAAAATCATCTTTGCCCAAATCCGGACGGCCAAGATCATCCACTCCAAGCGGAACAATGTCGTGATTTTCACGCAATATTGTGCGAATTTCTTCCGCGGTTTCTTCCGCGGTTTCCATGTCTTTAACTTTATGAACCATATAGGTGACATGGTCTATGCCCATCACTTCTTTCTGCAAAGTTCGAATGGGAACATAAACATAGTCGTCAAAACTCATAGTCATGACCGCTCCCCTTTCTTTCATAATTCCAATAACCTTAAATTTTGTTTTGCGCAGTTTTATTGTTTTGCCGATCGCTTCGTTATCTCCAAAAAGTTTTTCTTTCATTTTTGATCCCAGAACAACAACCTTGGAAAGTGAACGATCTTCCGCGTCAGTAAAAAAACGTCCAAATTCAACTTCGCTCTTATCAATATCTACATAACCGGCATTTGTCCCAAAAATAATCGCTATTCTGGTTTCATTGCCATAACTTACTTTTTCTTGCGACATGACACCCGCATAACTATCAATAATATTTGATAATTTATTAATATCTTTCATGTCTTCTGTTTTTAATGAGGTAACTTGCACCCCCATGGCTATCGCGGAAGCATTTTGTGTTTCTGACGCGCCGGTAGACTTTTTGCCGGTCGGAATTTTGATTTCTGTTTCAATAATATCCGTGCCGAACGTTTCAATCTCATTTAAAATCAAACTTTCAATGCCTGCGCCGGCGGAATAAACGATAATTACACTACTAATTCCAATTACCATACCCAGAATAGTCAAAACAGTCCTGAGTTTATTCACAGACATGGAAATTATCACAGATTTAATTATGGAAATAATATTCATATTATTTATTCATATCGGAGTGCCTCCACTGGCTCAAGTTGACTCGCCTTTTTGGCCGGATAGAGTCCAAATACCAATCCGACAGCGGTTGAAACCGCCACGGCCAAAATTATGGAAGTAAGTGAAACAATAAGGTCCCAATCATATCCGAGAAAATTGGCTATGACCTTTATTAAAAAAGAAATAATAACGCCGAGAATTATTCCAAAAACTCCTCCGATTGATGTCATGGACGCGGCCTCAATTAAAAACTGGCTTAAAATATTGGAGTTATTGGCGCCAACGGCTTTGCGCAGGCCAATCTCCCTGGTTCGTTCAGTCACATTCACGAGCATTATATTCATTATTCCGATGCCTCCAACCAAAAGCGACAACGCCGCCATGGCAGCCAAAAAATATTTCAGACCATCGGTAATGGTTGTAATCATGTCCAAAGCCTCAGCCGCGCTACGAACCGTAAAGTCGTCATCAGCTCCGCTTTGACTTGTGATATCGTGTCTTTCACGCAAGGTTGTTTTTATATCTGCAATAGCCTTATCGGCATTTTCTTCATTATTAATTTTTACTCTGGCCATTCCCACGTGATCCACGCCCGCAATAAGCTTTTGCATGGTTTTAATCGGAATAAAAACTTGATCATCATAATTTTGAAAAGCAACCGTCCCTCTTTCTTTCATAATACCAATTACTTCAAAAGTATGCTTTTTTATTTTTATTCTTTGACCAATGGCGTCCGAATCGCCGAATAATTCTTCTTTTACCGTATAACCCAAGACAGCGACTTTGGACATATTTTTTTCCTCTTCTGATGTTAAAAATCTTCCTTCCGCAACTTCACCACCTTCCACGTTTTGATAGCTGGCCATACATCCGCTTATATTTGTGTCGTACGAATTTGCTCTCCAACTGACATTTTCCACTCCTTTCGTGTATCCCACGGCATCCACCACGTCGGGTACATTCTTTTTTTCGCGCAACGCTAAAATATCTTCATATTTCAATGTGGTTATTGTTATTCCCATTATTGAAGTCGGCGGTCCTTCCTCATCTGAATTACCTGGCAAAATACCAATCAAATCCGTGCCCAACGTTTTTACTTGCGACAAAATCAAGCTCTGCGCTCCGGCTCCGACCGCCATAATAACAATAACCGCGCTTACACCGATAATAATACCAAGCATAGTCAAAAAACTTCTCGTCTTGTTGGAGAGAAGCGCTTTCACGGAATTTTTTACGCATTGAACAAGCATATTTAAAATTATTTTATTTTTTCTCCATCGTGCGCGATTCTGCGATCTTTCAAGAGAAAATCTTCTTTAATATGACCGTCTTTTAATTTGATAATTCTTTTGGCATGTTCGGCTGTGTATGTCTCGTGAGTGACGAGGATAATGGTGTTACCAGCACCATTTAGTTTCTGTAAAATTTCCATAATCTGCACCCCTGATTTTGAATCCAAATTGCCGGTTGGCTCATCAGCAAAAATAACCGAGGGGCTGTTGACCAACGCTCGCGCGATTGCCACGCGCTGTTTTTCTCCACCGGATATTTGATTGGTGCGATAATCCAAACGATGCCCAAGCCCGACGCTTTCCAAAACCTTTTTGGCTGTTGTCTCTATGTTAACCTTTTTCCGCGCATATGTGAGCGGCAATTTAACATTGTCCAAAACGGTCGTACGTGGCAAAAGATTAAAAGCTTGAAAAACAAATCCAATTTTTACATTTCTCAATTCCGCCAACTCATCATCTTCCAACGTGGTCGCGTCGCGCCCGTCAAGAAAATAATGTCCGCTCGTTGCCCGGTCCAAAAGACCCAAAATGTGCATAAGAGTTGATTTCCCCGAACCGGATGGCCCCATAATGGCCACAAATTCACCTTTTTCAATACTAAAAGAAAGGCCGTGCAAAACCTTTGTCACGACCTCGTCTGTCTCAAAATTCTTTTTTAAATTTTTAACCTCAATAAGCATAACACTTCTACAAAATTATTCCGTCTTTACATAAGTCACAACATCTTCACCTTCATTCAATCCGCTTAAAATTTCCATCAGTCCATCATCTCCGTTTATACCGATGGTCACTTGTTTTTCCACAAGCTGGCCGTTTTCCAAGACTCTTGCGAATTTTCCTTGCCCATTTTTATCAATGATGGCTCGGTTCGGAATTATTAAAGCGTTTTCTTTCATGTCTGTGATAATTGTTATATTCGCGGTCATTCCCGATTTCACGTCTTTGTCCTCCTGATCAAACTCTATTTTTATTTTATAATAAATAACATCTTGCAATTCCGTTTCTGCCGGATCCACAAAATACACTTTGCCATAAAATTCCGTATCTTCTCCAAACGAATCAAGCGTTATTTTTGCTTTATCGTCCAGACTGATTTTTGATATATCAGCTTCAGAAACAAGCACTTCAATTTCAAAATCATTTTCACCAAGCATGGCAAAAACCACTGCTCCCATACTTATTTGCTCTCCTTCTTTAAAATTATCTTTGGTTATCACGCCGTCAATCGGAGCGATAATTGCACTGTTTTCTATCTGTTTATTTAAAGAATCAACCGCGGCTCGCGCTTGTTTGATTCTGGCTTGCGCCAAAGAAATATCATATCTTGAAGCTGAAGCCAATATTTTATTCAATTGCGCGCCTGATACTTGCCAAGATTCATAGGCCGCAGAAGCTTTGGATTCAGCCACTGTTATTTGCTGTTGACCTTGAGCGCGCGAAGTGGATAAATTATTTTCCGCCGTGATCTTCGCGTCGTCCAGCGCGACTTGCGCTTTTTTTAATGCCTCTTCGGCTTCCGATACTTTTATACTATAATTTAAGGTAGCATCATCCAAATTTTGACTGGCTGTTTGAACGGCTGATATGGCCGTTGCGATTGCGGTTTGTTGGGTACTAATATTTGTTTTTAAAGTATCGAGTTCAGACTGTATAAAAGAAGTTGTTGTAACTGAATTTTCCAAAGCCGAATAACAATTTTGCAAGGATGTAAAAGTTTTGTTTAAAACGCTCAGAGTACTCGCTACCGCCTGCTTAATGCTTGAATCTGATTTATACAGCTCTGCCGTTTTTAAATCTATTCGAGCCGTATCTAATAATTTTTTCGCGCTATTATACGCAATCAAGGTGGTAGAAAGATATGATTCGTTTTTAACGCTGATATAATCTTCGCCATCGGCATCATTTATGGTTCTATCAATGGTATCCAAGGCAGTGTTGGCCGCAGCGATTTTATCACCTATTTTAACAACGGCATCATTTTTATAATTATCAATTTCTTGGCTATATGTTTTTTTGGTATTTTGAAGGCTTGTTTCAGCAACGGTCACGGCTTGTTCATAGGAAGTAATATCGGCAGCCGTGCTCATTATCAAATCATTTAAAGCTTTCTCGTCTTGCATAATATTTTCCGCGACAACTGTTTTTGTTCTGCCCAATTCCGACAACGCCGAATCGTATGATGATTTGGCTTGCGCGAGATTGGCGCGATAAATCGCGACTTCTTCCGTGGTGGCGCCGGAAACAAGTTTTTTCAAGTCTTCTTCGGCCACCTCAAAATTCGCGGATGCTTCCTCTTTTTTTATTTCCAAATCCTCTTTGTCCAATTCCGCTATCAAATCTCCTTTTTTTACTTCGTCTCCTCCTCGCGCGTATTTGACTTTTAATTTCCCATTATTTAAAAAGCTCAAGTTAATTTCACTGTCCGCCTTGACCGTGCCTGTTTCGCTTACTGTCTGAACAATTTTTCCTTTTTCGGCTTTTGCCACCGTATATGTTGTTTTTGTTTTATTTCCAAAGATGGAAGAATATCCCAAAAATAACAAAACCATCAAAGCTATTGCGGCAATAATATTTCTTTTTCTAAAAATAATTCCCTTTTTCATATTATTATATTATTTTTTTATTTTACTTCTATTTTCTATAATTTTAATTACTTTTTCAGAAAATTGTTCCAAATTTAATTCTTTTTTGGAGAAAAAATATTCCGCTCCCAAGTCAGCGCATTTCTTTTTTGATTTATCGTCGCTTAATTTTGTATAAACAAATACCGGAATATTCATTGTCTCTTTATTGCTCTTAATCGCATGTAGAAGATCAAATCCGTCCATATTTGGAAAGCGAAAACCATGAACAATATAATCGGGTTGAGCTTCAATAATTTGTTCTATTATTTCTTTAATGGATAAAAAAATGTTGCAATTTACAACTTCTAAATTATTTACCTTAAATTTCGCCTGCAAGCTATGCGAAGTATTTATATCATTTTCAATAATAAATATCTTCATAAATAATATTATTATATTTATAGTTTATTTTTTATTATAACATATTGTTTTGTCAAAAGCAAAAAAATTATAGTCTATCATTTAAGCAGACGAATCATGACTTAAGACAACTAAGCAAACTTCCTAATCACGCCACGCACGACTCCTTGAATCAGCGGGTCTTTGGCATAAATCGGCGACATGCTGGAATTGGCCGGCTGAAGACGTATTCGGTTTGTTTCGCGATAAAACTTTTTTAAAGTCGCATAAGCATTATTAAGAAGCGCCACTACCACATCTCCGTTCTGCGGCGATGGATTGCGTTCCACAATTACATAGTCTCCACTTAATATCCCTTCTTCAATCATGGATTCTCCGCGAACTTTCAGGACATAGCTATTTTCCCTGTCAGTCACAAAATCAGATGGCACCGCAATTGTTTCGCGTTCTTCAACCGCCTCAATCGGTTCTCCGGCAGTAATAAGACCAGCCAACGGCAACATCACAGCTTCAGCCCAGTTGATTTCTGCTTTTACCAATTCAATTGAACGCGACTCGTTAAAAGAACTTTTTAAAAATCCTTTTCGCTTCAGATTGTCAATATGAACGTGAATTGTGGACGGACTATTGAGCCCAAAATGCGTTCCGATCTCCCGCATGCTTGGTGAATAGCCCTTTTTATGAACAAACTCTGTAATGTAGTCCAAAATTTCTCTTTGTCTTTTTGTTAAATTTTTACCCATAAAAGAAGAAGGGAAAAGTAGAAGATAGAAAGTAGAAAGTCACACATTTTAAATTCCAAATTCCAACTTTATCCCCAATTAAATTATTATTTATCTTTATTATACACGAACAAAAAACGAAAGTCAAATGTATTTTAATTTATCTTTAATATTGGCGAATAAATAATTATATTCTAACAAAATTCTCTTGCATTATTCTTATTTTTTTGATAAAATGAATGTATATGAATACTCTTTTGAAGAAGGGTATTTTATTACTTTATTATTTAATATCCACATACTATTATGCCAAGAAATTCGACTGATAAAATTAATAAAAAAACCAAATCCGCTGAATACGGAGCTGATTCAATTACTGTCTTGGAAGGTCTTGATCCTGTTCGAAAACGACCGGGCATGTACATTGGCACAACATCTTCAGCCGGACTGCACCACTTGATTTGGGAAGTTGTAGACAACGGCATTGATGAAGCCATGGCAGGCTTTGCCACGGAAATTTCCGTCACGCTCATGGATGATGGCATGGTGCAAGTAACTGATAATGGCCGAGGAATTCCGGTTGGCAAACATAAAGCTACCGGCGTATCCGCGCTGGAAACAGTGCTTACAAAATTGCATGCCGGCGGAAAATTCGGAGGTGATGCAAGCGGATATAAAGTATCCGGGGGATTGCACGGCGTCGGCGTCTCGGTTGTAAATGCCCTAAGCAGTTATTTAAAAGCGGAAGTTTACAGCAACGACGGAAAAATTTACATGCAAGAATATAAAATGGGCAAGCCCATAAAAAAAGTGCGCCCAGTCGGTACAACAAAAAAAACCGGCACCAACATCACATTCAAACCGGATGGAACAATATTTCCGGAAACGGAATTCAGCTGGGGAAAAATTCTTGATCATCTTCGCCAACAAGCCTATCTAAACAAAGGCGTAACAATAAAAATTTTTGATCGCCGCAACGGCCATCGAAATAAAGATTATATTTTTCATTTTGAAGGCGGTATTAAGTCATACATCAATATATTAAACAGAAATAAATCCATAAAAAATGAAACCATATTTTATATAGATAAAGAAATAAATGATTCACGAGTGGAAATCGCCTTGCAATACAATGATGAATTTAATGAGATGGTTCTCCCTTTTGCCAATAATATTCTAAATCAAGAAGGTGGAACTCATTTGGCCGGATTCAGAAGTGCCCTGACCAGAACTTTGAACACTTACGCCCGCAATCAAAAAATAATCAAAGAAAAAGAGGAAAATTTAACCGGTGAAGATATGCGAGAAGGGCTTGTGTCCATTGTCAGCGTCAAACTGCGCGAACCGCAATTTGAAGGACAAACCAAGGGCAAACTTGGAAACGCGGAAATAAAGACTTATGTTGAACAAGTTTTTGGTGAAACATTCATGACCTTTTTGGAAGAGCATCCAAAAGACGCTGAAGCCATATTAAGTAAATGTATCTTGTCCAGCCGAGCAAGAATCGCAGCGCGCACTGCCAGAGCGTCAATTTTGAGAAAGGGAGCCTTGGAAGGAATGACCTTGCCTGGAAAACTCGCGGATTGCTCCAGCCGTGAATCTGAAAAATGCGAATTATATATCGTTGAGGGAGATTCGGCCGGAGGCTCAGCCAAACAAGGCCGAGATAGAAATTTTCAAGCAATTTTACCTTTGCGCGGAAAAATTTTAAATGTGGAAAGAGCGCGCTTGGATAAAATGCTCGCGAATAATGAAATAAAAAATTTGGTGATCGCCCTTGGAACCAATATTGACGACCAGTTTGATGTCACCAAATTACGATATAATAGAATCATAATTATGACTGATGCTGACGTTGACGGCGCGCATATCCGCACCCTCCTTCTCACTTTGTTTTTCCGCCACTTCAATCCCCTCGTCACCCAAGGTCACTTATACATTGCCCAACCCCCTCTTTATCAAGTCAAAAAAGGAGCAGTCGCCAAATACGCCTATTCAGATGAGGAAAAAGATAAAATTATTAAAGAATTCGGAGGCTTGGCAGGATCAGAGCAGGAAGACTCGGAACAAGAGGAGGAAGAGAATAATGATGAAGAAAACGAATCAAACAAAGATAAAAAAGAGAAATCCAAATCTTCGGCAAGAATACATATTCAAAGATATAAAGGTCTTGGTGAAATGAATCCACGACAGTTGTGGGAAACAACCATGGATCCGGCCAGTCGCATCATGGCACAAGTGACCGTGGAAGACGCGGCAGAAGCTGATAAGATTTTTGATATGCTTATGGGCGGAGATGTTGCGCCTCGCAAAAAATTCATCCAAACGCACGCGAAAAAGGTTAAGAATTTGGATATTTAATATTGTTTTACAATAAAAAACCCCGCTGGGAGGCGGGGTTTTTTTGATGGGGTTATTTGTTTTTTAATTTTTTTATTCCCATTCCGATTCCATAGCCGACGGCGAGGAGGCAGAGCATTATTATTAGTGTTCCTAAATATTCTTTGCGTTCGTAACGATCTGAATCTAAAATCATACACACATATAACAACCAAAATAAAAAAGTTCCAATTAAATAAATTTTCCAAGCTTTTTTTTGTATAAATATCGCAAAAGAAAATATGGCTAATAAAAATAAATAAAGCCTTCTGTGACAGCTCCTTCGTCACACATTCCAATAAAAATGCTACATCCTCTAGATTCCCAAAACAATCTATGTAACATTCCACCAACTGGTGCCAGTATCCATGCCAATAATATTGATCCACAATAAACGCCTGCAATTGTTAAAATGTTTTTTATTTTTTCACTCATACATTTTGTACTGCTTTGCAGCCCAATATGTGCCTGAACTTATTCACAACAAAATTATTCCCCCATCTGCGCTACCAACCTATTTTAAGATTGTTAAGCATGTAAAAAATAGATAGGTAGATGTATAGATAAGGCAATATTAGACCGAGCAAAACCAATATTATTTTTCCCCTTTTTGTTTGAAGCTCAATTAATTTACATGGAAAGAAAAAGAGAAGGGGGGCAAAAAACAAAATGTAATACATAATATAGAGCGCGAAGTCAGATGAATATTTTTCAATTTTATAAATAGAAAAATACGGTAAAATAATAAATATCACCCAATACAACAAAACAAATAAAATTATTTTGCCGGCTTTATTAAAATTAAATTTTTTTTCCATAATTTTTTATTTATAATTATTTATTAAATTATCTATATTATTTTTTAT
>JBDRDI010000029.1:0-8933 GCA_043820875.1 bacterium
GGTTCCAAGTTCGTCCCATACGGCCAGCAAGCAAAATAATCGCCTATCTATGCGGTTATTTTTTATAGAAAGTGTGGACGTTAGAACTTTTTGGTGGTAGAATTTAAATATGTCAACCAAAATAAAAAAAGCCAAAAAAGAAGATATTCCAAATATACTAAAACTTGTAGAAAAAATTGTAGATTATCACTGTGAGATAGATAAATATTATAAACCGTATAAGAGCTACGATAAATTAGAAGAACATTTGGAAAAAACAATTAAAGACAAGAATCAGAAGATTATTGTAGCAGAAGAAAATAGTGAAATTATAGGATATTTTGTAGTTGGGATAGAAAAAGCGGCAAACTATACTGTAGCTAAAAACATCGGAATTATTGACAGTGCTTTTATTAAAAAAGAGTACCGAAATAAAGGAATCGGGCAAAAACTATTTGGTCAAGCGTTAGAATATTTAAAATCAAGAAAAATCAAACATATTGAACTTGACGTTGATGCGAGAAATGATCTTGGTATTAATTTCTGGAAAGAAAATAAATTCTTTGGATTTAGAATTAAAATGAGAAGGGACTTATAATAATTTAGCCAGAATAAAAAATAAAATAAGGTCAGGAGCCTTTTATTTTTGTTGGTGATTACATAAAAAGGTTCCAATTTCGTCCCATACGGCCAGCCAACGTTAGCAGCGACCGAAGTGGCTTAAATAAGCCAAAAAACGAGGTGTTAAATTTTACACCCAGCAAGGATTCGAAAAAACGACTTTTCTAGGGCGACCGAGATAGGTTAGAATCTTTTTATTACAGTTAGTTTGGGCATCGGTTCGAGGGACCGCAGTGCGTAAATTCTATATATATGATACAAGGAATAGACATTTTATTAGTGATTATATATTTTGTATTAGCTCTTGGCATTGGGTTGATTTCAGCAAGAAAAATGACCAAGGAAGGATTTTTAATTGCAGAAAGAAAGCTAGGCGTATTTTCCTTAACAGCCTCTATTTCGGCTGGATTTCTTGGAGGAGGGCTTTTGGTTGCTTATGTTTCTTATGTTTATCAGTTTGGGATGTCTGCCATCTGGATTTTTGCAGGAATTGCATTGGGGTTTTTACTTTTGTTAGTCTATCACAAAAGATTAAAAGTTTTAGCCGACAAAGAAGAATTTTATACTATTTCTGATTATTTTAAATTTAAGTATGGCAAAAATGTAGGAATGATTTCTGCGATAGCAGTGATTCTTTATTTTCTTTTCTTTTTGATTATAGAATTTATAGCTGGGGGCAGGATCTTGTCTGGTATCCTGAATATTCCTTATTTTTATTCTGTCTTAATTATGGCGTTGGTCGTTTTGATTTATTTGGGTTTAGGTGGATTTAAATCAGTAGTAAAAACAGATGTATTTCAATATTTGGTAATTGTGCTGTTTGCTGCAGTAATTGTTTTTTTTGTTACTACTGGCGTTGATTTTCCCAAACAGGAACTAAGTTTGGCAAATGCCGGTATTGGTAATTCAATCGCATTTTTAATACTTGGCGCCTTTGCCACTTTTATGGCGCCGGATTTATGGCAGAGGATTTATGCTTCTAAGAACACCAAAGCAGCAAAAATTTCTCTTTATTTAACTTCTGTTTTAATATTTTTGTTTGGTTTTGTGATGGCGTTGATAGGGATAGTGGCTAAACTTAATTTTCCGGATATATTACCGGACAACGCGTTGATATTCGGGTTATCTAATTTGCTTCCAGCAGGGATTTTGGGATTAGGTATAGTAATGTTATTTGCTGCAATAATGTCTTCAGTTGATACTTCTTTGTTTATTTTGGGAATGAATATTTCCGAAGATATTGTCAGGAGCCGAAAGGAGGTTACAAAAGATAAATTAATTAGTTTAACCAGATGGTCTATCATTGGATTTGCTATTATCTCGGTATTAGTTGCGGTTTTTATCCAAAACATTATTTCAATAGCCTTGGCTTTTGGAAGTGTTAGCTTAGCCTTAACTCCTTCTTTAATCGGGAGTTTTCATTTTAAGTTGAAGAGTAAAGCTGTGTTCTGGAGTATCTTAATGGGCATTGTTTCGGTTATTTTGATTTTGGCTTCGGGCTATATAACGCCAGAGAGTTCAATTGTATCTTTGCCAGTAGCACTAGTCGTTTTAATTATCGGGCAAGTATTATTTAAACATTCTGTAATTGAAGATAAGTCCTAGTGTTTTTTTATCAGGTAAATCTACATCAAATAGAATGAAGGTTTTAAAGTTGTAAAATATATTAAAATTTAGTTCTGGACCTCTGTGCTATCCACAGTGGACGTCTAATTCAAAACCCTAGGAACGCTTTATGGGATTGGAGGAGAGGTTCGAAACCACGAAGCCCAGCCAACGTCAGCGCAGTTCGAGGGACCGCAGTGCCTTATTTTAAGCCATTTATAGTAGTCGGTTTTGTATGCTAAAGAATGACCCACCGAGGATTCGAAAAAACGACTGTTCTAAAGCGATCGAGAGATAATAGGATTCTTGATAGTTAAAAATCGTCGAGAGGCGGTTTTTTATTTGTGAAATGAATATTACCGAAAACCCTTGACAAATTATACTCATACGTGGTATAATCACAATAGTTCTTAAGATGTAAATGACCCGATTAGAGGGGATAATCACGGCAAAATATTGTCTTGAATAAATCTTTTTACCTTAACGTAAAGGAGAATAAGATGACACAGAAAAGTTTTTCGATGCACCCTGGAATTCAGGCTAATGTTCAGGATCCAATGACCATGGATTTCGGTCAAGGATTCGAGCAGCAAGTTCGTTCGTATTTTGAAAAAACGAGCAACTTGCGTGGAATTAAAACATTTGGCCTTCCCGGTCAAGCAACGGCGGCGATTCTTTCGCTTCCAGTTCTGGAAATGAGTGTTGGTTTGCCGACAATGTTTCTTTTCGGCTTCGGTCGGGAGATTAAGGTGGTTGGCGAGTTGAATCTTGCCAATTATCGCCATAACATTGTTCGGCCACGGCGAAATGACTGTCCGGAAGGCGAAGTTTTTTCCGGCTGGACGGTTTTAGACGGAGCTGGTCGAGGGATCGAGAATTATCAGTTGGCCGAAATCGTAGAGATCGTCGGTGTTGATCAGGATAATATCCGGATTATTGATGTGTCCGTAGGGCATGTCGATCCGGCGGATCCAACCAAAGGATTGGTTGATCGGCTTATCGAATCAGGATTAACCAAGATTGACTGGACTTCCGGACGCATTGTATTCTTACCACCTGGATTCGGACCCTTGGCGGTGGTAATGGCTACGACCATTTATGGTCTTTCCGAGGTTTGGCCTCGAACCGTACGGCTTAATCGTCGTGACGATGGCACCTTTCACGTTGATGAAGTTCTGGATCCGCAATCTTTGCGGCAATTCGGGACTGAGTTGATAAAAAGATGGGTTGAAGCAATCCCGGCTGTGACCATGTCCGGTAAATTGCCGGATGGGTTTGAGGGCGAGCTCCGTACCATAGCCAAACGTTTCGGTGTTAAAGTACGGTAGCAATAATTGGGCTAACAATTAATCGGCGGACAACAATTAAGTTGTCCGCCCTTATCCTGAGTTTATTAAGAAATTAGTAAATTCAGACTAAGGAAGTAAACTTTACAACAAAATATAAATTTCAATCATATCTGAATTATTAAGGAGGTGTGTATGTTCGCGAATATTTTTTCCTGGCTTCCAGCCAGTTGGCAATGGACAGAGCCGATTATTGGTTATTCGGCTGTTGTTGTGGGATTAATTTATTGGATTCGTCTTCAATTGGCTCGTCGTCGTCGTTATGCAAATAAAGGCGATTGCGATTTTGTGGTCGTAGTCCAGGTTGGTCGCCCAGTAGCTGAAGCAGCCAAAGATTTCTTTGGCGAGATAGATGCTTTAATTGATTCTCAATCAATCCTGAGTAAAACAACTCTGGAAACGGATCGAGATTACAAGCGTCTTGTTCAGGAATTTAATAGGGCGATTGCTCCGCATCAAAATAGTTTGATTAAAGTCCTTTTGTCTGGTCCAGTAGGTCTTTCAGCTCTACTCGGACAGAGCGTAGGACTGCAATACAATATTGTTTTTCATCAGTTTGATGCGGTAGAAAAACAATATGTTCCGCTTCCGAGAGTGGAACGAGCCTGGTTCAGATAAGATAAGATTGAAACAATCTTAACGGAAGTTCTCTAGTATTTTAATAGAGAACTTCCGCTTCTTATCCAGATTATTATTCTTAGTAATTTGAATAAGGAGAAATTTTTTCTCTGAGCAGTTCTTTGAATCATAAATAGAAATATGTTTTTTATTAACCCTTAGGTCAGAGGAGGCCAAAGATGGGCATTTTAGAAAGTCGTCCGAGATTTACAGATGGAGATTTGAGGCAATGGGCAGTCAATACGGCTTTGCCGTGGTTGACTGAAAAATTAGACTTAGTTGCTGGCGCAATTTGCGGTTCTTTGTCGGAATCGTTGCGACGGCAAGTCTATAACCTTAACGAGCAAGATGATTTGCTCAAACCGATTGATTGGGATCGAAACGGAATTGTTATTTCTCCTCCCGGAACCGGGAAGGGAATGGCGATCTTTGTTGAAGCGCTTAAGTATTATGAGCGAGTAATCGTTCTGGTACCAAGCGTTATTCAGGCCCATAAGCTTGAGGCAAGCTTGGACTATCTTTACGCCCAGAAGCTGGGAGGTTGTATGACTTCACAGCGAAAGGCTAAAGGACTAGTTCAAGTTATCACGACTGGTATTTTTCACCAAATGGTTCGAAGTCAGTCTTTGGATCTTTGGAAAGAAGGAACTGTGTTAATTATTGATGAAGCACAGCGAATTTTGGAAGATGATCCTTTAACCGAATTTATGGTTGGCTATATGGCCCATATGGGTTTGCCGACTATGGTGGTTTCAGCTACGATTGCTCGAGGAAATCTGCCCGAAGTATTTGGACACGGTCAAGATGACCAGGCGATCGTTTATGAACTCACCAAGCAAATGCATCCAATTGATATTGATGTTCGACATGGTGATAAATCGGATGATTTGCTTCGGGATTTGCCAGTTTTGCAGATACAAGGCGAAACCGTTTTGGTTTTTGCGCCGTCTCGGCGTGAAATTGCCAGGGTTGTTAATATCCTCCGTAAGGCGGATGAACTTGATGTATGGGCTATTCCGGTTACGGGTGCTCATATTGTCGAAGAACAACTCGAAGCGATCGCAAAAGCTCAGAAATCCGGTAAGCCGGTAGTGGTTGTGGCTACACCAGGAACCATGGATTCGTCCGTGACTATTCCAGGCTTGTCCACAGTCGTTATTATCGATCGTCGGATTCGGGTAGATTGGAATGAGTATGGCGTGAGAGAAAGGTGGAGCGAGTCTTTGCCGATTAATCACATTTGGCAAATGGTTCGGCGGGTTGGTCGGGAAAAACGTACTGATGGCAAACGCGATAAATGTTTCATCATTTCTTCGCAGAGCCGTCACGATGTACGAACTGATAGACCTGTTTTTGAACCATTGACCGGTTGCTCTCCGAATACGCCGATTGAAGATCTTCTTCTTGAGGCAGTTCGGCTAGATGTAAGATTCTCTGATGTACATGACTATATGGTCAGTACATTCAGCGATGAGCACATCCAGGAAGGTGTCAAAAATCTATTGGATCATAAGATGATTCAAAAAGTTGATGACCCAAGCGATCCGGATGGTCTCGAACTCACCGATAAAGGCATGATAGTAATTAATATGCCCTATGAATATCGGTGGAGCCGGTTGATTGTAGAAGCGCCACACAGAGTTCAATACTGGTTAGTTATGGCCGCTTCGTTTGGTCGACTGGATGATCTTCAGATGTTTGAGGAGAAGTTTGAAATAGCTCCTCATAAAATGTCTGAGGTGATTCGCAAAATCAACTTGGGCGTAGAGTACATTAATCTCGTTCATGATGATGACCAGCGGAATTTTGGCCAAGCATCTGATCTTTCTTTCAGGCGTATGGAGCAAATGGAGACATTGTTTGATCTTGGGTGCCAGGCACTTGGATTGAATATATCGTCCTTGGATCTTCAGAAGCCAGAAGGGAAAGAGGAAGAATGTTTGTTGGCTGAAATTATTGTTGGCGGATTGCGGGTTGGATTATTCGATTTGTTTCTGCCAGCTAAAGGCAAACAAGGTGGCTGGAGCGAACCCCGTCCGACACCAGATTTGAATGGTCGCTCTCGTCGATTTTTTCTTGACGAAGGCGGACTTGATTTAAAGGGCAACACCAGAGGTGGTGTGGTTGCAGTGGTTGCAGATCAGCAGTGGTTCACCTCACGAACAGGAGCACCGCTGGGAAATTTGGATAATGTCAGTATCGTGCCAGATTATTTGGCTCAAGGACTTATCCAGCAGCGAGCTGGAGCAGAAGGATGGATTGCATTGAATTTTAAAGCCAGCGAATATCGCGGACAACCGCAAATGCAGGCCGAAAAAGACGGGATAGTCTATATTGGTTCTTTTTTGGACAACGAACCGGAACCGGATATTTCTTATTGGTGTTCGGTTGATCGCGATCTCGGTTATGGTCGCAAGGCGGTTTTTGTCCATTATCCAGTTTTAGATGAATAAGGAGGAATACGATGACAAAATACTTGACAGTTGATGATTTGCGGAAACTCTCCGAAATTGTCAAAGGCGAAATTATCAGCAAGAGCCCCAGCTTTTATGGGTGGGTTAATCCTCCCGAGCTGGATGGGAATAAAAACCTTACTCATACCTCCGGGTATGGTGATGAAGAAAAAACGGCCAAGATTTCTGTTCAAGATGCCTTGGATATTTATAAAGGCAAATTGGATGGATCTTATGGCGAACGGTTTGTTCTGGCTGTTTGCGTCGCTATTGCAGCGGTGCGAAATGGCCATAAGGCTGCCCTCCTGCAGATTACAGAAGAAGAAGGTGTACCCTTCGACGCCAGTGGCTGGATTGTAATGTCCTTCGATGGGCATCCAATTTTCCACATTTCGCCGGATGATTTACCCATGGCAAAGGTGGAAGAGGCGGGTCTTATCACTGTCGTGGTTAAGGGTTCGCTCGAGGCCAAAGAACATGGATATAAGGGAACTAATAAAGTTTCCGAATTATCCATGTTTATGGATATGATGTTTGCTTAAAAAAATCACTTCTGCATAAGTGCAAAATTTAAATAGGTCCATTGATGCAGCAATGGACCCTATTCTCAAGATATTAATTATTCAATTAATGTTTTGAAGATGGGTATATGTTTTTTAAAAAATAAATAAAGATTAATTATAAAGGACAAAACCTTAATTTTTGGAGGTGATAAATGAAAGTATTAACGGGATTAATCTTTGCCAGTGGTATCGGTTGTGGGATTCTGTTGGCTGTTTATGGCAAATGGGATATAGTAGAACCTGTTATTGGTATGGCTACCTTGGCAGTTTCTGCTGTGATTTGGCTTCGTCATAAAGCATTAGAGAGGAAATTAGGTGACTCAATGGAACAGAAAAAATTTGAGATCACCTTTGGTCTTCGGGCTGGCTATGATGGCGAAGAAGCTGATTTCACTCTTGATCAAGCACGTGGAGTTATAAAAGAATGGATGGAGACGCGCTTGGAGAGAAATTTGCCAATCTTAACCGGAATGATCGGAGATATCACTCTTATTTATCCGGTTAGGAATAATACTAACGATAACCGGGTAACTGAGGAAATCTCAGGTCAGTTTTCTGGTTCGTTAAGTCCTAAATATGACAAAGGACGAAACGATAAAGAGATTATTGAAACCCTTAATGACCTTGCCGGTTTTTTAGGAAAAAAACTCTGTCAGAAAAGGGTTTATGTTTCTTTTGCCGGAAAACAATGGGTGATTGATATTTGATCATCCTAAATGATAAAAAACGAATTAAGGCGTTCAAACGAACGCCTTTTTTGTTTTAATCTATTTATGTTATAATAAAGGAGGTTCTGGACCTATGTGCGACCCACAGTGGACACTCAGTTCAAAACCCTAGTAACGCTTTATGGGATTGGAGGAGAGGTTCGAAACCGCGAAACCCAGCCAACGTCAGCGCGGTTCGAGGGACCGCAGTGCCTTATTTTAAGCCATTTGTAGTAGTTGTTTTTGTGTAATAAAAGATGACCCACCAAGGATTCGAAAAAAGTGCTCGTATTAACTGAAAATTAGTGGAATTAAAAAAGGAAGAGTGGTTTTGACTCTTCCTTTTTTGTTTGGTTTTTATCCCGGAATTTATTCCGGTTTTTCTGATGAAAGAACTTTTTTTTCGGCAAATCGGGAATGGATGATGATTTCCTGTTCGGGTGATTCGGTTGTGTATCCGACAAATTGACATTTAATAACGGCTTCGTTTATTTTTTGAATAATTGCGCCGGTATTATCGTTTTCTTCAAGAATCACCAACATTCCGCATCCACCATGAAGGGTGCCGTGGGCTTGATAATCGGTCAGGCGCAATTCGGTATCCCATGACAATTGTTGAGCTTGAAGAAGAACTTCGGCCGGTTTGGGCATAGAATCTAATTTAGCTCCCACTCCTTCCGGAAGAATCTCTTTAAATTTACCCCAGATACCTCCGCCGGTAATATGAGCGATGCCTGCGATTTTTGCCAAAGATTCGCCAATACTTCCATCTGGCTGCCAACCGACAATCTTACAGATTGTTTTGGCATAGCTCTGCGAAGGAATGGTTAGTTTTTTAACGAACTTCATGGCTTCGGGATTGTTCATAATATCCTTGATATCAGGTCCGAATTTCTCCAAAAGAAGATTGGTGAAAAACGTTCCGCCGTTGCATCGGTAGCCCGGTTCCCAGAATCCGATAATTGGCATTCCGGGTTTGATTTTGGAACCGTCGATGAGTAAATCGCGATGGGCGAGTCCAATACATGAGGCACCCCAGGT
>JBDRDI010000030.1:0-7975 GCA_043820875.1 bacterium
CATCCTGATTTTTGCGCCAAAGGAAATTGCCGTGTGTGCGTTGTGGAGGTTAAGGGCAAGAGAAAATTAGTTACAGCTTGTTCAACGGAAATTCAAAACGGCATGGAAATCAGCACGGATTCTCCAAGAGTTTTGGCGGCGCGAAAAATGAACATAGAATTAATTTTTGCCGAGCATATTGAAAAATGTCCAGAATGCGTTTGGCGTTATCAATGTAAATTATTAAAATTCGCGAAAGAATATAAATTGTCAATTTCAAAATTCAAAGACCGTAAGCGCGCGCGAAAGATATTTAAATTTTCCAAATCCGTGGAACTGGACAGCTCACAATGTATTGATTGCCGGAATTGCGTTGATGCTTGCGCGATGCAAAAAATTAATCATTTGGAAATAAAAGGAAAAGCTGCGAAGCAGGAGATCGTGCCGACGACTTCACGTAAAACAGAGTGCATTCTTTGCGGCCAGTGTGCCGTACATTGTCCTGTAAGCGCGGCGCAAGAGCAGGTTGAGTGGCAGAAGCTGGAAAAAGAATTAAAGTTCGGCCATAAAATCATGGTGGCTCAATTCGCGCCGTCACTACGGGTGAGTATTGGTGAAGATTTTGATGTGCCGTACGGAAGTGTTATGACCGGTCAGATGGTGGCGGGTTTAAAAAAATTGGGATTTGATTATGTATTTGATGTTAATTTCGGCGCGGATATTACCACAATGGTAGAGGCGGAAGAATTGCTGGAGCGCGTAAAAAATAAAGGCGTATTGCCGTTGTTCACTTCCTGTTGTCCGTCTTGGGTTAATTATGTGGAAATTTATCGCCCTGATTTGATTCCGAATTTAACGACTGCCCGTTCACCGCACATGCATTCCGCTGGCGTCATCAAAACATATTGGGCGCATAAAAAAAATATCAGCGCGGACAAGATTACGGTTGTTTCCATTATGCCGTGTACTTCCAAAAAAGATGAAGCCAAGAGAGGGGAAATGAAGATAGGTGGAGAATTTCCGGTTGATCACGTTCTCACCACGCGGGAATTTTCATTTTTATTAAAAAAGGACAATATTGATTTGACAAAATTAAAGCCGTGCGAAGTTGACAATCCAATAGGCGAATCAAGCGGCGCAGCTGTGATTTACGGCGGTTCGGGCGGAGTGATGGAGTCCGCGCTTCGTACTGCCCAGTATTTAGCCTGCCAAGAGTCACGCGCCAATCTTTGTTTGGAGAAACTTGATTTTAAAAGCGTGCGAGGTATGGCCGGATTCAAAGAAGCAGTAGTGCGTATTGGCAACAGGACATTGGTTGTTGGTGTGGTAAATGGCATCGGGCACATTGATGAAGTTTTAAAAAATTTGAAAAAATATGCCTATATTGAAGTGATGGCATGTCCAGGAGGGTGCATCGGAGGCGGAGGACAACCTATTCCGACAACTGAAGTAATTCGTCAAAAAAGAATTGCGGCCCTGTATCAATTAGACACAAAAAATAAAATCAGAAAAGCTCATGAAAACAAAAGCGTGAAGAGCGCTTTGAATTGGCTTAAAAAGCAGGGACACGAGACAGAACATGTCGTATTGCATACAAAGTATAAGAAAAAAATATAATATAATATAATAATAAACAATATGGAAAATTTTAAAACACAAATAATGGAAAAAGTAGCGGTTAAAGATTTGACCAATTTTTTGACATTATCTTTGGCGGCTGTTTTTTTACCTTATTATATCCACTCGCAGTGGATAACAGGTCCGATCGTCAATGCTATTTTAATTCTTCTGCTTTTTTTGGTTGGCGCGCGCAGTGCTTTATTGGTTTGCCTGATCCCAAGTATCATGGCTTTGTCTTCCGGGCTTTTGCCAGCAATTCTTGCGCCGGCTGTGCCATTTATTATGATGGGCAATGTTATTTTGGTATTGACAGTGGAATTTGTTTATAATTATTTTAAATCCGCCAGCTGGCGGACCACATTGGGATTTGCAACAGGCGTTATTGCGGGAGCAGGTTTGAAATTTTTATTTCTATTTTACAGCGTTAATGTGATTAGCGGATTATTGATTAAACAAGAGTTGGCCGTGAAAGTGGCGCAAATGATGAGTTGGCCACAATTCGCAACCGCCTGCATCGGCGGAGTTATCGCTTGGGTGATGTTAAGAGGACTGAAAAAGGTGTAGATTTTGTTTAATGTTAGTGATTTTACCCCGCCCTTCGCGAAGGGCGGGGTTGGTTTTAGCTATTGAAAAATTCAGACTATCTTGTTATTATAATAAAGATATGAAAATTCCAAAGGAAATAGAGAAAATTATTACAAAAATTGAGAAAGCCGGACATGAAGTTTTTTTTGTGGGCGGATGCGTGCGCGATTTGCTTTCGGGCAAAGAGCCTTTGGATTATGACATGACCACAAGCGCGACACCTGAAGAAATTTTGAAAGTTTTCGGCGATGCCAAATATGAAAATGATTTTGGTACGGTTTTGGTTTCTTATGAAGTTAAAATAAACGGCGAGAAGAAAAGGCGTGCCGTGGAAACTACAACTTATCGTTCCGAACAAGGATATCGCGACAAGAGACGTCCGGATGAAGTGAGATTTGAAAAAGATTTGGACAAAGATTTGGCAAGGCGTGATTTTACCATTAATGCTCTAGCCATGAAAGCAAGCAAGTCCAAAATCAAATTGCCGGAAAATTTGAAAAAATATATTAAAGAAAGGGGCGAGTTTATTATTGTGGATTTGTTTGGTGGTGAATCTGACCTGAAAAAAAAGATAGTGCGGGCCGTGGGCGAGCCGTCGGATCGGTTTCGCGAAGACGCTTTGCGCATGATGCGCGCTGTTCGGTTTGCGTGCCAACTCGGATTTTCCATTGAGCCAAAAACAGAAAGAGCAATTGTCAAAAACGCCGGCAATATCAAATTTATCGCCAAAGAGAGAGTCGGCGTGGAACTTCAAAAAATATTGGAATCAAGCGATCCGTATCGTGGAATTATGGTGATGCACGAAGCAAAGCTTTTGCAATATATCATTCCGGAATTGGAAAATGGAAAAGATATGCCTCAAAACCATCACCACATATATTCGGTATTCAAACACAATGTCCTGTCTTTAAAGTTCTGCCCAAGTTTGGATTGGCGAGTGAGATTTGCGGCATTACTCCATGACATTGCCAAACCACAAACAAGAAAAATTATAAATAACCAAACGACCTTTTATAATCATGATTTTGTCGGAGCAAAGGTGGCGTCAAAAATAATGGATAGATTAAAATATTCCAGTGAAGACAGCGAAAAAGTCGTAAACCTTGTCAAAAATCATATGTTTTATTATAATGTCGGAGAGGTGACTGAAGCGTCTGTCCGCCGTTTGATTCAAAAGACGGGAAAAGAAAATTTGAAAGATTTGATTGATTTGCGCATAGCTGATCGCTTGGGTTCCGGCACTCCCAAAGCCAAGCCGTATAAATTACGGCATTTGGAATATATAATGAAAAAAGTGCAGAACGACCCCGTATCCGTAAAAATGTTGAAAATTGACGGGAGTAATATAATGAAAATATTAAATATCACGCCTAGCCCGAAGATCGGTGCGATTCTTGACGTTTTACTTGCCGAAGTGATTGAGGACAAAAGTTTGAATAATAAAAAATATTTAGAAAAGAGATCGAAAGAATTAGACAAGTTAGATTTGGCGGAATTGCGGAAGAAAGCGCGGGAAGCAATTGAAGAAAAAAGGGAAGTTGATGATTTGGAAATAAAAAAAGAGTTTTATGTAAAGTAAGTTTGTAAAATTATGAAAAAGAATGTTTTTCTTTTATTATTTTTTTCAATGATTCTCTCGGCTTGCGTTTCAAATCAGAATAGAAGCGTAATTACTGAAAAAAACGCACCAGCCGGCTTGGGCAGTTACGATGAAAACAATGATGCGCAAAGAATCAGAGAATTTCAATATAGTCAGCTCGAGCAAAGTGAACAGGCTCAAGAAGCTGAACAAGCCGCCCAGCCACCGGCCGAACAAGCGCCACCGGCGGAAGAGCCGCCACGGCCAGACGAATTTAATAAAAATAACTTAATAGATATGACACAATATGAATTTTCTAATACCGCGATTATAAAAACTAATTTCGGTGAAATAAAAATCAAATTAAATCCGGAATCAGCGCCGATTTCTGTTGATAACTTTAAAAAGTACGCGGTAAGCGGATTCTACGACAATACTGTTTTTCACAGAGTGATCAGCGGATTTATGGTTCAATGCGGTGGTTTTGGACAGGATAAAAAAGAAAAAGAAACCGAAGCTTCAATAAAAAACGAAGCAGACAACGGATTGAAAAACAACCGCGGAACAGTGGCCATGGCCAGAACCATGGAAATAAATTCCGCCACTTCGCAGTTTTTTATCAACTTGGTTGATAACGATTTTTTAAATTATAAAGACGATAATAATTACGGCTACGCGGTTTTCGGTGAAGTAATTTCAGGCATGGACACAGTAGATAAAATAGCAAAAATAAAAGTAGACAACAACGGTCTGTATGAAAATTGGCCAACAGAAGAGGTTATAATTGAAAGCATAGTCTTAAAAGAATAGTTTTATATAATTAGTTAATAGTTAATTGTTAAAAGTTAACTGTTAAACTGGGCTTATGGTACAGTGGTAACACGCCGCATTCGCATTGCGGAGACGCGAGTTCGATTCTCGCTAAGTCCACACTTGCTTTTTTTATTGATTTGTATTACTATTAAGTTAAACAAAATTTAAAATCGCACATTTTATTACTATATTTTAAATCCGAAAAAAAAGGAGAGAGTATGTTTTGTGACATCGTGTTTCATGACATCGTGTTGTTCATAGATTTCAGAAAATTAGTAATTATGAGAAATCACGAATCTTTGTCTCGCTCCATCGTTGACTACGCCAAGGGATATGGCGATATATTGAAAATCGTAGTTTTTAATTGCTCCGTGGCCGAAATAAGAGCATTAAGGGATTATGACGAGGAAAGTGAAATTGTGTATTGTGACAAGATGATCAGCCACCAGCGTATTAAGGCGATAGTGGGAAAACATTTTGTCCCGGATAGTTTTTTCTGCTATTCCCAGAGCCACATGGCCAAGCTGTTGCTTAAATTGGCGGCCCCGCGAGGGGAGGGCGGCCGCGAGGCCTTCCACGAAATTTTCAACACAGACATAAATTATCCGCCGGAAAGCACAATAAATTTTTTTCCACCGGCTCCTGCCTCCAAATATCCCACAAAAACAATAGAAATAGAGAATCTCAATGCGTATAGCAGATGGCGCGCTCTTGCAAAGCTTCTTTTAAAAGCGCAAGCCGAATTGGACTATATCGGTCGCAGCCGTTTTTTGAAAGAATATTTAACATGGGATTGGAGGGATAAAAACGGATTTGTTGTCGGCGGCGAAAATATATTAAATATGGCCAAAGAAAAGGGCATATTGGACATATCAAGAAACGATGCCGGCACAGTAATTTTAGAAGTAAAGCAAGGCAACAATATTGTAGCGGGAGAAATTCGGAAACAAAAAATCGCGATTTAATCGTAGCATCATTTTACCTTAATCGGGGGAGACTGGACATATTTGTCTTCAGTCTCCCCTTTTCATTTAAAAAAATGTTAAATAAATTTATAAAAGAATTAAATCAAGAAGGGGAAGTATATTTGAAGATAAAAGCGCGTCCTGGTGCGAGTGAGAATGAAGTGAAAGAGATAATGTCGGATAAAACTGTAAAAATAAATATTGCCGCGCCGTCAGAGAAAGGGAGGGCAAATCAAGAATTGATAAGATTTTTGGCCAAAGAATTTGCGGTACAAAAAGAAGATATAAAGATACTGAGCGGTGCCGGAGAGAGGACTAAACTTGTAAAAATTAAGAATATGAAATAATATTAAAGATAGTGGATAATATAAAAATAATAATCTATGAAAGATGATAAAAAAAAGGAATTAATGCCGCGCCATATAGGGGTCATCATGGATGGCAATCGGCGCTGGGCCGCGGAAAGGAACTTGCCTAGTCTTGAAGGCCATAGAAGAGGCCTGGAAAAACTAAAAGAAATGCCGGGTTGGTTTTTTGAGCGCGGCGTAGAAATTGTTTCCGCTTTTGTTTTTTCCTCTGAAAATTGGACCAGATCGCAGAATGAAGTAAATTATTTAATGAAACTTGCAAAAAAAACATTCACAGAAAATTTGGAAGAAATAAATAAGAAAGGGTATAAGCTTTTATTGAGTGGCAGAATCGACGAGTTGCCGGCTGATTTGCCGGAAGTTTGTCGCACAGCCGTGGAAAATACAAAAAACAATAACAAAGGAATATTAAATCTTTGTTTTAATTATGGCGGCAGAATTGAAATTGTTGATGCGATTAAAAAGATGATTAAAAACAATATTGAAGTAGATCAAGTACACGAAGGCATGATAAAAAAATATTTATACAGCGGTGAACTTCCTGACCCGGATGTTATTGTGCGTACTTCCGGTGAAGAGCGCTTGTCGGGATTTCTTCTTTGGGAATCAGCTTACAGCGAATTAATGTTTATGAAAAAATATTGGCCGGATTTTGAAAAATCAGATGTCGTAAATATTATTGAAGAGTACGGAACGAGAAAAAGAAGATTTGGAGGAAATTAATTTATATTATTATATAGCTTTTTATTTTTTAAACTCTATTTTATAACCCATCCCAGGGACAGTATAAATCAACTTTTGTCTCTTGTGTGAGTCAATTTTTCTTCGCAAGCTTAATATGTGAGATTCAATAGTATTGGAGAACGGATCCGCGTTCATATCCCAAACATTATCCAAAAGCATGCCTCGCGACAGCACTGTGCCGGCGTTTTTCATCAGATATTCCAGAAGCATGAATTCTTTTCGAGCCAAACGTATCTCATCACCGCCACGAGCGACTACGTGTTTTTTCGCATTCAATGTTAAGTCGCTGATTTTTAAAATTTCTTGTTCAATAGATTTTGGACGGCGCAATAAGGCGCGTGTTCTGGCCAAAAGTTCATTCATGGAAAACGGTTTAACCAGATAATCATCAGCGCCGGCGTTCAGCAGTTCAACCTTTGTGGAAGTTTCCGCTCCTACCGAAATTATCATAATGGGAGTGCTAATACCTTTTGCCCGTGTTTCACGGCAAATCTCTCTGCCGGATACTCCAGGCAAGAAATTATCAAGAATAAGCAAATCATATTTATTTGTCTTGGCCATGAAAGAGCCTTCTTCTCCGTCGCGCGCGGTGTCCACAACGAAAAATTCCCGCTCCAAATTTTTTTGTACGATATCAGCAATAGCCTTCTCGTCTTCCACCAATAAAATGCGCATAAATTTTGTTTTGTTAATTGTTTACATTTTTATTATACATAAAACAATAATTTCAGCAATAAAAAATTTTAGAAAAATTTCATTTTTTCTTTAGAAAAATTTTATCTGGCTGATGTTGACAGAGAGACAAAAATAATTTATTATAATAAATAACCTGTCCTTTATTTCGTGGACAGTTTTAGTTTTAAAATTAAATATTCCCGGGTAGCGCAGCGGTAGCGCAGTTGGCTGTAAAACCTTTCTTTTGATATAATTGTAATATATGTCAAAAGAAAAAAGAAAATATAGCGATCGTGCGGAAACGCACGAAGGCTTAGCAGCTTTTCCGAGTAATCGGAATTGAAAAACGAGGTGAATTCGGGGGAACCCAAGCTCGAGAGAGCGGGTAATCCCGAGCCAATCCTTCGCTAAAGCTTCGGATTGCAAGCAAGTTCTGATAATGATAATAATTATTGGCAGGCTTGTCTGCCGTAGCTTTAGCGGAGGCAGGTGTAGAGACTATCCCGCAAGGGAGTAGGTTTGTTTATACAGACCGAAGCGCCTCGTCCCCAGAAATAATTTTTGGAGAATGATATAGTCCACCCCATTAAGTAATTAGTGGATAGGTGTAACCAATTGGTCGTCGGTTCGAATCCGACCCCGGGAGC
>JBDRDI010000031.1:0-3313 GCA_043820875.1 bacterium
ACTATCGCTCTGCCTTCTAATTCATATCCGTTAAACTGCTGTATAGCCTTTTGCGCTTCATCTTCTGAAGACATCTCAATAAAAGCAAAACCTTTGCTTCTTCCGGAAAATTTGTCAAGAATTACTACTGCTGATACTACTTGTCCTGCCTTAGAAAATAAATCGCTTAATTGGCTGTCAGTTGCTGAATACGGCAAGTTTCCGACATATAGTTTGGTTGCCATGGTTGTATTTTTATAGTATAGTGCATAAATAATACATATAACCACTGAATAATTGCCTCCTGCAATAATCCTCAGAAGATAATTATTCAGTGGTCAGCAAGATGTTATTAAAACGCACTACTGAACTTAATGTAATATATTCCCTGTCCCGACCCCACACCTTAATGATGTAAACAAGGCTGCCCATTTTTGGGCATAACGGTATTATAGCACAATTCTATTTTTTAACAATAGCTGATGAAAAATGTTAAAATTCTTCCCGCAATCACAACTTTAAAAGGCTCTAATTGGAGGGAAAAAATCAATGAAATTAATAAATTAAAGCTTGATGAAACGGCTCTTTTTTTAACTGGCATTGATGCCAAAGCCAGGCGCGCTTTGTATAAAATGCTGGAAAAATCAACAATCAAACAAATTCCTTTCGTCCATCTGCGCAGTGATATGGAGCTTTGGGAATTGGATTATTTGACGCAAAATTATCACGCTCAAATTTTTAACACGCACTCGCAAGCTGAATTTCCTTTTAAATATGACTTGTCCAAATATCAAAAAATGACATTTATTGAAAATACTTGCACTGCCTATGACGCAAAAGAGATAGAGCAATGAGGCGGCGCTTGCTTGGATTTCTCGCATTTGGAAAATGACAGAATTTTGCGCCCGGAAATTTACAAACAAAATATCGCCGTATTAAAAAAATATCCGCCCGGATGCAACCATATCGCGGCGATTAGAAAACAAGCTCAAATTAATCTTGCTTTCAGCGACCAGAAACGTTATGATGATCATCATTTAGAAAATTTAACGCAATTAGATTATTTGACGCGCTTTCCTCGCGATTTTTTTTCGCCATTTATAGCCATTGAGTTAACTAATAATATTAAAAAACAATTAGAAGCGCGAGAATATTTGATTAAACTGTTAAGTGCAAATTGACATTTGTTTTATGTTCCATGTTATGAGTTATAAGTTATGAGTTACATGATTCCCCGCCCTTGTCGTTCAACGGATAGGACGCAAGCTTCCGGAGCTTGAGATAGAGGTTCGATTCCTCTTGAGGGCACCAATTAATCTTTTAAACTATGGCGCACAATTTTTACTCAAAACTAGAAAATTTGCTAAAAGAAGACCCTCGTTTTGTTGATCAGGAAGGCGATTTACTAAAAAGCAATGTAATTGACGCGTCTTATAAAGCGGATAAAAAATTGGTTGAATTATTGCTTTCTCAAAAAAAATTTAAAATCAAATTCTTTGAACAAGTCAAAGACGCGCTTGTTTTTAATATCAATGATTTTGTCGGTTATATTCAGGATAAAAATTTTTTGGCTGATTCTTATACCAAATATCGCAATAAAATCGGTTTGAATATTGGCGGCAAATTTTTAAACGAACGGAAAGAAGCGGTTTTGGTCTGGCCGTTTAAGGATTGTATTTTAGAGGCCGGACAGACAAAAGATAATATAAAGCGCAAAGAGATATTTTTTAATGAGATTTTGGCTCAAGATGAGATTAATAAATTGCTGGCGCCCAAGGTTTTGACGAATTGGAAAAGATACTCCCAAAAAGGCGTTTCCGCGCTTTGTCATTCCCGCGAAGGCGGGAATCCATTTCTTAAACGAGACGAAAACGGACTAATCCGCGAAAATCTAATCATCAAAGGCAATAATCTTTTGGCTCTGCACTCTTTAAAGCAACAATTTCAAAATAAAATAAAACTCATTTATATTGATCCGCCCTACAACACCGGCAATGATTCTTTTGGCTATAATGACAATTTTAATCATTCCACTTGGCTTACTTTTATGAAGAATCGGTTGGAAATCGCCCGGGAATTGCTCCGCGATGACGGAGTTATTTTTATTTCTTGCGATGATAACGAACAGGCGTATTTAAAGGTTTTAATGGATGAGATTTTTGGGAGAGAAAATTTTGTAGCGAATATTATTTGGCATAGTAAATATACAACTTCAAATGATGCTAAATATGTTTCAACACAACATGAAAATATAATTTTCTTTTCAAAAAATAAAGATAATTTTAATATCGGACTTTTAAATAGAACAAAAAAAATGGACAGTGCTTATAAAAATCCAGATAATGATCCAAGAGGATTATGGAAAGCAACGCCACTACATGCAAAAAGTGGAACTGAAAAAGGAAAGTATGAATTTGTTTTTCAAAATGGAATTAAATGGAAAGCACCAAGTGGAAGATACCCCAGATTTTCAACAGAAACTCTGAAAAGAATGGATAAAGAAAATAGGATTTATTTTGGAAAAGACAACAACGCGACTCCAAATGCAAAAACATTTTTATCGGAAGTGAAGCAGGGAAAAACAGTCGGGTCCGTTTGGACTTTTGATAAAGTTGGCAGTACTCACAAGGCTAATGAAGAAATATCAAGTTTATTAGGAAAAGGACAATTTGATAATCCAAAATCTGTAAATCTAATAAAAGAAATTTTAAAAGTTGGAAATACAAAGAATCAAATTATTTTAGACTTTTTTGCCGGTTCCGGCACAACCGCCCAAGCTGTTTTGGAATTAAACAAAGAAGACGGCGGGAACAGAAAATTTATTTTATGCGAGCAAATGGATTATGTGGAAAAAATTACAGTTGAGCGGGTTAAAAAGGTTATTGAAAAAGAGAAAATAAAAGATGATTTTATTTATTGCGAGTTGATGAGATATAACGAACTATTCGTTGATAAGATTCAAAAGGTAAAAAATACAATGCAATTATTAAAGGTTTGGGCAGATATTAAAGACAAGGGTTTTATAAATTATATGGTCAAGCCTGAAGAATTTGATAAAAATATCAGCGAATTTAAAAAATTATCCCTTGCCAAACAACAACGGATTCTTTTTGACCTTCTCAATAAAAACCAGCTCTATGTCAATTTAAGCGAGATTGAGGATGGAGAGTTTGGGGTTGGGGAGGGGAATAAGAAGATGAATGGGGAGTTTTATAAACAATAGAGACAGATAAAATGTTTTTATGAATTTAGAGTTACGCGCCTAAAAATATGGATTTACAAGAATTTAAAAGTTATAATATTAAACAAAAATTAAAAATTGATGATGGCAAAT
>JBDRDI010000032.1:0-13192 GCA_043820875.1 bacterium
ATGAAGAAAAGATAAAATTTTTATAAAAAAACCCGTCAAGCATCCGAAGATGTGACGGGGACAGGGGAATGGACAAAATAAATATTAAGTATTCTTTTTTTATCAAGATTCCCGAAGGGCACCTCTAATCCAGCTTTTTAAAATATCTCCAAAATCTTTGAGACATTTTTCACAGACGCGGAAAGAAAAAAGCGAAACCTCTTTTTTTCTACCATCCGGCCAAGAAAAATGACCATTAACTTTCTTGAGATCTTTATCTTCTATAAAAGCAGTTGGCACATGTAAATAAATAGTTTCACATTTACCTTCTTTTTCGCAAATTTGGCACTTCATTTTTCCTCTCTTTCAATGAGCAGTAAATAAAAAAATAGTTTAACTTAAAAAAGTATAACATCTTAAAAAAGGTCTGTCAACCTTAAAACTGTTCTTTAGTTTTGGCTAACATTAAAGAAAATATTGACATAGACCTAAAATATCCGACATCTAAAATCTGAAATCTGAAAACGGTGGACCATAAGGGATTCGAACCCTTGACCCCTTCCATGCCATGGAAGTACTCTAGCCAGCTGAGCTAATGGCCCAAGAATAGTATAAAGTTAAAAGTATAAAGTTAAAAATTTTTGTTTAGATTGACTTTATCAAACCTGATAAAATTCTTGATATCTCTATAGTTAAATTATAAGCCTTTTCGTAATTTTGTCTATATATATAATTTAACTTAAGACCAAGATGTAACATTGACCTAACTTCACCACATGATCCTTTGGCAATAAATAGAAAATTTTTAAACTCGTTATTTGTTTTTCTTTCAAATCCTTCCGCGATATTATTCATTACTGAAACAGCTGCTCGTTCAATTTGCTTCTTATAATTAAAATCTCTATTTTCTTTTAACAACAAATAAACAAAAAGAGTTAATTGCTCAGCCTTTTGCCAGGCAATCAGATCTTCAAATCGTTCAACTTTCATAAATTTATATAAATTTTTAAAAAACTTTCAACTTTATACTTTCAACTTTATACTCATCCTGTGTCCCCGCCATGAATTGAACATGGATTTAAAGCTTAGGAGGCTTCCGTTCTATCCATTTGAACTACGGGGACAATTTTTTTTATCATATAATATTAAAGTATATTTTGCAACAAAAAAATATCCAGCTCTTTTAATATTTATAAATTACTGCTATGATATATATAAATTTATTAATAATTCATATAAATTTATGTTTAAAAACAGTGAATCGGAAATTTCAATTAAAGATGCTGAAACAATTATTGGCCCATCAATCAAAGTAAAGGGGAACTTTCACGGACAAGGTAATATTATTATTGAAGGTCTTGTGGAGGGGAGCATTAAAACCGAGAAATCTTTGCTTATCGGCAATAAAGCAAAAATTACAGCGACCATCGCGGCGCACGACGCAAAAGTCGGGGGGATAGTTACCGGCAACATTAAGGTGGTCGGTTATTTGGAAATTTTATCTTCCGCAAAAATATTTGGCGACGTGGAGGCGGCAAAAATTTCAGTTGAAAAAGGCGCAGTGCTAAATGGCAGATGTAGCATGTTGCCAATGGAAAAAGAGAATGACAGCGAAATAAAAAAACATTAGTAATAAACGGATCAAGATATACGCCATCCGATATCTAAAATCCGACATCTGTTATGCATGTTTACATTTATGATTCGTACGTCAGCCAAAAAAAATTTGAGAACCAAGTAGCAAAAATCGAAACAAGAATTACCGACCTTGGGCTGAATGGCAAAATCGTCCGCTTGGGGATAATGAATTCGGTTTATAATATAGTGGAAAATGAACTGAAAAAAACCGTAAAAACAATAACTGCCGTGGGATCAAATAATATTTTAAATCAAATTGTCAATGCTATAGCAAAACTTTCTTCCTTAAACGAACTGTCGCACGATATTCCGTTGGGTTTCATTCCTGTTGGGAAAAAAGACAATAGTATTGCCGAGTTTTTGGGCATCAAGCCGGAAGAAGAGGCTTGCGACACTTTGTCGTCTCGAAGAATAGAACAGCTTGATTTGGGACGCGTCAATAATCATTATTTTTTAACCGAAGCAACTATCCCGACAAACGGTACCACCATTGAAATTGATGAAAATTATTCAATTGAAATTATGGAAAAAGGGGACATCTATGTTGTAAATATCCCAGTGGAAGCTTCCTTTCCTCACGGAGTAAAACACGACGCAAAAGATGGAGAGCTAGAGCTGTTTATTAATTCGGGAAATGGGCTGAATTTTTTTCCGGGCGCGCAAAAAAACCAATCAAAAAGCGTATTTTCTTTCAATAAACTTAATATTATAAATAAAAATAAGCCGATCATACTTGATGGCTCAATAAAAATTGATGCTCCGGCAGAAATCAGTATTGCCAAAGAAAAAATAAATATGATTGTTGGTAAAGACAGAAAAATTTAAACGCGAACTATAATAATGCTTTCTCTATTTTTTGAAATTTAATTTGAGAAAATTTTTGACAAAAGATTTTAAACCTCCGAGGGTCGTCTGTGGTAAAGACAACTCTTTTTTTATTTTTGGAAATCTTTTTTTCTATTTCCGGATGTCTTTCTAAATAATTTTTTAATTTATCCGCGACAATTTCCGGCGTGTTAATTATAAAAACCTTTTTACCCATGACGACTTTGATTTGTTTTAACAAAAACGGATAATGCGTACAACCCAAAATTAAAACGTTAATTTTCTTTTCTTTCAACGGTCTTAAATAATTTTTTAAAATCTTTTTTGTTTCCGCTTTTTTGATCCATCCTTCTTCAACCAATGACACAAGCAGGGGAGCGGCGTTTTTATAAATTTCAAAATCTTTCAGCAATTTTGAGATTTCTGCTTCATACACGCCAGACTCAATTGTGGAACGAGTAGCAATGAGACCGATTTTTTTTGATTTATTATTTTTTAATTTTTCCGCGACCATTTCCACGGCCGGAATAATGACACCCAAAACTCTCTTGTTCGGATAATTTTTTGGCAAATATTCTTGCTGAATTTTCCGCAATGCCTTGGCTGACGCGGTATTGCAGGCAACAATAACCAACTCACACCCTTTTTTAAACAAAAAATCAACCGCCTCTTCCGTATATTTATAAATCGCCTCCTGCGACTTGTTTCCATACGGAGAACGCGCGCTATCACCCAAGTAGACATAGTCATATTCAGGCAAGTCTTTAATAAGCTGATTTAAAATTGTCAGTCCGCCAAAGCCGGAGTCAAATATGCCGATCATAAACTTAGTCTAAAGTCGAAAGTCGAAAGTCTAAAGTGTGTCTAAACTATGTTTTTAGAGTATGTTAATAATTAGTGGTTGTCAATTTTTGTTGCGAAAAGGGCTTTTTATTTTTTTAATTCCATAACTTGTAATCTTTGTATACATCTGAGTAGTTCTAATATTTTCATGTCCCAGCAAACTTTGCACATAACGAATATCAACGCCGTCTTCCAGCAGGTGAGTGGCAAAACTGTGGCGCAAAGAATGAAAAGTAGCGTCTTTTTTAATTCCGGCTTTTTTTAATGCATTTGCAAAAATTTTTTGTACTGTGCGCGTGGATAATTTTCCGCCTCTTTCGCTCTGAAAAACATAATCATCTTTGTCTTTTATAAAAACAATATTTATTATGTCTTTTTTTAATTTTTCTGAAAAAATTGTAATCCTGTCCTTTTTGCCTTTTGCGGCTTTTAAATGAATAATTAATTCATCTAAACTTAAATCTTTTACTTTTAAATCTATTACTTCGCTGATTCGCAAACCTGCTCCATAGCTTAAGGCAATAATTAAAAAATGCTTTTTATTATTAATGTTAGCTAATATCTCATCTATTTCTTCTCTGGACAATACAACCGGCAATTTTTTATTTCTTTTAGGAACCTTAATATCAATTTTAAAATTTATTTTTACAACTGAACGATAAAAAAACTTTATAGAATTTAAATAGAGCGCTACTGTCTGAGAAGAATAATCTTTTTCAAATTTACTTAATAAATATTTTTTTATAAACTCATCGTTGGTTATAAAAACATTATTACCAATAAACCTAAAATAATCATTTAAACACGATAAATAAGCCTTAATGGTTTTACGACTATAATTTTTTAAGATTAATTCATTTTTTACATCCTCCAAATATTTCTCTTTTGTTTTAAAATTTTCCATATTTTTGCATTGATTTATTAATAATTATTGCTATAATAACACTATAGCAAGTCAAAGATGAAAAAAAGATAAAATTTTATTTTATCTTAAAATAGTGCGTATAACATTACGATTTGTAATGTTATACGCAATGTTTGCGTATAAAAACCAGTTAGGCGAAATTTTACTCAATTTTTGTTTTTTAATACAACTAAACATGGGCAATAAAATTACTGAAAAATACTTTGAGCACGCCAATTTTGCAGATAGTGAACAAAGAGTGCTCGACGAAATAACGACCAAAACAAATTTCCAGCCAGAAAAAGAAATTTTTCGCGGTCAGATTTATGATAAAGATAAAGTTGGTAGCTTTATTTACAAGGGCGTTTGGCAGGATAATCCAGCTGTGTTGAAAATCCAAGGGCTTCAGCCAGATGTTGATGAGCTTGACATGATTGGCAGGTTTAACGACCAGAACGAGAGCACAAAAATCAGATTGCCAAAAATATACGACAGTTCAAAGTGGAACGAAAAAGACGGCTATGGCTATTTGCTTTTGGAACATATTGACGCGCCACAAATTTATCAACCTCCTTTCGCCAATCAAAATCAAATAAAAGATTTTTGCGCTCTCTATCAGGAATACAAGACTAAATGTTTGCGCGATTCATTTATTGAGCGAGAGCCGAATGAACAGAGCAGTTTAGTTTTTACCGCCCAGCGTGTTTCCCTTTGGGCAAAAATCGCGCAATCCAAAGGACATCTGGCTGAAGCTGAAGTTAAAAATGTGGAAAAATTTCTTTCTCTGGCTGGCAAACATTTGCCATCAATAAAAATGAAGTTCATGCACGGACATTTCACCTATGATGATATTTTCAAATTGTCGGATAAAGAATACGTATTAATGTCAAATTTGTATTGGTCTTATCGCCCTGAATTTTATGATACGACATTTCATCTTTGGGCGGGAATTAAAAGTTTGCGCGACCAAAGCGTGGATATCAAACAAATTATTAAATATCTGCAAAGTTGGCTTGAAAAATATAAAAAGCTTCCAATCGTAATACAGGATTCTGGTTTTGAAAGAAAATTTAATATGATGATGGCCGAGCGTTGTATCGGTGCATTGTTAGTTGACATTCAAAATCAGCATTATGATAGCGATAACAATAATTTTATTGCCCATTTAATCAAATTGTTTAGAGATTTGTTTGAACATTTTACTGATAAACTGGAAAAAACAAAAATTGAGTAAATTTCAAAGAGACGCTGCGCTTTTATTTTGGCTCCTAATTTTAAAAACAATAAGGAAGCCAAAAATAATAAAAAAAGACGACCTCTTTTGCGAGCAGGTCGTCATGGTCTCTGGAACAATATTGATTTTTATATAATGCTAGCCCTTCCCCCAATCCAACCAGTTGAATTTAGAGGCACTACAACTGTCTCGAACGGCTAGCTTTTTCGAGCCATTAATTACATAATAACAAAATAAAAAAAGAAGTCAAGAGCACAACAAAAAAACCGACCTTACGAGGCCGGTTTTTGCTATATTTTATTATTAAACAACTTCTTCTTCTGGGCTTTTTTTAAATATCATCTTTTGTTGAGCGACTGTGGCCAAGGTGGTCATGAGCCAATAAAGGGCGAGTCCGGACGGGAAAGAATATGAGAACCAAATGGTTAATAGGGGAAACATGTAGGTCATCTGCTTGTTCATAATGGCGGTCATGTCTTCATCCCGAGATTCATCTGCTTTTATTTCCGGGCGCTTGGCCAACATCATTTTAGATTGCCAAAACTGCGCCAAACCGGCTAAAATCGCTAAAGCTACATTGTGCGGAGCTGATAAATCAAAAACGCCGAATGAAATATGGTTAATTGAATCCGGCCTGGAAACAAAAGAATAAACCAGGTCCAATGTTCCGTTTCCAAAACCATTTCTTAATACTTGAAAAATCGCAATTAAAAAAGGCATCTGGATAATAAGCGGGAGGCAGGAAGAAAAAGGATTTACTTTATTATTTTTATAAAGTTCCAACATAGCCTTGCTTTGATCTTCCTTTTTTGGATATTTCTTCTGTATTTCTTTTATTTTCGGCTGTAATTCTTGCAAGGCTTTTTGAGACTTTAACATGCTTTTTGTTAAAGGGTATAATGCCAACCTAATTAAAATAGCTAAAACAATAATAACCACCCCCAAGTCGTGCCCAGGAATAATATCATACAAAAAAACAAGTAAATTCAGCATCGGCTGATAAAAAAATGTTTGGAACATATACGTTTGAGTCTAAAGTCTAAAGTTAAAAGTCTAAAGTCCAATAATAAATAAAATTATTTTTAAATCTAAATGTCATTATGCTAACGACTTTCGACTTTGGACTTTCGACTTTGGACTTCACACGGGGTCCCATCCGCCCTTATTCCATGGATTGCATCGTAAAATGCGCCAACAAGCTTTTCCCACCCCTCTTAATACTCCGTATTTTTCTATTGAGACTATGGCATATTCCGAACAAGTTGGTTTGAATCGACAATAACCAAAAGGGTGCAAGTGCTTAAAAAAGCCATGATCCGGAGAAAATGTCTTTTGATAAAACTTTAATATGCTAATAATTAAATATTTTATCATGTTATTAAAACAATCTTAATTTCTCTAAATTTTCTTCAATTGATTGTTTTATTTCATCAAAACTTTTTTCAACAGTGGCTGGAAAAGTGATAATAACAATATCTTTATTTTTTATTTCTTTTATTTTTTTTTCCATCACGTATCTTATTCTTCTCTTGATTTTATTTCTTATAACCGCGCTTTTACTTACTTTATTACTAACAATTATACCAACCCTGGAAACACCCAAGTCATTGGAAGACGCCTTCATGCCGGTAGTTTTATTATAGCTTGACCTCCCGGTTTTAAAAATTTTTTCAAATTCCTTGTCTTTGGTTATTCTGTTATTTTTGCTAATCATAAATAAAATATTCAATAAGCAGGTTGCTTGTAGAAACAAGTTTCAAACTTGTTTCAGTTTAAAACCTGTCTCGTGTGGCACGACAAATTGAATTTATTTTACGATTTTTTTTCTACCTTTTTTTCTACGACGCTTCAAAACATCCTGACCATCTTTTTTCCTCATACGGCTCATAAACCCATGTTTTTTCTTTGCTCTTTTGGCATTTGGCTGAAAAGTTCTCTTCGGCATATAAAAATTTAATAATAATTTTATTTATAAAACAATAATAACATAACATTTTTATTTTTAGAAGTCAATGCGCGTTATCTCTTTTAACATCTTTGGGTAAATTTATGCTTCATACGGGGGCAAAACCATGCTAATTTTTTTGTTAGGATAGGTTTTAAAACCCAGCTTAACAAAAAAATTAGCATGGTTTTGCCTGTAATATTTTATTTAACTTATTAACAGCTTATCAACATCTTTTAAACAAATTGGGGGTTTCATAATTTTAAAATTACTGATATACTTCAAACGTTAATCTTTTTACTCTTTTTAATCGTAATTATTATGAACAATGATCAACTATGGCAAGCTGTGCTTGGCGAAATTGAGATAGGTCTTTCTCGCGCAAATTTTACCACCTGGTTTAAAAACACTTTCATTTCTTCTTTTGAAAAAGACCGAGTAATAATTTGTGTCCCAAACGCTTTTACCAAAACTTGGTTGGAAAAAAAATACCACGACAAAATTGCCAAGGCCGTGGAAAATATTGGAAACACAAAAATAAAAGAGATTTTTTATAAAGTAGAGATGCGGAAAAACACGCCGGAGAATTCTTTCGTAAACAACGAAACAGCTCAACCAACAACAAACGAAACTGAAAGTGTTCCACTAAACCGCTTTGGGTTGAATACAAAATACATGTTTGATCATTTTATTGTCGGCAAAGGAAATGAATTGGCTCATGCCGCCAGCCGAGCAGTAGCCTCAAATCCCGGAAGGGCCTATAACCCCTTATTTATTTATGGAGGCGTTGGTCTTGGAAAAACCCATCTTTTACAAGCTATCGGTCATGAAATTTCCCAAAAGGGGGGCCAAGTCCTTTATGTAACTTGTGAAAAATTTACCAATGACTATGTAGCGGCGATAAAATCCGGGCAAACAAACAGTTTTAAAGAAAAATATAGAAATGTTGATATTTTACTTATTGATGATATCCAATTTATGGCTGGGAAAGACGGAACTCAACAAGAATTTTTTCACACCTTTAATGAGTTGCACCAAACCGATAAACAAATAGTTTTAACATCTGACCGCCCGCCAAAATCAATCCCAGCCCTGGAAAAAAGACTTTTGTCCAGGTTTGAGTGGGGTATGATCGCCGATGTTACTGTCCCAGACATAGAAACTCGCGTAGCCATCTTGGAGTCCAAGTGTCGAGAAAAAAATTATTCATTGGAGCTGGGGATGTTGTATTTTATTGCCAACAATGTTCAAAACAATATCAGGGAATTGGAGGGTGCGTTAAATAGAATTGTTGTTTCTCATGAATTTAACAATTCCAAACCGACGATTGATTCCATTAAAAACGTTTTGAGTAATATTATATCTAATGTTAAGTCAAAGTCAACATCAAATAAAGACATTATTAATTCAGTTTCTGTGTTTTTTAATATTAATATTAAAGATATTGTGGGAAAATCACGAAAAAAAGAACTTGTTTATCCAAGACAAATTGTTATGTATTTAATGAGAAAAGAAATTAATGCTTCATACCCAACCATCGGACAAGAAGTCGGCGGGAGAGACCACACCACAGCCATTCATGCTTATAATAAAATTGAAGGTGAATTAGAAAAAAACGAAAGAATAAAACAAGACATAGATTCTATAAAACAAGCCCTGTATAATAACTGCTAATAAGGTGTTGACCAATTGTTAAAAACCAACAGAAAAGAAAATTGTCCCCAAAGCACCAACCAACAAAACACCAAAGACACACAACCACTGTTGGTTATTTTAAAACCAAGATTAAACAAAAAAATAAGATATAAACTTATCAACAACGCTTATTATTAACGTAAATTATATAATATAATAATATATAAACAGTATATACATATGGAGATATCTAGCATGCAAGAAAATTTCAAAAAAGGTTTATTAATAACCGGAAGAGTGGCTGGCAAAAACATGAATTTACCAATTTTAAATAATGTTTTAATTAAAACAGATGGAGGAGGTATTGTGCTTGTGGCAACTGATTTGGAAATAGGTGTGGTGTGTCAGGTTCGTGGGAAGGTGGAAAAAGAGGGTGAGTTTACGGTTGATTCCAAATTAATTTCCGATTACATTTCTTTATTGCCAAATCAAAAAATTGAAATTAAAAAAGAGGATGAAAAGTTGAAAATAAAATGTGATAATTATAAAACAATTATTAACGGCCAAAACGCGGAAGAGTTTCCATTGATTCCTGGGGTGGAAAAGGGGAGCTTTGTCAGGGTGGACAGTGGGGAGATTAAAGATGCTTTGTCGCGAGTTGTTTTTGCCGTATCGGTTAGTGAAACAAGGGCCGAGCTTTCCGGTGTTTTATTTGGCGTTGAGGAAGATAAGATTATTTTTGCGGCCACAGATAGCTATCGTTTAGCTGAAAAAGAAATAAAAATAAAAAATAAAAGCGCGCAATTATTAGACGGGCAAGGTAAGAAGATTGTTGTTCCGGCAAAAACCGTTCAAGAATTTTTAAGAATTATTGCTTTGGTTGATGATGGCGAGATGGGCGCCACAAAAGAGGTGGATATTTCTTTTTCTGATAATCAAATAATGTTTAAGATGGGGAATATTGAATTAATATCGCGCTTGATAGAGGGACAATATCCGGACTATAAACAAATTATTCCAACAACTTTTAAAACTAGAGCGACCATAGACAAAAAAGAATTTATCAGGGCGGTTAAGGCTTCTGCGATTTTTTCCAAAGCAGGGATTAATGACGTGAATCTTGATTTTCCATTAGGGAAAAATAAAATAGTTATTACTTCAACTTCGGGACAGACAGGAGAAAACACCACAGAAATAGAATCAAGTGTGAATGGAGTGGACAATGGTATTGTGGTGAATTATAAATATCTTCTTGACGGGCTGGGGAATATTGACGGGGACAACGTGGTGATTGACGTTATTGATAATAACACACCCTGTGTTTTGCGCCCGGAAAAAGAAGATGGTTATTTATATATTGTGATGCCGATTAAGCAATAAAAAAATACCGCGGATATTTATCTGTGGTATTTTTTTATTGTCTATTATTTTTTAATTTTATTCTATGGAGCACCGATAATGTTATTGGTGACCGTGATTAATATTTCGTTGCTTTTTATTTTTTCTCCGGACCAGGTGATTACTTCGGAATATATTTTATAACTTCCGGATGGTGGAACGTTTTTCCAGTTTGTTGATATGGTTCCGTTTTCAATCGGCTGGACAGAGGAGATTAAGACAGCAGTGGCGCCATCTTCTTCTTTTATATAATAAAAATTTGCTTGTCCGGCTGATGTTGGATTATCAACTGTTAGTTTAATTGGTAAAGGGAAGTCAGCATCAGATATGGCCACACCACCCATTGGTTCAATTAATAAAACAGAAACTTTTTGTTTGTTGTTTTTATTGTTTGGAAGATTAAAATTAAATTCTATTTCTTCTGAGTAGCAATTATTAACATCGTCGCAAGCGCGCGCTTTCAAATTATGAAAACCATTATTTAAAAAAGTAATATTTGTTTTAAGACCATAGGGGTAGACATAATTTGTGGAGATTAAAATGTCATTTAAATAATATTCAACACGGTTAATTCCTCTTGGCGCTGTTGCTTCCACTTGTGATATTAAAATGCGGGTGGAAATTTTTTCTTTGTTTACTGGAGTAATGATGGTGATGTCTGGCATGTTTTCGGGTGTATGTATGTTGTCGGTTTCGGTTGGAGGAGAAGATGTCGCGAAGTTTTGTTTTTTTGCCCATTCCAAAACTCCCGTTTCCCAGAGATTAAATTGCGAATCAGCGCTCGGGTTTTCGGGAAGTGGGCCCAGGGGGTCATTTTTATTTACAAAATATAAAATACAATGTGGATCCAAAAAAGTTTTTTCCACAATTGATTCTGCCGGTGTAAATTCGGTTGCCAAAAGGCCGGTAGCAGAGTCAATTTTGACGATTTTTTCCAGTCCTGTTTGTCCGCCCACCATTAGCTTGTCTGTTGAAGGAATCTCAAGGGATTTAAAATATTCTATTGGTGTATCACCCAAAATTTCTTGCATATAGTCGTGCCAAATCGGCGCAGCCACAATGCTTCCGTCTGCACCTCTTTTCATTGCCGTATTGTCATTATTGCCGACCCAGACGCCGGTGACGATTGAAGGTGTGTAGCCAATTGTCCAAGCATCGCGATAATCGTTGGTTGTGCCGGTTTTGGCGGCCACCGGTCGATTACCAAGAGTCAACCAGTTTGACGCTCCAAAGACATACGCTCGAGCGTTATTGTCCGACAGTATGCTATTTATCTCTCGGGCAATTTTTGGAGCAAGTGTTTTTTTGACGTTGTCTTGAAATTCCTCCAAGACATTCCCTTGCGCGTCTTCAACTTTTAAAATAACCGATATCGGGCGGATTTCACCCTCTCTGGCAAAGGCGCTAAAGGCGTTGATGTGTTCAATCATTTTTACTTCCCCTCCGCCCAAAACCAGCGACAAACCAAATCGATCGCGGTCATTGAGGGTGGTGTATCCCAGGGCTTGCGCCAAATCTAAAACATTGTTTATTCCAGCCAAATATAATGTTTTTACCGCCGGGATATTTAATGATCCGGCCAAAGCTTGTCGCATGCTTACGGGACCGCGTTCTTTTAAATCATAATTATTCGGCGCGTATGGCTCGCTCGGATTGTTTGAAAAATTTGTGGATACATCAAAAAGTATTGTGTTTGGGTTATAGCCCTTTAAGAATGCGGTTGCGTATGCCAACGGCTTCATTGAAGAGCCGGGTTGTCTTTTGCTGGTGGTGATATTAACTTGACCGTCTATCTCTTCATCAAAATAATCTTTTGATCCAATCATGGCCAGGACTTGCCCTGTTTTGGGGTCAATGGAAACAAGAGATGCGTTGGTTGCGTTATATTTTTCTTCATAATCATTTGTTTTTGCAGTGATAACTTCCTCGGCAATTTCTTGTTTGTATAAATCAAGCGTAGTGATTATCTTTAATCCGCCCTGCTCAATCATTTTTTCTCCGTACTTATCGGAAAGAATCTCTTTAACCAGCATGACAAAATGAGGCGCTTTGATATTTTCTTTCGGTTTTTTAAACTCCACTTGGTAATTTTTAAAGTCTTCTGCTTCTTGTTCTGTGATATATCCCTGCTTGTTCATTAGGTCCAATACGTATGCCTGTCTGCCAACAAGTAAGTCTTTATTGGGGCCATAGGGAGAATATTTGCTTGGTGCTTGTGGGATGGCGGCCAAAACAGCGGCTTCGGCGATGTTTACGTCGCGTACACTTTTACCAAAAAATCTTTGGCTGGCTGCTTCTACGCCATAGGCTGTTGAGCCATACGGTATTTCGTTTAAATACATTTGCAATATTTCGTCTTTGGTATATTTTTTTTCAATTTTATAAGCAAGAATCGCTTCTTTTATTTTTCTAATGTAAGTTTGTTCAGAAGTAAGAATGGCATTTTTGACAAATTGTTGAGTAAGAGTAGAACCGCCACCCCCCCTGCCTAAAAAAACTCTGCCAAAAGCGGTTCTGGCAATGGCCCACAAACTGATTCCCTTGTGATGATAAAAATCTTTATCTTCAATTGAGATAACCGCCCATTTAACATGATCCGGGATTTCATCAAGTTTTACTAAGGTGCGTTTTTCTTCGCCGTGAATTTCATAGAGGATTTCTTCTCCTGTTCGATCATATATTTTGGTACTTTGAGCCACCTCTCTGCTTAATAATTTATCCGGTTCGGGAAGATTTTTTGAAATCCATAAAACTAAAATAATCGCGCTTAATAAAAGAAAAAGAAACGCGC
>JBDRDI010000033.1:0-3771 GCA_043820875.1 bacterium
CGCGGCGTGCCAAGGAGGAGAATTCAATTACCAAACATTGTCCAATAGTTCGTCATATTCATTAAGATATGAAGAGCAGTCTGGGAAAATAAATATTTATTCAGCAGGGAGCTATGTTGACCCCAGAGAGCCGAATAATGATTTAAACCGAGTGATTAAGGTAAGCTATTAGTTTTTTATAAATATGAATAAAGATGAAGCAAAAAAGCGAATAGAAAAATTAAAAAAAGAAGTTAATCATTATAGATATCTCTATCACGTTTTAGACCAAGGAGAAATCTCTGACGCGGCTTTGGACAGTTTGAAAGATGAATTGTTTAAGTTGGAGCAAGCCTATCCGGAATTTGTTTCCTCTGATTCGCCGACACAAAGAGTTGCCGGCGCGCCTTTGGATAGATTTGAAAAAAGCAAGCACAACGTTCCAATGCTTTCCATGTTTGACGCTTTTTCCGTGGTTGACATGGAGGACTGGGAGAATAGAATAAAAAAAATTTTGAATGGCGAGAAAAAAATAAATTATTTTTGTGAATTAAAACTGGACGGCTTGGCTATCGTATTGCACTACGAACGTGGAGAATTCACTTTGGGTGCCACGAGAGGAGACGGAATAATCGGTGAAAATGTAACCCAAAATTTAAAAACCATTGAGAGCATCCCATTAAAATTAGCAAACCCGGTTGCGCTAGAATTGCGCGAAGCCGGTTTTACTGATTCTCAAATCGCTGTGATCACGAGCGCTATTGAATTAGGCCGGGTTGAAATCAGAGGGGAAGTCTTGATGGAGAAAAAAGTTTTTGCAGAGCTTAATAAAAAATACGAAAAAGAAGGGAAACAAAAGCTGGCCAATCCGCGCAATGCCGCGGCCGGTTCAATCCGCCAGCTGGATTCCAAATTGACTGCTTCTCGTCGACTAGTTTTCTATGCTTATGAAATTATTGTAGGTGAAGAAGAAAATATTTTTAAAACTCAAGAACAGAAAATAAAATTGGTGAAAATTTTAGGGTTGAAGACTTTGAAAAATAGCAGTGTCTGTGCCAACATAACCGAGGTGAACAAACTGCATGAGCACTGGCGCACGCGCCGTGATGAATTGCCTTTTTTGGTGGATGGCTTGGTGGTGAAAGTGAACGACCTTCTTTTGTGGCCGATATTGGGGGTTGTCGGCAAAGGTCCCAGATATATGATGGCATATAAATTTCCAGCCGAGCAAGCAACAACAATAGTTCAAGAAATCCATTGGCAAGTCGGCCGTACCGGAGTTTTGACTCCGGTGGCGGTTTTGCAACCCGTGAATGTCGGCGGCGTCGTTGTCTCTCATGCCACTCTTCATAATATGGACGAAATTGAAAGACTGGAATTAAAAATAGGTGATACGGTAATTATTGAAAGAGCCGGAGACGTGATTCCCAAAGTTTCCAAGGTTTTATCCGGTCTTCGTTCTGGCAAAGAAAAAAATATTCCAATTCCGGAAAAATGTCCGGTCTGTGGCAATAAGGTGGAAAAAGTTTTAGGTGAAGTGGCTTTTAGATGCGGAAACAAAAATTGTTACGCGGTTAATTTGCGAAGACTGTCGCATTGGGCATCAAAAGGTGCTTTGGATATTCCCGGACTTGGTCCGAAAATTATTGAACAGTTATTTAAAAACGGCTTGGTAAATGACATCGCTGACTTTTATACGTTAAGTGAAGGCGATCTTGTTGCGCTGGAAAGATTTGCCGACAAGTCGGCAAAAAATTTGGTTGATTCAATTCAGAATAAAAAAGAGATTGAAACGTCAAAATTTATTTTTGGTTTGGGTATCAGGCACGTGGGCGAAGAAACCGCCATCGCTTTGGAAGAAAAACTGAATTTAAAAAGTAAAAAAATAAACGAACTGTTAAAAAAAATAAAAGAATATAAACTGGAAGATTTTGAAAAAATAGAAGATATTGGCGGGGTGGTGGCAAAAAGCATTTACGATTGGTTTCATGACTATAAAAACATTGTAATATTAGCCAAATTAGAAAAAAATAATGTAATATTGAAGAGCAGAAAAACAGTTTTTGAGAAGAAAAGTCTGAAAGGAAAATCATTCGTTTTGACCGGAACTTTATCCGGATTGACAAGAGACGAGGCAAAAGCTAAAATAAGAGAATTGGGCGGCAAGGTTTCCTCTGCCGTTAGCAAAAAAATTGACTTTTTAGTGACAGGGGCAGAGCCTGGAAGTAAATATGAAAAAGCACAAAAACTGGGGGTGAAGATTTTAAACGAAGAAGAGCTTTTAAAGATGATATAATAAAAATAATATAATCATGTTAACTAAACAAGAAATAGAACATATCGCGGATTTGGCCAGATTGGAACTCAGCGATGAAGAATTGAAAAAATACGGTAGCCAACTGTCGGATGTTTTATTGTACATTGACCAGCTACAAAATGTGGATACTGAGAATGTCGGTATCACTGCGCAAGTTGCCAGTTTGAAAAATATTTTTAGAGAAGACAAAATTGAAAATTGGAACAAAGAAGAAATAAAAAGTTCTTTAAACCAAGCGCCGGACTTGGAAGACAATCAGATTAAGGTTGGTAGAGTATTGGCGTAAATATGAAATTTGAAACTATGAATTTAAATCAGCTTACAATCAAAGAGGCAAGTGAAAAATTAAAAACACAAAAAATCAGCTCTCTTGAGTTGACAGAAGCCTGCTTAAAAAGAATTAAAGAAGTTGATAAAAAAATCAACGCTTGTTTGACTGTTTGCGATGAAAGCGCCAGGCATGGCGCGAGGATCGCGGACGAACGTCGAGCCAAGGGCGAGGACGGAGTTTTGCTTGGTATTCCCTTCATAGCCAAAGATAATATTATGGCCAAGGGCGTGCGCGCCACAGCGGCTTCAAAAATTTTGGAAAATTATATCGCGCCATATGATGCAACTGTTATTAAAAAATTAAAATCAGCAGGCGCGGTTCTTTTGGCCAAAGCGAACATGGATGAATTCGCGCATGGCGCCTCTGGAGAGAACAGCGCTTTTGGGCCGACTCACAATCCTTGGAATTTGGACAGAGTCCCTGGCGGATCTTCTTCGGGTCCTGCTGCCGCTGTCGCGGCAAACATGTGTATTTTTAGCATGGGCACTGACACAGGAGGTTCAATCAGGTGTCCGGCCGCTTTTTGCGGAGTGTCTGGCTTGAAACCTACCTACGGTCGAGTTTCGCGGTTCGGTTTGATTGCCATGACTTCTTCCACGGATGTTCCTGGGCCCATAACAAAAACCGCTGAAGACGCGGCTATTATTCTTGGCGTAATCGCCGGTCCAGACAAGCTTGACGCCACAACATCAAACAGTCAAGTGAGTGATTATACAAAAGAAATAAGTCAGAATATCAAAAAGATGAGAATCGGTGTGTCAAGAGAATTTTTGCAAGGCGCGCAAAAAAGCGTGATTGAAAAATTTGACGATGCGTTAAAACAATTGGAAAAATCAGGCGCGGAAATAATTGATATCAAATTGCCGCACGCCAAATATGGCATCCCTGTTTATTATATTATTACGCCGTCAGAAATCAGTTCCAATTTGGCCAGATTTGACGGTGTCCGATATGGTTTTGGGAGCAAAGAAGCAAAAAATCTTGCGGATTTTTACAAAAAAAGCCGGGGCGCGAGATTTGGTCCGGAAGCCAAAAGAAGGATAATGCTCGGCACTTATGTTTTATCAGCCGGCTATTATGACGCGTATTATAAAAAAGCGCAAAAGGTAAGAACAATAATCAAAAAAGAATTAAACGAAGAACT
>JBDRDI010000034.1:0-80568 GCA_043820875.1 bacterium
TCTAGGGGCAAATGGGTTGGCGGAGGTTATAGCGGTGGTGCAGTATTTTTTGACTGTTTTGATTATTATGATGCTAATAATCGACGTCAAATTAAAATAAATGAAATTCCAGAAATGGCTCAGTTCACATTACTATTTAGAATGAAAGTAAAAGACACAGAAGAAACTCAACTTACTAGTAGTCATATCGTAATCACGCCAGGTTTTCACGCAGCCATTGAAGACGATGATTTAACTATAGTAGCAAATGGGATTAGCGAGAATATAAATATAAAAATTTATGATAGGAATAATTGGCATCATTTTGCTATATTGCGTGATGGTTATAAAAACGAATACTATGTTTATAAAAATGGAGAGTTGGCAAAATATGCTTCTGGTGTTAATAGGTCATTTGATCCTGGATCATGGTATTTTGGACGTTGTAATGCAACTGATTCTCTCGCTTTTGAATTAGATGAAATAAAAATATACAACACAGCATTAACGCAGGAACAAATTTTAGAAGAGTATAATTATAACGAAATAAGATGTGATTCTGATATTTGGGAATGTGGAAGCTGGGGCACCTGTTCAATAGGCGGTCATCAAACCAGAATTTGTAATAAAACTTTTAATTGTGAACATGCAAACACCCCGTTCCCTTCAACAAGCCAGACATGTACTCCAGAATGCATCGAAGATACATGGAGCTGTGGCGATTGGGGAACTTGTTCAATAGATGGAATTCAAGCAAGGAATTGTAATAAAACATATAATTGTCCTTTGACAGATACTCCCTCACCAGAAACAACCAAATCTTGCACCCCTGAATGCATCGAAGATGTGTGGGAATGCGGAAGTTGGGGTGATTGTTCATCCAACGGACAACAAACAAGAATCTGCACTAAAACATACGATTGTTCTTTAATAGACACGCCCTCGCCAGCCACCACCCAATCCTGTACCTATGCCCCGTACTGCACAGAAGATACCTGGCAATGCGGAAACTGGGGAATCTGCTCCCCGCAAGGAATTAAGACAAGAAGTTGTAATAAAACCTATGATTGTCAATCCGCAGAAACAGCATCTCCTGCAACATCTCAATACTGTGAAGCCCCGAACAAACCCCAACCTCAAACCCCATCAGATGATTTAGAAATTATCAATCAATCCTCAATAATCAAAGCAACAGTTAAACTTTTATGTCCTGTAAGTGAAACAATGGCAAGCCAAGGATCAGGAACGATTATTGATTCAGATGGAACAATATTAACTAATAAACATGTGATTGACGGCACTGCTGGGTGTTGGATGGGATTTATTGATGATTATGATGATGAGCCGTATTTTGGCGATAGACAAATTGCTGATATTTATAAGGTGTCAGATGACGCTGATGTAGCGGTTTTGAAATTAAGAAATCCAAGCAATAAAATATTAACTTCAATTAATATTTCTCAAAGTAATTCTAGTAATATTCAGTTAGGCGAGATACTTACTACTTATGGTTATCCAGGGAAATTTGGTACAAAAATAACATATACTAGCGGGGATTTTAGCGGAGTGGACGGCAATTATTTAAAGACAACTGCTATTATTGAGTACGGAAATTCAGGCGGTGGAGCTTATCTTAAAAACGGAACATTTATTGGAATACCATCTGCTGTGATGAAAGGCGATTTAAACTCTATGGGTTACATATTATCTGTAAATAAAATTAATAGCTGGCTTAATAATTCAATAGCATATAATTACAATAGCAATAATAATAATTATTCAAGAGTCTCGTCTATTTTAGAAGATATGGACTTAAGCGCAATTAGCTCCTTGGGTTTATTTGTCGCTGGAGATGAAGAAAATATCAAAACTGCGACTGAAAGCCAAAAAGTTATCCAAGAAGAAAAATTCTTAATCACCAAAATAGACAAAAATTTATCAAAAAGAATGAAAGGTAATATCTTATTACAGGTAGAAAAAAACGGCGAGGGCTGGTATGTTAATCCAGACAATGAGAAAAAGTATTATTTAGGAAGACCAGCAGACGCTTTTAGTATTATGAGAAATTTGGGATTGGGAATAAAAAATAGCGAATTAAATAATTATATTAATTCAAAATTTCCCGATAGATTGTCTGGAAAAATAATGTTAGATGTTGAGAAAAACGGCGAAGCGTATTATGTGAATCCAAATAATCTAAAAGGTTATTATCTAAATCGTCCTGCAGATGCTTTTAGAGTAATGCGTGAATTAGGATTAGGAATTACAAATAATGATATAAGGAAAATTGATGTTGGGGAAATTGAATGAAGCCATAGCAAACTTTGCCATACCTTGACAAAACATTATTATCTGATATAATAAAGATAGATAATAAAAATTAATTTTACAATTATGATTACTTATAACATCTCATTAAACAAAGAATTAGCTCAAGTAGTTGATAAACAGATTAAATTAGGCAAGTTTGCTAATCGCAGTGAATTTTTTCGTCAACTTTTAAGATCTATATTTTTATCAAATTCAGAAAGCAATGGTTTGAATGATTGGATTTATAACGAACCACATTATAGCGAATTAAAAGAAAGAGTAAAAAGTTTAAAAGAAAATAAAGAAAAATGTATTAGCGCGAAAGAATTTGACAAAGAATTTGATCTTTAAATATGTATAATTTTGTTGTTGCTAATTCCTGTAAAAAAGATTTTAAAAAATTAGATAAGAATGCCCAAAAATTTATTAGGCATTTTTGTTTTTCAAAGATTTTAGAAAATCCCTATGTTGGGAAGAAATTAAAAGGCAATGATTTTCAAGGAATTTTAAAATTTGGTGCTGTGTTTAATTCTACGGATTATCGTATTGTTTATAAAATTGAGAAAGAGAAATTAATTATTATTTTTATAATGATCGCCTCGCGGGAAAATTTTTATAAAAAATTAAAAAAACGAATATAAATAAAATTATTTATGTTATTATTATCTTGATAGACCTGCGGACGCATTCAGGGTTATGCGTGAATTAGGATTAGGAATTACCAATAATGATATAAGGAAAATTGATGTTGGGGAAATAGAATAAAATTAATAATAAAATCGTAGGAACGCAAAATGCGGGAACGCAAAATCTTGCGTTCCTACATGGCGAATATAGGAATAAATTTGGACCGCAATCAAAAAATTTATCGTCAATAATCCGCGGTTTTAAAATCGGGGTAACAAAATATGCCAAAAATAATAATATTATTTTTGCTTGGCAAACGCGATTTCATGACAGGATTATACGAAACAATGATGAATTAAATAGGATTAGGCAGTATATTATTAATAATCCGGAAAAATGGGAATTAGACAGAAATAATCATGAAAATTTGTATATGTAAAAAGAGCCCGCGATTGTGGGCTCTTTTTATATGTGTTAAAATGTAAATATAAAATTAACCAAATCAATTATATGTTAATATCAAAAAAATCAGAAATACGAAAAGCTTATTTATTAAATAAATATGTAATTATTACACCCGGACGATTAAAGCGTCCACGCGATGTTAAAGAAGAAACTATTGTTGAGCGTACAAAAGCGTGTCCTTTTTGTCCTGAAAAAATTGATAAAAAAAATGTTGTTGATGAAATATCCGCCCGAGGCGGATCCGCCTCGGGCGGAAAGAGCAGAAAAAAATGGAATGTTTTAAGTATAAAAAATATTTTTCCAGCCGTAGCGCTTAACAATAAAAAAGCTTATGGAACGCAAGAAGTTATTTTAGAAACTCCTGACCATACTAAAGAGTTGGCTGATTTGTCTGAACCGCATATTGAGCAAGTTTTAAAAATGTACGCGAGAAGAACAAAGGAAATAGCAAAAAATAGAAAAATAAATTATGTTCTTTGTTTTAAAAATCAGGGGTCTAAAGCAGGGGCTTCAATAATACATGCACATTCGCAAATTTTTGCCACAGAAGTTATTCCTCCAGAAGTCCATGAAGAAATGGGATTAGCGCAAGCGTATAAAATTAAACATAATGAATGCCCTTATTGCAACATTATTAAGAAAGAAATGAAGTCAAAAAGAAAGATTTTTGAAGATAATTATGTCGTTGCTTTTGCTCCGTACGCTAGCGAATATCATTATGAAGTATGGGTGTTTCCGAAGAGGCATCTTGACAATATTACTTTTTTAAGTCAAAATGAATTTAAATCTTTTGCAAAGGTATTGAAAAAGATTTTGTTAAAGTTGCAAGAGCTTGACCTTTCTTTTAATTATTTTCTTCACAATGTTGTGTCAGATAAAGATCAACATCTTTATTTGAAAATACAACCGCGAGATAGCGTTTGGGCTGGGGTTGAATTAGGATCAGGATTAGTTATCAACTCTATATCCCCAGAAGACGCGGCAAAGTATTATAGAAAATAAGTTATAGTCATAATATTTTAAGTGCCCATAGTTCAACGGATAGAACACCAGCCTTCTAAGCTGGTTATGGGGGTTCGATTCCCTCTGGGCGCACCCGCTTTAAAATTAAATTAAATTTATGGCTATGCAACTTGTGATTCAAATTTTTGCTCTAATAATATTGTTTGCCTTTTTTCTGTTTTTATTTTTTCAATTTTATAATATTATGTTTCGCGGCTTCGCGCCATTCATTTCCACAAAAGGAAAAATTGTTAAAAGAATTGTTGACGAGATGGAGATAGATGAAAATGCGACTGTTTATGAATTCGGATGTGGACGCGCCGGTTTTTTACGCGCGTTAAGAAAAAAATATCAAAAAGCGAATTTGATTGGCGTGGAATATTCTTTGTTGCCATACATCGTCGCTCGCGTTCAGGCCAGTTTATGCAAATCAGGAATGCCGGAAATCAGAATATTAAAAAAGAATTTTTTTAAAGTGGACATCCACGACGCTGATGTGATATATTGTTATTTGAATATAAAAACAATGACGGAACTGGAACATAAATTCAAAAGAGAGTGTCGCAAGGGCGCGCAAATCATCAGTTTCGCTTTTCGCTTGCCAAACATGGAAGCGGAAAAAGAAATTTCAGTTGAAGGTATTAAGGAGAAAGTTTATTTTTATCGGGTTTAATTAATTTTTAGACTTTAGACTTTCGACTTTAGACTTTCGACTTAATCATGGTGGCCATAGTTCAACGGTTAGAACATCGGATTGTGGTTCCGATGATACGGGTTCAATTCCCGTTGGCCACCCCAAGTGTGATGAGTATTCGCTGAAAGCACCTCTTTAAAGGGTGTTTTTAGCTTATATACGAGGTTTTTTCCGTCCAATTTTAAGTTCAGAAATAAGAAATTCAATAATTGTCTTTTTTCTTCCGGTTCTGAACTTTCAAATATTTTTTCGGCTTTTTGAGTTAAAGAAAGCACTGTATTTGCCGTGATATAATAGGAGTTGCTGGCGTTATCAAATTGTTTGATTTTAAATAAAATATCATACTGCTTTTCTTTAAATTCTTTAAGTTTTTGGTCATATATATCCGTAGTAATACGCCCATCAAGTCGGTCTGTATACATAACTGAAATTCTTTTTTCTATAACATCATATTCTTCCCTTAATATTTTTAGTTGAATTTTTTGAAATTCATTTTTTGCCTGTTCGGTCGTTTTAAGTGATTCAACAACCTCTTCAAGTTTTTCCTGTGGCAATTTTAAGCCCCCTAAAAGTTTTTTAATCGGTTTAAGTAAATTTGTTTCATTTACCCATATTTTTTCGCAATTCTTTTTGTAGTTTGTGCAATGATAATAAATATATTTTCCTTTATGAATTTCCGGCGTAATCGCACAACCGCATTTTGAACAAGTCATCAAACCTCTAAAAATATAGGGCTTAGTTGAATATTTACTTGGCTTCTTGGGATAACCCTCTCTTACTTTTTGACATTGCAAAAATAAATCATAAGTAATTAAGGGTTGGTATTTATGAGGGAACAACTGCCCTTTACACATTTTTTGGCCGTAATAAAAATGATTTTTTAAAATTGATTCAATTTGTCTAATCTTTAAATAATTTTGTTTTTTACTTTTAAGCCCATCGTCTTTCATCATTTTAGATATTCTATCCATTGAATAATTGCCAGTTGAATATAGTTCAAAAATTTTAACAATAAATTGTTTTCTAATTGGATCGGGAATTACTACCTTGTCGCCTTTTTCGTCTTCGTCATTCAAATAACCCAAAGGAGCTTGGCCGGTAATTTCGCCTTTTTTTATTTTTTGGTCAAAGGTTCTTTTAACATTATCGCTTATCTGCAATACAAAACTTTTTGCCACAAAAACAGCTAAATCCCATCTTTGAATTTCAGAGCTATTAGAATTTTTATGAATTATTAAATTTTCTCTAATAAAATGAAGTTCTAATTTATCTTGTTTTCTTAATTCGTCAAGCATAACTGATTCTTTAAAACTTCTTTGCAGTCTATCAACGGTTTCAACAATCAAAACAGTTTTATCTTTTGATTTTTTAATTTCATCTATTACTTTTTCAAATTTTGCCCTCTTATCTTTTATTGATGATTCATCAAATTGATATTCGCTAATCACATCTAAACTTTTTCTCTTCGCATATTCTTGGGCACGAGCAAGTTGGGCGGGTATTGATTGCCCCTCATTCATTTGTTCTTCGGTTGAAACACGGGCTAAAATTATCGCTTTCATATATGTAATTTTTCTTTTAATATTTTATCAAACTCTTGTTTAGTGCTTTGCTCGTTGTAAAACGGTAGGCCAATTAGCTTGTAGCCGCTTTTAGAATATAGCATTTCTATCCTAAATTCGTTTTCAATTTCCTTTAAAAAGTCTTCTTTCCATTGATCCTCAATTAAGCCTCTGTTGCCTTTTGGTTCAACAAAGAGCTGATATGATAAAGTTTTTTTGCCGCCCTTTTCTTTCAATAACAGCACAAAGTCTGGTTCAATGGCTTGCCCATCGCTAAAACGATAAATTTTAAAAAGTCGTTCATTTCTTAACAAATAAATTTGTTGATATTTTTTCTTTAATTCGTCCATAGCTTGCCGGATAAACTGAATAAAGTATTTTTCTTCCGATGTTCCGTAATTTTCGTCATACATATACCAATCCTGTGCTCTTAAATCCAGTCTTAACTCATCATCTAAAGTTTCGCTCATAGCCCTGCCATATTCTTTATCAGTTCCGCCTATTAAAATTTCTAAAGTTTTGGTCTTAGCTAAAATTTTTACCTTTTCGCCAAAAAATTCTTTTGTGCCAACATATTCTTTATTGCCGGTTTGGATTTTACCGGCCAGCTCTTTTAATACGCTTAAAGCAATTTCAAATTTATCGTAATTGGTTAAATTATCCAGCCTGCCGTTTTTAGCAGAAAGCTCTACATCAATCAAGCCGGTAAAATCTTTTGAAGTAATAAACTCATCAACAGATTTTAAGTTAGGAAAAAAGGAGCGCAAATTTGAAAAATAGAAAAAATCTATTTTATCTATGGCTTTTCTTAAAATATGTTTATCCAAAGTATTCAGCTTAATGGTTTTTTTCTTTAATTCTTCGTTTACGGGTTGATCGGCCTGCTCGTCAAAAATACCTGTTTCAGAAGACTTTCCGCTTTTTAGTCTGTGTCTAAACAGCGTGTCTTGGATTATGTCTTTTAGATTTTTTACATCGGAGTAATCCTTTTTAACCTGCTTATTTAAAAATACTAAGCCGTTATTCCAAAAAGGTGTTTTTATAACTTCCGGTTTTATGGAAACCTTTTTTGTTGTTCGGTTGTCCGGCGCAATGCCGCTTTTTATTAACTCGCTTCGTAATTCCGCAATGTAGCGTGAATCAGTCAAGCTATGGTAATGCAGTTCTTCCAAAACCCGCAATTCATTTTCTAAATCTTTATCATATTTTCTTTTGTCTTTTTCTTGCCCATTGCTTGCCGGAAAGGGGAAATACCTTGCGCCCCTGCCGATTAATTGCGCTTCGGAAATTGTGGTGCTTCCGGCTTGGCCGTGCTTAGCGTCCCTTGTTTCGTAAAGCCGAACAATATCAAATAAATTTAATACATCCCAGCCCTCGTTCAACATATTTGTCGTAAAAATAATCCTCGTTTCGTTATTGTAGTCTTCCAGCGTATTAACTTTAATCTGTTTAATTTCGCTATCCGCTTTACTGTTTATTATCAAACATTTTTCTTTTGCAAAGTCTTCCTGTATTTCCTTAATTAAATTAGCTGGCGAAATTTTATTAGCTATAAAAAAATCAAAGGCTTGTTTTATTATGCCTGTTGTATTGCCGGTTTGTATTCTTTTTAAATCAGCAATTTTTAAGCTCTTGATCAGGGCGTAAAAATCCTGTTCAAATTGTTCGGAATCCTTGATTTGTCTTGATTTAAACAAAATTACCGGCTTAAGCTGGGTTTTATGCTTCTCGGCCACTTTACGGCGGTATTGGCTCAATATAACGGCCTGTAAAGCCCTATATTTAACATCCAAGTCCGATTGTAGTATTTGCACATCTTTGGAGTAGCCGTCTTCTCTAAAGTTTTTTAATGTATATTCGTAAATAATTTTATCCGCATATTTTTTAGCAACAGCCGAATGACTAAGCTCAACGGTTGCCGTATATTCAAGCATTATGTTTTGGCTATTGGTGTTAAAAATGTTATTTACTGTTTTTTCCCAGCTGGTCTTTTCTTCCTGTTCTTCCTTGTCTAATTTTGACTTAGTTAAAGTATTTATATGGTGTGCCTCGTCTGATAAAAATACTATTTTTATGCTTTTAAAATCTTCATAGGTTATGGCGTTTTCCTGCGGCGTGTTTAAACGGCTATGCAGTCCTTGAATGGTGGTAAAAATTATATTTATATTATCCTTATTGGCCGCTTCAAAATTTTCAACTTCCTTAACTTCAATTTCCTTGTCTTTAAACATAATTTTTTCGGCAAATAAATATTTACTGGACGCTTTGTCTAAAAAATTGCTTTTAGTTTTTTGTATTATATTTGTGCTGTTCACAAAAAAAATAAAATTTCGGTAGCCTAAAGAATACAGATGCAAAATATCGGCGGCCATTAAAAGCGTTTTGCCGCTTCCGGTTGCCATATGAAAAAGTAAATGCGTCGGAGTTTTTTTGCCCGTGTAGCCGCTTAAGTAGTATTGCAAGCGGGTTATGGCTTCGGTTTGGTATGATCTAACGGCAAATCTTTGATTTAGGTTTTTTAATATAAAATCCGGCAAGTTTTTGTTTAAATAGCCTTGCTTAGAAATTATATTTAATTCATCAACAAGTTTAATATCAATTTCCATAAAACGCTTTATTTATTTTTTTTTCTTCGGCCGAAATTTTATATGTTGCGTCGTTTATTTCATTGTAATTTACATATAAAATGGTTTTTATCCAAACATTCCAGTAATACCTTTTTTTGGTCATCTAACGAAAGTTTAATAAACTGTTTTTCTTTAAATTTGCTCAAGTCAATTTCGTATCGGAAAAATGCCTCGGCCTGCATTTTTTTATAAATGCTTGCCAGCTCCTTTGTAGTTTTGGCTTCCTGTATGGCCCGCATATAGTTTTCGTTCCATTGCGCTAATTCCATATATATGAAAGAGCCGCCGCCTTTCCAATTGACTATCTTTGAGATCCCAGCACCCTCTCCTTTAAAAGTTCTTTCAAAACGCTTATTGGCAATATTGCATTGTGATTCTATCTGTTCACATATAATAAATTGTCTTTTCATTTTGAGCGCCACTATTCCAGTTGTGCCACTACCAGCCATAAAATCTAAAATAATATCACCTTCATTTGTTGACGCTTCAAGTATTCTTTTAATAAGCGCTTCTGGTTTCTGTGTTTGAAATACATTTTCTTTTGCCATAACATTGACAATTGGAATAGTCCAAACATCCGGCATAGGCACGCCCCTTGATTCACTTAAATATTGTTTCTGATTTTTGCCTTGTAAGCGATAAAGTCCCTTACCATCATTATCATTGTGTCTAAACCTTTCTTTGATATATTCTTCGGAGTAATCATCATATAATTTATTAAAAATTTTATTCTTTGATTTTGAATAAAAAAGAATTGTATCGTGGGAAAGGACAAAGTTATCTGCTGAAGCCGCATAACCGAACATATTTCCTTTATACCAAATAATTTCTCTTTGCAAATTTTCTTTTCCAAAAATTTCATCTAATAATACCTTTAAATAATGGACTTCATTGGAATCAGCTTGAACATAAATTGAGCCGTCTTCAGTTAAAAGTTGTTTTGCAATTTCAAGCCGGTTTTTAATAAAAGTAAGCCAAGTGGAATGATTAAAACTATCATTATATTTAAAAGTATCATTACCAGTATTATACGGCGGATCAATGTAAATCAGCTTGATTTTGCCTCGGTATTTTTTCTTTAAAGAGTGCAGGGTTAAAAGATTGTTGCCTTTGATAATCAAATTATCCTGCTCGGTTATCTGTTCAACTTTATGCTCGCCTGTTTTGTCTATTTTTTTAAAGTTAGTTAAAACTTTTGGCTCAAATAATCGGTCAATTTCATCTGGCGCAAGAATTTCGTTATAAAAAATTTCATTGCGCTTTATATCTTCTTTGTCCTGCCCGCCCTCTAAAACACAATCTTTATACGGCCAAGCCAATACCACTTTCCCGCTATCTTTTAAATAATCGTCGCCCTCGGCCAGTCCAATATGATTTTTAAAAGCGGTAAAAGAGTTAGGCAAAAATTCTTTATTATTTATAAACTTTAAAAATTTATCTTTGTCAAAAACAAACTTTCCAGCAACCTCAATAAAAAAATGTTCTTTTCCATTCTTGTCTTTAAAAAGCAATTCAATCAGCCCTGTGTCCAATTTAATTGCCAGCTCGCTAACTTTATTTTTTAGAATTTTACCCTCGGCAAAAAGTCGCTCATCCCGTTTTAAAAGTTTTTCTAAATCGTTGTATAAATTTTGCATATTTTTAACTTTTCATTTTATTTAAAAAATTATCAAACTCTTTTTTTAAAATTCTAAATTCCTTACCGACTTTATAGGCTTTTAGTTTGCCCGACTTAATATAACGATAAATTGTCATTATATTGTAGCCAAGTAGATCGGCCAGCTCTTGGGCAGTATAAAATCGTTTGTTTTTATTGGTCATGTTTTTACTTTAAATTTTTTAGTATTTTTGCTGTATAAACGAATATTATTGTTCCGGCTAATATAAAAAATAACCCAGGGGAAATACTTGAAATGTAAAGCTCCCATCCCCGAAAATCAGAAACTATTTTCCAATCTCCCTTTGTGCCGCTTACAGTTAATTTATAAGCAAAACATCCAAAAAAAATTTCTATAATACTTGCACAAATTATAATAAATACTCTTTGCCAACCACTACTTAACCTATCCTTGAAAGGGTTTTTATTGTTAGTGTTTTCTTTGTTGTTAGTATCTTTTTGTTCGCTCATATTATTTTACTTAAAAATTACTATCTTTATTATACTTTACTTTTCTTTACATAGCAAGTTAATATTTTAAAATATATTTTTGTGCTAATATTAAATAAATTATTTTAATGGATTATTTTAAAAGGTTTAAATTCTTTTAATTCTCTTTTTATGTCTTTTAAAAATCCCCAACTTGGTTTGGTAAAAATTTTGTCTTCAAATTTATTAAAATCTCTTTTTGCAACTTCCCAATCATTTACTTTATATTTCCAGCGACTATCAACGATTTGTCTAAAACCCCTCATTCCTTGCTCGGCTTTACATAACATATACAATCCGACTAATTTATAAGCCTTGGTGTTTTTTATTTTAGGATCAAGCATAAAAATTTTTTGCAAAATTTCTTGCGAATCGTTGTTTGCGCTGAATAAAAATTTATTATCACTAAAAAATTTATCCCAGTATAAATTTACTATTTTTTGGCACAAATCCTTTTTTAAAATATTTTTAAATAGTGGATTGGGAGAGTAGCCGACTTTTTCCAATACTTCGTTCATTTTTCTTTTTTTACTTAATCTTATCTCAAGCCGTAATATTTCAAGGCGCAGCTGTTTTTCTTTTATAAATTCAAAAATATCTAATTGTTGTGCTGTTTGATCCTTATCTATCGCCCTGTCTTTTGCCTTGTTTAAATCGTTAATCTTGTCATACAAAACTATGGCGTGGGAGTTAGTATAAAATTGCAATGCCTGCCCATTATTGCGGTAATTTTTAAAATCAACATCAAACTTTTTGCTTATATCAATTTTAGCTAACTCTCTAATCGCAAAGGAGGCCGTATATCCGCCGGTGAGTGGTATATTTTTTGACGGATGGAAAGATAACACCTCGGCGTTTTCAATACTTTTAGTCCACGCTCTGACTCCCATATCAGCCAATCTTTCTATTAAAGTTTTAACTACCCTGTCAAAATCATCTTGTTCTAATTCGTCTAAATTATTGTTAAACAACAGCTTGGGAGCGGAAAATTGAATTTGCAGATCAAGTCCGACTCCTCGTCTGAAAATAGTCAAACACGGTTTATAAATTCCTCTTTTTTTATCTTCTGCCGTTGGATTATTTTTAAAACTCCCAAAGCCAACGCTAAAATTTTCCATTGCTTGTTTGGTTGTGTTAAATTTACTATAATCTGTAATCCAATAATTATTTTTTGGAATTTTTAAAATTATCGTGTCCAGCATTTCATTACATTTTTATTATTTACAATTTTATTGATTCAATAATTTTTCAATTTTAGAAATTATTGCCTCTTCAATCAACTTGCTTGCTTTTTTATTTATCGGGTGGTAAATGTTTATGTTTTTGTCGCTGATTTTTTTGGTCGGGTAGGTGATCCGGTAGCCCATTCCGTCCAGCTTTTTGTGTATGCCGATTGATCCCAAAAACAGGCAATCGTCAAAAACCACGCTCCCAAAGGCCACAAGGCCGTTATTCGCCTTTATTGGGATTATTTGTATTTCCGTTATTTTCATATAATCCAACATCAATGTTATTTCTTATTGCAACTTTTAAAAGCAAATTAAAAAAGCCAGTCAAATTATGATTGGCTTCAAATTGTTCCGTTGATAGATTGTTGTATTTCAGATTTTTCATTACCTTTTTCAATAGATTTTTAATGCCTATTAACAAAAAAACCTCTCAAGAGAGGGCACAAAGCTTTTTATTGTTTGTGTAATCTCTTGAGAGGTTTTGCCATCCTCAGCCTCTATCCTTAATATTTTTAAGGATTATGGTGGGCTCCCGAAAGGCTAACTGCGGTTTATGCCGCCGAGCTCGGGTTAATTTCCATTATGTTTTTCAGTATCCAATGCGATGTTATGGACTACCTTATTATTCTTAACGCAATGAGTTTGTTTTGCCATATATTTTTTAGGCAAATTGCGTAAAGAGAATAAAACGAACTTTCAAACTTAATTATAGTATACAATATTTATTTTAAAAGTCAAGGAGGGGGCGTATTAAGTCAATGCAAATTGCAGTGTTTGACCCAAATTGCTACTAATGAAAAATATTCTTCTGCAAAAAATCCGAAAAATCTTGATTCATTAGAAAATTTAATTTCTTTTAAAGCGATATCCTTTTCAAGATTATTAAAAAGCGGCGTATATTCACCGTTCTCTTGTATATCATCTCTTATTAATCCACTTCTTGGCAATTCCTTTAAGGTGATATTGGTTAAATGTTTTAACTTTGATGTTAGTGCTTTTGCTAACACATCGTCTAATTTGCAAATCTCACATTGATTCTGATTATAATTTTTGAAAACTATAACAATTTTTTTATTTTCCTTTTCATCGGTTTCCGGAATGTTATTATTGATAGCAAACGATGGATTAATCAATTCCCTCACTTTATCACTGGAAGTATTCATGATTTTTTCGATTGCTTCTATTTTTGGTTGATCGTCTTGCTTTTTAAGAAGATTAAAAATTTGATTTTTAAGTTTATCAAATTTATTGTTTTGATTTTTGCTCATAATAACTTTTCATTTCTTCGATTGTAATTTCAGCAGACGAGGATTCATAAGACATTAATCCTGCTCGTGTTTTTTGCCACGGTTCTTCACTATGCGATAATGCTTCTAAATAATTTGCATCATATTTACCATAAACATTCCAAATTGAATCCAAAACATTCTTTTCTTCTGTCGAAATGTCTGGGAAATCAGATTCTTTGACATCTTGTTTAATTTCGTTATAGCCAAACTTTTTAAATTCTAAATAAACAATCGGCACGCTTGGGCCATGTATCCATGCTTCTATTTTGTCATCAAATAGTTTTTTATTATTAATAACTAAATTCCACGCCTGAGAATAATAAAGTAATTTTTGTAGTTTTTTATTAGTGAAATCGGGCTTTGGATTTTTGTTATTTTTTAAAATAAAATAATCAGCAACTTGTAGCACTTTAGTTTTTTTAAGCATATTTATATATAGTTAATTTGCTAAATACTAAATATATTCAAATTTTGCTGATTGTTTCAATATAATATATTATTACTCTTTTAATTATTATATCACACATATCATAAATATAAAATATATTATAGTATAAAAAGTTTTTATTGTTTTATGCTGTGTTGTATTATAGTTAGTTCCTTTGTGATTTCACCCCAATCAATAGTTCTGAACACATCACATAACTCACCCCAATTGAGAAGTTAATAAAAAGACAGTCTATCCGACTGTTTTTTTATTCAAATTTTGAATATTCGTATTTTGAATATATTATATAACTATGACTAAGACAATATATACAAATGAATATAAACAAATAGCTGAAAAGTTGAAAAGGGCGAGGATTGAGGCTGGTTTAACCCAAAAAGAAGTTGCTGAAAAAATTAAAAAGCCCCAATCATATATATCAAAAGCTGAAAGCGCTGAACAAAGAATTGATGCTGTTGAATTAAAATTATTTGCAAGATTGTATAAAAAAACAATTAATTATTTTTTATAATATGGCTAGAGTAAAAAGAAAGTGGCATAAAAAATTTATTAAGTACATGAATTTTATTGTCAAACATCCGAATTACACCGGGATGCCTGAGGCTTATAAGGCTGACGGTTCTATTAGATGGGTAACTAGCGGTAAAGGTGAAATAGGACAAAAACGACTTAAGTGGTGGGATAAAAAAAGAAAGGAACTAAAAATAGAAAAAGAGGGACCATGGATTTCAAAAGTAGCGAGAGCGATTCATCCGACAGGATTGAAGCCGTGCCAAATTTGTGGTAAGGAAATGAGCTTGGATTACATCTATCCGAATAAAAGAAGTGGATTTAGTCCAGGCGCTATGAGTAACGCCCCTGACCGCTTCGATGGTTACCACACCTACAATTTATGTTGCAGAAGTACCCAAGATACCGGAAGACATAAAGATAATTTAAATCGCTATGGTGAAGATAGACGCGCTTATGAAAATTGGGCAGACGGGGACTGGAAAGCTGCGAGTTGGTTGATGAAAGTTTTTAATAAACATAGGGTTAGTCCTGATCACATAGGTCCAATCTCTTTGGGGTTTTCTCATAATCCTAAGTTTAATCCTCTTACTCCGGCCAAAAACTCAGCAAAAAATAACAGAATGACTTATGCGGATGTAAAAGATTTAATCAAACTAGAAAAAAAAGGTGCGAGTGTTGTTTCGTGGCATTCAAAATATATTTGGGATCTCTTAAAGAATAAAATAAAGAATGATTCTGACGCATTAAGGTTAAGCAAAATAATGCGAAAAAATTTGCATCAGATTTTAATAATTTTAGCCGAGATATCATCGAATGGATATGATCAATTTTTGGTTTCAAATTTTTTACACCCAGAATATGCATATTTTTCGATTTCTTTCAAAGACTTTAATCCTAAAGACGGCTCCTATAAAGAGATGACTAAAATTCCGGGGAAAAAGAAACAATATAAAAATAATGCAAAACGATATATTCGTATTTCGCTTGAATCTCTAGCGGCGTACAGAGAGGTAAAAAACAGAAACACTCAAACTCGTCAATCAAAAAAAGTTCGAGATGCTTTAGATAAAACTTTGTTATTGTTAAAAAACAAGCATAATGCAGGAGCTAAAAAGAGCCTCTATAAAGTGTGTTCTATACTTAGTAAAGAATCGGCTAAAAATTATTGATCAATTTTTTCGCGTATTCTTTGGGTGATAATTTGCCAGCCATAAACTCTTGATATAATCCTTTCGCGTTTATTTTTTTATCAAAAATATTTTCACCTCCATTAACCTTAATTGAAGGAAGATTGCTTATAGCATCTTTAACGGAAATATATCTCGCTTCATCAGTTATTATTTCTTCGGGATAACAATCCTCTGGATTTCCAGATAAAACGCCAATCATCACAACTCTTTTTCTTTTTTGTGGAACTCCGAATTTAACTGCGTGCATTTTTTTACCGTGCATTTTATATCCTAGATCAGAAAAACTTTCTTTAATACTTTCAAAAGTTTTCCCGTTATTGCTTGTTAAAATTCCTTCGACGTTTTCAACCAAAATCACTTTTGGTTTTATTTTTTTTACAACCTCAACAAACTCTTTGAATAAGAAATTTCTCGGGTCGTCAACAATTCGTTTACCTGCGTAAGAAAATCCCTGGCAAGGAGGGCCGCCAATAATAATATCAATTTTTTTACCTTTAATACTATTATAAAGTTTTTCTTTTACATCTTTATTTGTAATATCACCCTCAATAAGAATAGTCTTTTTGTGATTATTTTTATATGTTTCACATGCATAATTGAAATTATCATTCGCGGCAACAATATTAAACCCTGCCCATTCAAAGCCCTTGCTTAACCCTCCTGACCCACAAAATAAATCCAAAACATTTTTAGTGTTTGTTTTTCTTTTTATTTTTTTTGCGATAGAATAAGCCAGTAGAGGTGGAACCGCATTGCCAATCTGTTTACAAAGTGATGTTTTTGATCCATAAAAAATATAATCGTCAGGAAACGATTGCAATCGTGCTGCTTCACGCGCGCTTATTACCCGGTTGTCTTTTGGATGAATATAGGCTCCGTTACCCGGCCTATTAAAATAAGTTGTTATGGTATAGCTTGGTTTATTCCAACTTAATCTTCCATACAAAGTCGTTCTTCCTCCGGTTTTTCTTATTTGTTCTAGTCTTTTTGATGGTATGTGTAATGGAATATTTTTCCAATTACCACCCTCGGGAATCGACATGACCATTTTTAGATCGTTTATACTAAGAGGGTAAGTTACATGATTATATAGCATAATTTAAACTTTTGTTTATTGTTGTAATTAAATTTTCTTTTCGATATTTGCTAAGAACAAAATTAATTTCATCTTTCGTTAGTCGGTATAATTTAAAAATTTCAATATTGAGCTCAGCAACGTCATCATCATTTTTTTTATTTTTTATTTTGCTAACTAAATTTTCAATTTTTGTTTTTTGATTTTCATTTGGTATTACTATCGGTAGTTCAGCAATTTCGTAATTACTTATATGATTATTTGAGTTTGTTATTTTAAATCTCCAGTCTAGCAGTAGTGAATTTAAAACTCCTAACAAATAATCAAGAGTAATTTTTTTATCTTCAAAAAGACTTTCCTTTTTACAAATATAATTACAAGAATTTCCGAGAACCATATTGGCAGGAATTTTTGTAAACTTTAATCTTTTATTTCCATGTATATTTGATACTTGCTGACAAACAAGTCGATCTTTTGATAAGTGTTCTTTTTTCCCGTTTAATTTTAAAATAAAATTTTCATTTACAAATAGATTTCCCAATTCAAAATTGAATTCGGCAATATTAATGCCTCTTAACAATGGGTAGTCGGTTTTTTTCTCAGATATAAATTTTTTATCAAGTGTTAAATCTAGCTCACCTCGAAGATTATGAATGTCTGAAAAAGATTTTACTTTGGGATGGCCGTTTATTTTTTTAAGAACATTCCAGCCTTCTTCGTTTTCAGTTATAATCGGAGCTGATTCAGAAATTGTTTTAATGGTTTCGATTTTAATTTTTATACTTCTCTTTTCAAAATCAGAAGCGTTAATTACTTCAGGATTTATTTCTAACACAGCGCCGAGTTTGCTTTTATTTAATGCGAAGAAACAAAAAGCTTGCGAAATGTCAGGGAAAAATTCATTTTTTTCTGGTATAATATAAATTTTTGAAAACGAATAATTTTCCATTAATCTTTTTCTTAATTTTTCGCTTTGGCGATCGTTTAATAAAGTAACGGGAATTAATAAACCGATACGTCCATTCTTGTTTGTTAAATTTTCAATTATTTCTTCAGTAAAAATTTTGTAATAGTTCAACGTACCCTCATTGTATTTGTAGATATTATTAATTTTGATAAAATCTACTAAATCCTTGATATTGATACGTTCATTTTTTTCGTCCACTGAATATTTATTAGAGTTTTCTTTTAATAATTTATATGGCGGGTTTGTTAATACCATATCAAAACCTTCTTCAACAAAAAATATTTTTTTAAGATTGTTTTTAATTATTATGCCATCCGATAAGTTAAAAAGTGAGTTGCCAGAATAAAAATTATTTTTATTTATACAGATAATTATTTTATACTTAAACGCTACATATAATGGAATTATTTTGGTTAGTAATTTTATTGCATCATGATCTATGTCGGCACAAAAAATATTTTCAATTACTTTTTGTGCTTTTACTTTATTTAAATCCGGAATGACACTAAACATATAATCAATATATGACAAAACGAAAATCCCAATTCCTGAGCATGGCTCTAAAAATTTAATTTTCAAAAGGTCTTCATCTTTTTTTACAAATTTAAAAGCCTCTTTTGTAATCTGTTTTGCAACCTCAAAATCAGTATAGTAAATGCCAAAATGTTTTCTTTCGTCGGTTTTATCAATTTTTTTATTTTCTTTGCTTTTCTGATGTATCAAGCCAATTAATTGAATAATAGAAATTGGATTTATGGAATTATCAGTTTTTAAATTTTTATACAAAAAATCATCAATTGAGTTTTTGATTTTTGGGCTGTCGGTTAAGAAGCTAAAAAGTATATTAATGAGCTCATCATTATTTTTATATTTGGAGCAGATAGTATTATAAATTTGAAAAATTTTCTTCATTTTGTTAATTTAGATTTTATTTTGTATAAGATAAAATACCCTTTACGACTCCCTCGACTTTAAAATTATTTTTATCTGCCAAAATAGCTTTGTATGACTGGTTAAGTGAAGTAAGAAAAAATTTATCATTATCAATCTGCTGAATTTTTTTAATAAGCACTTCGTCATTGTTAACACATATGACAATATTTCCGTCTTCAGCTTCGTTGCCCCTTTTTCCAATCACTAGATCGCCATTTTTAATTTTCGGCTCCATTGAATCTCCTCTCGCCCGAACTAGAAAAGCGTCAGCGGAAGGAAAACCTAAAATCTTGGTTGATATTGGAATTCTATCAATCGGATTACCGTCCAGCATAGATCCGTTGGGCCCGCATTGTGCCATTCCGTATAAATTCAAAAATGCGATTTTTTTATCCGGCTCATCAGCAAGAATTTGATAGTCCTGTGAATTATAGGGATTTTTACGTAAATAACCTTTTTTCTCAAGTTGTTGTATGTGATGATAAATTACACTCGGAGAAGAAACACCTAATTCGGTCTGTAATTCCCTAATAGTTAGTGGCTCATCAATATTATTTTTCAGTAATTTTAGTAATTTTTTTTGAGTAGGATGTAATTTTTTCATAAAGAGGTTGTTGATAACTATAATATATTATATCATGTGGATAAGAAGTGCGCAAGAACTTATTGACTTGTTCTAATATTTGTTCTATATTTAATATAGATTAATAATTAATTAAAAGAGTCCTATGACAAATGAAAAAAAAGGATCCTCTAATCGGGGCAAAGAATTAACAATTATTGTAAACGGTCGGGAAAAGATCGTAACAAGTAACGAGCTTTCGTTCGTCCATGTTGTTGAATTGGCTTTTGGTGTTATTCCGACCAATCCGAACACTATTTATACAGTGACCTACAAAAGAGGACACGGGAATAAGCCCGAGGGCATGATGGTTGACGGGGATGTAATTAAAATTAAAGATGGAATGATTTTTAATGTCACAGCAACTGATAAATCATAGCCCCGATCTCAAAAAGCTTAGAGATGAAGGTTTTGAAGTAAAAATTAAATCTGGTTATTTGTTGATAAGCGGTGTTCCATATTTGAATTTTAATAAAGAAATAAAAAATGGAATTCTAGTATCTAAATTAGCCTTAACAGGGGATAAGACAATAAAGCCTGATACCCATGTTGTTTTTTTTGTTGGCGAATATCCATGTCATAAAAATGGTTTAGAAATAGAACAAATTAGACATGACAGTCGTGAGCAGACACTTGTCGAGGATTTGATAATTAATCATTCTTTTTCTAACAAGCCGCGTGATGGATATACAGATTATTATGAAAAAATGAGTAGATACGTTGATATAATTTCTGCCCCGGCTCAAACGATAGATAGCTCTGTCACGGCAAAAACTTTTAAAATTATTGAATCTGATGATGAGGAATTCGTGTTTCATTATATTGATACTAATTCAAGCCGGGCAGAAATTATGTTTATATCTGATAAACTAAAAAATCAAAAAATTGGAATAGTCGGACTTGGGGGCACAGGTTCTTATATTTTGGATTTTATTTCTAAAACTCCTATAAAGGAAATTCACCTTTTCGATGGAGACATCTTCGCACAACACAACGCATTTCGCGCGCCGGGTGCTGCCTCGAAAGAAAAATTGAGCCAAAACATTTCCAAAATTCAATATTTGAAAGAAGTCTATTCGAATATGCATAAAAATATTGTTCTGCACCCAGGATATCTTAATCAAGAAAATATCAATCTATTGCCTGGTTTAGATTTTTTCTTTATTTGCATTGATAAGGGTGAAATTAAAGAAGAAATTTTTAATCGACTAATTGATCAAAAAATTCCCTTCATTGATACTGGAATGGGTATAGAAATCGTTGGAGATAAATTAATAGGGATTGTCCGAGCCACGTTAAGCAAAGAAAACCGAAGAGATCACATAGCTAAAAGGGTATCCTTTTTTGATCGAAAAGACGAAAACTATTCAAACAATATTCAAATCGCCGAACTTAATGCACTCAACGCTGCGTTAGCAGTGATAAAATGGAAAAAGCTAAATGGACTTTATAATGATCAAGAAAAGGAATGTCATAACACATATACTATCGATTTAAATATGTTATTAAGTGACGACCATGAAACATAAATTTGTAAAAAATATACCCGAATTTTTGGAAGATGGTATTATTTATATATCCATTGATTACAGTACGGTCGCGCATAAATGTTGTTGTGGGTGTGGCAATGAAATAATTACACCGCTTTCCCCGACGGATTGGCAACTGATTTTTGATGGCGAAACAATTTCTTTGTACCCGTCAATCGGGAATTGGAACTTACTATGTAAATCCCATTACTGGATAACAAATAACAGAATTGAATGGAGCAAAAAATGGACGGATAAAAAAATTTACGAAGGCAGACATTTGGATAATCTTAATAAAAAAAGACATTACAACAAAAGACAAGAAAATAAAAAAATGTTTTGGCGTTGGTGGAAATGAATTTTGTTGACTAAACTTATTTAAGTGGTAAAATAAAATTGGAACATTTATGTTTTAAAATAGCCCTATCTTGCAGCTATGTTTATAAAATTTATTTAAATATATGTCATTAATTAATAAATACGATTTTTTAAAAAAATATAATATTGATGAAAATAAATATAAGAAGGCAACTATTAGTTGGGATGATTTGGTAAACATATTTAATAATTACGAAATAACAAAAAATGATTTTGATCCAATTGCTCAATTTATTGTTAGCAAATTAAGAAAAGTAGAAAAAGTTCATTTTGCTCAATATAGAATCAAAAATTCAGAGCATTTAATAGAAAAGATAATTAGAAAAAAAATCGAGAAAAGTTGTGATATAAAAGTTGATAATTATAAAGAAAAAATTACTGACTTGATAGGTGTTAGAATTTTGCATCTTTTTAAAGAGGATTGGAACAAAATTCATAAATTTATAATAGATGAGTTTGATCTATTGGGAAAACCAACTGCTTATGTAAGAAAAGGTGACGAGGAAAAATATATTGAACATTTCAAACAAAATAATTGTGATATTGAAGAACATAAATTAGGTTATAGGTCTGTACATTATCTTATAAAATCCGCGTTATCAAAAAAACAATATATTACGGAAATACAGGTGAGGACTATATTCGAAGAAGGTTGGAGCGAAATAGATCATAAAATAAGATATCCTTATAATAAAAACAACATTATTCTTGAAAAATTTTTAACTATTCTTAATAGGTTTGCAGGCAACGCCGACGAAATGGCTTCATTTATAAGTTTTCTTCAACGAGATCTTGATAAAAATAAAGCAATTATCCAAAAATTGAAACATGAAATAGACGAATTAAAAATTGACCACGAGAAAAAGAAAGAAATAAAAGAAAATATAGATAATGTAAGCGGCCTATATGCCAGTGCGTCTATTCTTTCAAAGTATTCGGGGCTAGTAGTAGCTGTGAAAGAAGCAAGCAATGTAATTAGCCATTCGGGATTATTAGAAGCAACAAAAATTGCACAACAGGTGGTCGGAAATACAGAAGCTTTAACGGCGGCAAAAAATGTACAGCAAGTAACCAAGAGTTTGGGGGCTGTAAGACCAGTAATTGATGAGAATAATTAATAAAAATTGGACTCTCTTAACACTCCCACAATAACAATCCATAATAACCCTATCCGACATTAAATTTATAATATCATTTATGCAAAGAGTTCTTAATTATTGGCGGAAAATGGAGTAAAATAAATTTATAATAAAAAAATATGGACAATAAACAAAAAGAAAAACTAATAAATGATTATTTAAAAACACACTTTGAGGAAATGTTGATTAAGGACATAGAAATGATCAAAGAAGCAAATTTAAAATTTACATTCCCTTATATCCTCTTAGTTGTTTCGGGCATAGATTTTTTAGGAGGATTGGAATTGGGATTTTATAAAATATCTAGCAATAAGGAAATTGGTAATTCTAGAGAACGATCGTGCTATTTCATTGAAAAATATATGGGCAAATTTAATGATTTATATAAAGATAGTCGAATCAGCAATATTCTTTACAGATCTATGCGTTGTGGTGCTTCACATCAAGCGATGTACGGTCAAGAAATTGAGAGCTCAAATTGGTTGTATCCCAAAGATAAACATTTAAATCATATGATAGATTTTAAAAAGAAAGACAGAATTTATATACATGCCCTTCAGTTAGCAAATGACTTCAAAGAAGCTTATAAGATATTTAAAAAAGATTTTATCAAAATGAGCCCAAGTATAGCCTATGATAATTTAGGGCATATAATAACCAAGGCAGAAGTTGATAGCTTTCAAGAATTGTTAAAAGAATTAAAAAAGAGAGGGCTTAGTTTTGATGCTAAGACAGAAGCTGAAGCTAATCCACAGGTTAACAGAATAGACGTCGATACAGGAAGAGTTTTTTATAATGAGGTACTAGAAACCACCGTGACAGCATTACATGAAGAGGATGATTCAAAACCAGAGGCTTCTGCGTTGCCTTCATCTTCACCTATTATTACGTCAACGCGAACTTCATCATTGGGGATTGAGCCTGATGGTTTTATAGTTAAGAATGCTGACGATGAATAAGAAAAAAGTACTATTTTATATAGCCCAAAATAGTATTGATTTTATCACCAACTATCCTCATGATAACCCTATCCGACATCAAACTTATAATTTTATGCCACAAAGGACCCACCCACAAAATTAAAAAAGTATGCTAAAATAATAATATGAAAAAAATTATTCAAATTTTATCAGTAATTATTTTAATTTCAATTTTGTCTTTGATAGTTGTTTTTGTTTTTAATCCGTTTGGTTCGCGAGAAAAATTAATCGGAAGCATTATTAATAGTTATTTAAGCAGTACTATTGAAAGTTATACTCCATTAGAAAATTCTATTGGTACAACAACCAATAATTCCGAAGTCGGAACATTATCCGCGGATAAACATCCGTTATTGAATGAAGATCAAGAAAAAAAATTGGAAAGTCTTGGAGTTAATATTGAACAACTCCCTTCAAGCATCACTCCTATCATGGAAGAATGTTTTGTTGAAAAACTTGGGAGAGAAAGAGCCGATCAAATAGCAAAAGGTGATACCCCTAGCGCCATCGAATTTTTTAAAGCCAAAGATTGCATTGGAAAATAAAATAATATATTATTCGGAATTTTATCCAACCCGCTCGGCGCCATGCTGGAGTGGATTTATTTTTTATTTTTTGTCCGTTTTTTTGAAAATTATAATGACAAAACAAAAAAAATTTGTTATAATTTAATATAGTGGATAAGTACATACTAAAATTAGTAAGGCAATTTATAGCTTTACTATTTAAAATATTTTTTATGGTTGCAAAAAAGAAAGCTGCAAAGAAGAAAGCCGCAAAGAAGAAAAAAAAATAGCGGTTAATTCTTTCACAAATCAAAAGCGCTGAATTATATTTGGCGCTTTTGATTTATTCAAATGCAAAACCTTCGGATTGAGCAGGGGCTTTTTTAAAATATGTTATACTATAACACATGGGTTATTTATACAAAACAACCGAATTGCCGGATAAAACCATTATAGAAATGAGAACAAAAAATGTTTATATTTTTTCTGCGCTTGTTTTTTTGTCATTAATTCCGGCAATCTTTATAGTCACGACTTATTTTCCCAATGACGTAAATCTTTTTAGAATTTATTATGTGTCGTTAATAATTATCATTTATGCGATTCTTGATGGCAAAGCATTTTGGAAAATATTATTTCAAAAACATAAAACCCATGAAGGCTCGGTGTTTAGTTTTAAAAATCCTATTAAATATATAATAAAAAAATAATATCATGAAAAACAACAAATCATTATTTTTAAAAATAAAATGGTGGCACACATTGGTAATTGCTTTAATTTTTGCTGTTGCCTATATCAGCGTAGATGATAACAACATTGTTTCTGATAATGTGCAAAGTACTTTCTATATCATATTTTGGCTGAGCATTCTGTCCACCATTGTTTTGGCAAGCAGAAGAAAAAAAATAAAAAATTAAGACAAAAAAGGCCCGCCAGCTATATTCAACCGGCGGGATTTTTTTTGAGATAGGCAGAATCTGCCCATGGAAATATTAACGCGCTAAAAAAATAGTCACAATATCTCCATTTTTTGCATTGCCACGTTTTCGCAGTAAGGACACAACAACGATATTTCTTTTATTTTTGGCGTCAGAAATTTTTTTTCTTGACGTAGATAAAACGATCTAGAGAAGATTGCCCCGCACTTCGGACATTTTTTAGGCTTTTTTGTCCAGAAGTTTATCAAAACAATCACAAAAAATATTAACGCTCCGAAAATATAAAGAACATGCATGTTTCAAACCCCCTCGTGAATCTTGAGTAATAGTGTTTGTATAATAACAAAAATAAACAGTTTGTCAAGTTAAAGCCTTGTTTGCTGGCGTGCGCAACGTTATTATAGTAAGATGGTAATATAATATGATAGAAATTTTTATACATTATTTAACAATATGGCGGCCGCTGGGATATGCCTTGGTGTTTTTCAGCATGATGTTTGAGGGCGATCTTACTCTTTTGGTTATTTCTTTTTTGGCCAGAATGAAATTTTTTGATTTTTTTGACGTGGTCGGTTTTGTTTTTGCCGGAACGGTTGTTGGTGATTGTTTTTGGTTTTGGTTGGGCAGAAAGGGGAGTGTTTCTCAAATGACGGTGGTTAAGTGGCTTTTTGAAAAAGTGAAGTTTATAAATATTGATTTTGAAAATTATTTTTTTATTAAATTATTTTTTTCAAAATTTATGTATGGCACGCACCATATTGCGGTGGCGACTGTCGGCGCTTCAAAAATTTCTTTTAAAAAATATATATTAAATGAATTACCGGCAGTCGCGCTTTGGATGACAATAATCGGCGGATTCGGATATTTTTTAGCTTTTTCATATCAATATATTTGGCAACGGTTGAAATACGTTGAGATTATTTTGTTTTTGGTGATTTTTATATATTTTATAGCTAATAAAATTTATCAGAAATTTTTCAGAGATAACAAAAACCGCCCATAGGGCGGTTTTTGATTGAGAAATATATTAAATTGATAATGAATTATCTAGATAATATGACTTCTTAGCTTAGAAACGTCTCGGACGATTCTGCATTTTTTGCCTGTGGCAATCTCTGCAAAAAAGAGGTCTGTCTCCGCTGGGTTCAAACGGGAGTTCGGTGATTTCCGCTCCGCATTGAGAACATGTCCAGCTGCCTTTAAACATCTGGCGATCATCATTTTGATTTTCCATTTTGATTGGATTGTACTTACGCGCATAAAAATGCTCGTAAATAATTATTGAATTATACATACAGTATAGCAGTTGGCACATCTTTTGTCAATAGCTGCGAATATTTCCGATAAATTATGAAGTGGTGTATAATAAATATATGCTTAATTATTAAAAGTTATTTTATGAAAATTTTTGTTTGCCAAATATGTGGCGAGGTGTATATTGGGAGAGAAACGCCGCATTCTTGTCCTTTTTGTGGGGTGAGAAAAGAGAATTTACGCATGGCCGACGGGTGGGAAGACAGAAACAATGTCAGCTTGAACGAAGTTGATGAAAAAAACGTTAAAGACGCGCTTGCTTTGGAAATGTCCAATACTGCTTTTTATCAGCAGGCTTCAAAAAAATTATCCAATCAAGAAGCGGTTTTAATGTTTAAGGGTCTTTTTAAGGTGGAACGAGAACACGCCAGTATTTATAAAAAATTATTAAAACTGGAAGAAACGCCAATGCTGACAGAAGATTGTCCTGATAGCGCGAGAGAATGCGCTCTGGAATCTTCAAAAAGAGAAAAAAGAGCAGTGGAATTTTATGCGCAAGCCGCGGCTGTGGCGGAAAACAGCCGAGTGAAAGAAGTTTTTACGGAAATTATGAAAGTGGAAAGTGATCACGTGGCGCTGGACGAGGAAATGATAAAAAAGTTTTAACATAATTTAAATCTATAAAAATATTATATGACTACAAAAAATCAAATTTATAAATGCATGGTTTGTGGAAATATCACAGAAGTTTTACACGTTGGCGTCGGAGAATTGGTTTGTTGCGGACAGCCAATGACTCTGCAATCAGAAAAAATAAATGACGAGGGTCAAGAAAAACATTTGCCGGTCGTGGAAAGTATGCCTCAAGATGTTTGTCGAGGAGGAGACGGATATATTGTAAAGATTGGCGCGGACGCGCATCCGATGGATGAAGATCATCATATTGAATGGGTGGAAATAAAAACCAAAGGAGGCAAGGTCGGCAAAAGATATTTGCAACCGGACGAAAAACCGGAAACAGAATTTCACACCCGAGAAGATGTTCTGCAATTTCGTGCTTATTGCAACGTGCATGGGTTGTGGAAGAAAGCTGTTAAATAAAATTTAATAATATGCCAGAATTGTCGGAAGTGGAAATAATTAAATAAATAATTTTTATATTTTATGCCTTTATCAATCGGTATTGTTGGCTTACCCAATGTTGGTAAGTCCACTTTATTTAACGTATTAACCAAGTCCAAGGCTGAAGCCGCGAATTATCCTTTTTGTACCATTGATCCCAATGTCGGCGTGGTAAAAGTTCCGGATGAACGCCTTGCAAAAATTGCGGCTGTTTCTCATCCGGCAAAAATAATTCCAACAGCCATAGATTTTGTGGATATTGCCGGGTTGGTTAAAGGCGCTCACGAAGGAGAAGGGCTTGGGAATAAGTTTTTGGCAAATATCCGCGAGTGTGACGCGATTTGTGAAGTGGTGCGAAATTTTGAAGACGGGAACATCATTCACGTTGCCGGAAAAATTGATCCGGAAAGTGACCGAGAAACAATTGGACTGGAACTTATTTTTGCTGACATGCAAACAGTCGGAAAACGATTGGACAAGACGATGAAGACGGTTAGGAGTGGCGATAAGGAAACATCTAAGCAAAAAGAGATTCTAGAAAAAATAAAAACGTTTTTGGAAGAAGGGCACCCTGTACGCGAAATGGAAGCAAATTCGGAGCAAGAAGAAAAAGAAATAATAAAAAGTTTTCAGCTTTTGACGTCAAAGCCGATTATTTATGTTTTAAATATTAACGAGCATTCGGCGTCTCTGGCGAGCGAGTGGCAGAATGAAACGGTGCGAATGAATATAAAAATAGAAGAAGAAATTGCCAATTTGCCGGAAGATGAGCGTGCGGAATATGTGAAAGAGCTTGGTCTTGAAGAAAGCGGGACAGACAAACTCATCAAAGCTTCATACAAACTTCTCGGTCTCATTACTTTTTTTACGACCGGTACGGACGAAACCAGAGCTTGGACTTGTCAGCAAGGAGACACGGCGCCGATGGCAGCCGGTAAAATTCATACTGATTTTGAAAAAGGATTTATTCGCGCTGAAGTGATTGATTGGAAAAAATTCATTGAAACCGGCGGAGAGCAAGTCGCTCGCGAAAAAGGACTCTTAAGAATTGAAGGGAAAAGTTATTTTGTTCAAGATGGAGATATCTGCAATTTTTTGGTTAATAAGTAAAAAAAGAAACAAACTATTGACAATTTTTTAAAAATAGTTTAATGTTTATAAACTGACATAGTGTGAAAGGTCCGTTTCTGAATTCCCATGGTCCTCCAGTGTGCGCAAAGCTCTTTCTTTTTCACACTATGTCGGTCTTTTTTTATTCAAATTGACAATTTACATATAATATTTTAAGATAATTATGGCTGGCACGGTGAGGTAAATTGTGCCGGACACCTGCCATTGGCAATGGGTCTCCCGGGCCGAGCGAATTTTCGTTTATTTCCTCATTTTGTGCCGTGCCGGCCATTAATTTAAAATATATAACCTCGTTCTTTAAAAGGAGAAAGTATGAGAGAAAATTCTCTTGATTTGATTATAACGTTAAGAGAAAAGATAAGCATTTTATTGTTTATGGAATCTGACTTCAGAGCAAAATCCGTGGATGGAGCAATAGATCGTTATATAAATTTATTTAGTAATCCAGACGCACAAGGAATAAGAGATTTATATAAGCATATCATGTGTCAAGCATATTATATTGTATTAACAATGTTTTATATGGACTCTCCCGACGGTGATGATTTGAGGCGCGAAATAAGACACATTCTGGATTTGATAAGCGCGGCAAAAATAAAAAGCGACGTTGTGATGGAATTGTCGCCCTCTCTCGTCGTGTATGATTATTTACGTTATACATTATTTGCTTGATTACATATTGTGAAGCAAGATTCAGCCCGAGAACGATAATGTTCGTCGGGCTTTTTTATTATTTTTATTATTGCATCAGCACAATTTCTCTCCAAACTTTTTGTCTGGGACGTCCATAAACAATTGTGTTGCGCGCGGTGAGCACGATATTTTTTGAATTGAGAAGAGAGTCGGGAACTGAGTTTATAATTTTAAATCCGTTTAAGTCCGGATTGATAAAATATTTATTAAAAAATACGGGAAAAATTATTGCGATTCGCCCATTGTTTTTTATTATTTTTTTAAATTCTTTTAAGGCGCGAGAATATAAAATTTCCAATTCTTTGATTTGTTTTTGTAAATCAACTTTTCCTCTTTGCTGACCAAGGTATGGCTCAGTCACGATAATATCAACCGAATTTGGCTTAAGCTTTCTTGAAATTTCAGTCGCGTTGATATTAAATAATTGTAAATGTATTTTTTTCAAATTCGTAGTGTCGGAATTTTGTTTAATCCATTCTATATTTTTTTTCGTATCGCTGATTGCTTTTTCAGAAATATCCGAACCGATTAAATTTTCAAACCCCGCGAGCAGAGCCTCGGTAAGAATCGTTCCTGAGCCGCAAAATGGATCAAGTAAGATTTTGTTTTTTAAATCAGCGCCGGATAAATTAATCATAATTTGAGCAAGTTTTGGCGGCAACATGCCGGATCTGTCATCACGAGCAGGACGGCCGTAATCTCTTTTTGATAATTCTTTGAATGGCTGGACTGCCGATGTTTTACCAATTAATAATTTATAGCCGTCTTCAATCAAAACAATTTCAGCTCCACTTGATGTTAATTTATTTTGTTCAACCACCACGCTTGATAATGTTTTTTCTTTGCTAATAACCCATCTGCAACTTATATTATTTTCGCGCAAATATTTTTTTACTTCCATGGCAATGGATTTGAAATTAAATTTTTTATGACCATAATAAGAAAATCCAAATTTAAATTTTCCATTTTTTGGATCCAGTAATTTAATGACTTCTTTTATTATTTCATTTTTGTTTTCAGCGCTTGTTTTGCTTTCAATTTTACCGATTTTAATTACCCCGCCCATTTTTTTGATTGAATCTTTGGCATTGATTTTATTTTCTGTTTCAATAATATAAACAGTATCCAAAATTTTCCCGCTCATGCCAAAGACGGCAGATATTTCAGCGACAGACAAGGTCGGGTTGTTTCCGAGTGTAAAAAAGTATTGCATAAAGGTTTGTAATCATTATACAAATAAGAAAATTAAAAGTCCAATACGCGCCTCTTGCCAAATTTTTTTTTGCATGCTAACATGAAAACACAGTTAAATATATTTTACCTTTCCCATATTGTCTTTTAAAAGATAATGGTTATTGAAAACAAAAAAATAACCAAAGGTATTCTCAAAATAAACTCCTAATGTTAGAGAATACTTGGGAGTTTTTTATTTATAATATTATGTCAAAAACGAAAAAATCAACAATTCCTCACTATGAGCTTTTGTATATTATTCCGAATAAATATACAGAAGAAGAATTAAAGCCCATGATCGCAAAAATCCATAAAATGATTACGGATTGTGGCGGTGAAATTACTTTTAGCGAGGAGTGGGGAAACAAAAAGTTGGCTTATACAATCAAAAAGTTCACCAACGGATATTATAATTTGGTTGAGTTTAATTTGGCCGGAGATAAAATTTCCAAAATTGACCGAGATTTGCGAATGTCAGGAGAAATAATCAGGCACATGATTGTCTCCAGAGTTCTTAGAACCGAGGAAGAAATCCAAGAAGGAAAAAGAATTGAAAAAGAAAGACGAGATTCTGAAAAAATGAAAGCGGCTCAAGAAAAGCAGGAGGAAAAAAAGGTCGTAAAAAAAGTGGTAAAAAAAGAAGAAAAAGAAGAGGTGAAGAAAAAAGTTGACTTGAAAGATTTGGACGAGAAGTTGGATAAGATTTTGGAGTCTGACGATTTATTATAATTTTAATTAATATCTTGATATTTGCATAAGGGGATCAAAGTCAAGAAAACAAAGTTATGAATTTAAACAAAGCTATGCTTATCGGAAACCTGACCAGGGATCCGGAAATCAGGAATATTCCTTCGGGAATTCCGGTCGCCTCTTTTGCGATTGCCACAAATTCTGTTTGGAAAGATCAATCCGGGCAAAAGCAAGAAAGAGCGGATTTTCACAATATCGTTGCTTGGAGAAGATTGGCGGAAATTTGCGGACAATATTTAAAAAAGGGATCAAAGGTTTATATTGAAGGCCGTTTGCAAACCAGAGATTGGGTTGGGCAAGATGGCGTGAAAAAATACCGAACTGAAATTATCGCGGAAAATATGATTATGCTTGATCGTGTTGGAGCTTCATCTGCGGAAGGATCAAACTATCAAGCACCGGCACCTTCTCAGGAGAGCGAACCGGTAATAAATATTGATGAGCCTGGAATCGGCGATATCAATCCGGCTGAAGACGAAATCAAAGTAGAGAATATCCCCTTTTAAGTATAGATGATAGAAAATAAAAAATATTTATGGAAAAAAATAAAGAAAAAAAATTTTGTTATTTTTGCAAACAAGGCATAGAGGGTATTGACTATAAAGATACTCACATGTTGAGGCAGTTTATAAATGTTTATAAAAAAATACTGCCAAGCAAAAGAACGGGTGTCTGTTCTTGGCACCAGAGAAAATTGTCTATGGCTGTAAAAAGGTCGCGGACCATGGCGTTATTGCCTTTTACCAATAAATAAGACAGTATGTTAAGTCTAAGCGAAATAAAAACAGGACGAGTTGTTTTGGTGAATAAAGAACCATATTTAATCATCAAAACCGACCATCATAAAATGGGTCGCGGCGGTGCCGTGTTGAAAGTAAAATTAAAGAACTTGATCAACGGTAAAGTTTTGGAAAGAACTTTTCAGGGGAGTGAAAAAGCCGAAGAAGCGGATACCAAAGAAAAGAAAGCGAATTTCATGTATAAGGATGAGGAGAACGCGCATTTTATGGACAATGAAAGTTTTGAACAATTTTTTGTGCCGTTGGAGCAGATAGGAGACAAGCAAAAATTTTTAAAAGAAGGAACAGACGTTGATGTTCTATATTTTGAGGGAAACCCCGTGGCGATCAATTTGCCAATTAAAATTGATTTAAAGGTCGTGTCCGCTCCTCCCGGAGTAAAAGGAAATACGGCGGGCAATGTGACCAAACAAATAGAGTTGGAAACAGGCGCGATTATCAACGCCCCGTTGTTCATCAACGAAGGCGATACAATTAAAATCAATACTGATACGGAGGAGTACGTAGAAAGAGCATAACGGAATAATAAAAAGAGACGGGTTTTAAACCCGTCTCTTTTTATTATTGATAATTTTTTTATTTATTCTACCACTTCTATGGATTTTATTTCTGAGATAATTCTTTTTCGTATTTCTTTCATTAATTTTTTGTCGGCTCTTAAAAATCTTTTAGCAGTTTCTCGGCCCACACCCAGTTTTATGTCTTCAAAGCTGTATGAATTTCCATTTTTTTTCACAACATTATGGACAACAGCCAAATCAAGTAAATCTCCGGAAACAGAAATACCTTCATTATACATAATATCAAATTCACAAGTTCTGAATGGCGCGGCCACTTTGTTTTTTACTATTTTTACTTTGACCCGATTGCCGATTATTCTTTCACCTTGTTTTATTTGCGCTGATCGTCTTACTTCAATTCGTACTGAGCTATAAAATTTCAAAGCATTACCGCCGGTAGTGGTTTCCGGGTTGCCGAAAAATACGCCAATTTTTTGTCTGGTTTGATTGATAAAAATCACTACTGTTTTGGTTCTGGCAATGGCGCCGGTAAGTTTGCGAAGCGCTTGGCTCATCAAGCGCGCTTGTAGGCCCATGTGTTGATCGCCCATTTCGCCTTCAATCTCTCTTTGAGGAACAAGAGCCGCGACGCTGTCTATCACCACGACGTCAATAGCATTGGACCTGACAAGCGTTTCTACAATTTCCAAAGCTTGTTCACCAGTGTCGGGCTGGGAAATAATCAAGTCTTTTGTGTTGATTCCTATTTTGGCGGCATAGTCCGGATCAAGCGCGTGTTCCGCGTCCACAAAAGCGGCAATGCCGCCCAATTTTTGAACTTCGGCGATAATATGTTGGGCAAGAGTTGTCTTGCCGGACGCTTCTGGGCCGTAAATCTCAATGATTCTTCCGCGTGGTACCCCGCCGATTCCCAAGGCAAGATCCAAAGATAGACAACCCGATGGAACAGCGTCCACGTCAACTTTCCGAGCCTCACCGAATTTCATGATTGAACCTTCGCCAAATCTTGTTTTAATTTGGTCCATGGCCGACATCGCCGCTTCCAGTTTTTCACCTGATTCTTTTTTGTTTTCCGCGTTGTTTGTTTCTTCTTCTGATGATTTTTGCTTGTTTTTTTCAGTCATATAATATGTTTTATTTATTAATTATTTATGTGTAATATCAGAAATTAAAAAAAAGGGTCTGCCCTTCCCTCCCAATCTTTATTTTTTTTATTTTATACCATTTCCTCAAAAATTGCAATTAACGTACAAATATGTTTTTTATGATAATATTTTTTTTACTGTATTTTTTTTGAGCCACGATATCAAGCGTATTAACACCATTTTTCAAGTTTATTTTTTCCGCGAAAAATCCATTTTTATCAATCAGCACCGGAGCATCGTTTATGGTTATGGATGCCATTGGATCGGTTTTGCCTTGGATTAAAATATTATTTTCGTTCGTGGCGTAATTATCTTCAAGATTATAAACAATTAAATTTGGAGGAGTAATAATTTTTTTTACATAAAATCCAATATAAAATACGCAAACGGAAACCAAAAAGACAATTAAAATATTGTTAATTATTTTTGGTAAAGCTAAAAAATAAGAAGCATGGGGAATTTTTTTTGAAAATAAATTTTTATTTTTATTTTTTATTTTTGTTTCTTCATCAAAAAGATTTATGAGTTCATCCGGATTTATATTCAGAAGACAGGCATATTCGCGCAAAAAATTTTTTCCATAAAGTCCCTTGGGAAGTTCGCTAAAATTTCCACTTTCCAAAGCTTGAAGATATTTTATATTGATATGAAGTTTTGCGGCGGCTTTTTTTAAATCTATTTTCTTTTCTTTTCGCGCGTCAATAAGCCGTTTTGAAATTATTTCTTTGCCGGCTGTGATTTTATTTAAAGTAAATGAGTCCATAAAAGTGAAAAGCAAAAATCGTTTTATCGAAATCCTCCGGTAGTGTCCCATCCCCAGCTTAATCCAAAAGTATCAAAGACATAGCCGATAATTATGTAACTTGTAAAAACAATAATCATGCCGATGACCGCTCCAACAATGATATTTTTTCCTTTTTCCACGCTTTGGTTGTTGCCGGCCGAAGTCATTAATGTGAAGCCGCCGAAAATAAACGCGAGTAAAACCAAAGAACCTGTAATGCCCATTATTATTTGGGCGCCTCTGGCCACAATAACCATAAAGTCGTTCAATTGGCAGTCGCCGGTTTCAACGCATCCGGCTGAATATTGTTCACCGCTACCACCTCTGTCAAAGATTGACGGCAAGGCCGCGTAAGAGTAGCTTAATGGGATAAGGAGCATGAATGCTAGTAACGGAATAATTATAAGTTTTAATTTATTATTTTTCATGAAAATAATATTTAATTTATTTTATGGTTTGTTGCACCTTGGCCGCGCTCAAAGAAAGAATTTCCGGAAGTTGAGAGGCTTGTATCTCCTGAACATCATCAATCATTTCTTTTATAATGGTTTCGGCGGCATTGGCATCAGCTCCTTTGTACCAGCTTTTAGCTGTAAGGGCTTGGCCGGCGAATATTCCGATATCCGGATCATCAATTTGGTCGTTAATTATTTCGCGCAAGGCAGTCGGTTTTTTTACTTTGGCAAGATATTTTTGCACTTCTGTTTTTTGGGAAATGAATCTTATAAAATCCCAGGCCGCCTCTTGCTTTACTCTCGCGTAATCAGAACCCTGCTTTAAATTTTCCGGATTGGTTAAAATTTTATTTGAAACCGCCTCCACCCAATAGTTGGCAAAATTAATAGTTTGGTTATTTTCCGGTATTTGAGGCAGTTTAGAAATCGCAAAATTCAATTTTGGTGCATTTGCTTTTATTTGCGGAAGCATATACGCGTACCCGAACATCATGGCCAATTTTCCTTGAATGAAAAGGTTGAGTGAGTTGTCCAGCGTATTATTCCAGCTATAAACTTCTTTGGCCGGATTCGCAAAGTCTGAGTAAAATCGTAGAGCATCCAGGCCCGGATTAAAGTTTTTGTCTTTAAAGTCCGGAGGCGTTGTGTGAAACATGATTGTTTGTTGGTCACTCATCATTACTGTTCCATTTTGCATCATCAGGGCTGACAAGATATCGGTTGATCGATCAATGTTGTTTCCTCCGCCCATTGCCACTCCTGCTTGTATTATTTCTCCTTTATTATTTTGTTTGGTTAATTTTTTAACATCTTGTTGAAATTCTCTGTCCCAATACTCCGGAGGCGTTGAAATTCCAGCATTATTGAATAAATTTTTATTATAATAAAGCGCCAAGGTGTCAACAAAGAGAGGGAGACCGTAAATACCCTCGGAATATTGTTGTGTTTCCGCGTCTTTTGTTCTGATTACAACGTCATTGTAGACAACATCAATAAAATCCGTTTTTAATTTTGTGGTACTGAACTTTGTGGTGACTTTTTTATATTCCACGTCTTTTTTTACGCTTCCAGTGACCGTTGGAATTATTGTGGTGATTGTCGTCGGCATCGGTGAAATCAAATTTTTTCCCTGATATTTTCTTGTCCAAGTATTGTGGATTGAAAAAATATCCGGTCCTCGGTCAGTGGCAAAAGCTTCAATCAGTTCTCTTTCGTATTCCGAGTATTCAAGTTTGCGGTAATTTATTTTGATATTCGGATGCAATGCCTGATATTCGCCAATCAGACCTTGTAAAGCATCTGTGTCGTCCCAAACTTTCCAATAATTAAGTTCGATGGGTTGCATTTTTAATGCCACTTCGGGATCAATGGTGTTTTTGCACTTAAAGCCGGAAGTGGCTAGAAAAGTGAAAATCAAAAGAATTGAAGTAAGTTTAATTTTCATATTTAAAAAGTTAATTCTATTCTATCCATAATTATAGCAAATATAATGTTTAGTTGCCAGTGGCGAATTTAGGATATGTTTTATTCCTCATGTTTTGGTCGGTATTGCAAGGCCTCGGCTGTGTGAGTGGACAGGATGTCCGCGCTTTTTTCCAAATCAGCGATGGTGCGGGCGAGTTTCAGGACGCGGAAATAGGCGCGCGCTGAAAGACCCATTTGTTCCACAGCGCTTTTTAAAAGTTGGTTTGAAGCTGCGCAAACCGAACAATATTTTTTGACCGCCTCGGAATTCATTTCTGAATTTGTAAGAAAGGGCGCGTCTTTAAAGCGTTCCGATTGAATTTGGCGCGCTTCCTCCACTCTTTTTTTAATATTTTCCGATTTTTCTCCGCCCTCGTTTGAGGATAATTTTTCGAATTTTACCTTTGGTACTTCTATGTGCAAATCAATTCGGTCCAGAATCGGGCCGGATATTTTTTTTCGGTAGCTTATTACTTGGAGAGGCGAGCAAGAGCAATGTTTTTCTTTGTCTCCGCTGTATCCGCACGGACAAGGATTCATGGCGCTGATTAAAATGAATTTGGCAGGGAAGCACAAGTTGCCGGCCACGCGACTAATGTGGATTATGCCGTCTTCCATGGGCTGTCGCAAATTTTCCAAAACTTGGCGCGGAAATTCGGCGAATTCGTCCAAAAATAAAACCCCGCGATGCGAAAGAGAAATTTCTCCGGGTCGTGGCCACGCTCCTCCGCCGACCAATGCGACTCCGGACGAAGTGTGATGAGGAGAGCGAAACGGACGGCTGGTAATTAAAGAAGATCCTGATTTTAAAAGTCCGGCCACGCTATATATTTTTGTCACCTCCAAAGCTTCATCAAAAGAAAGATTCGGTAAAATGGACGGCATGGTGCGTGCGATCAATGTTTTTCCGCTCCCGGGTGGACCGACCATGTTCATGTTGTGCGCGCCGGCCGCGGAAATTTCCATGGCGCGTTTAACATGTTCTTGCCCGCGGATATGTTCCATGTCAAAAAGAATTTTTGTATTTGTAAAAGTAAAATTGGATTTTGCTGCCGCCGGAATTAAAGTTATTCCCTCAAGGTGTCGTCCAAGTTCTGCCAAATTTTTTACCGGAATCACTTCCAAGTCGCCGACCAACTTTGCTTCTTCGGCGTTTCCCGCCGGCGCGTATAAAGTTTTTATGCCAGCCTCTTTGGCTTTGATGGCAATCGGCAAGACGCCGTTCACCGGCCGTACATCACCGCTCAAAGCCAGCTCGCCGGCGAAAAAAGAATCATGAAGCGGGTGCAGAGGAATAATTCTTCCGGTCGCCGCGAGAATGCTCACGGCCACGGGCAAATCATAACTCGGGCCGTGTTTTTTCAAATCCGCCGGCGCCAAGTTGACAGTCACTTTTATTTTCGGAAATTCAAATCCGGAATTTTTTATGGCGCTCCGCACTCTTTCGCGTGATTCCGAAACTGCCGTGTCCGGCAAACCCACGACAGCAAAAAGTCCATGATCACCGCCACCTGTGTCTGCTTCCACTTCCACAATTTCCGCATCCAGGCCAATCACGGCCGCTGATAATATTTTTGAAGACATAACGTTTAGTATAAATTATAAAGCATATTTTAAATCAAAATTCAGAGTGGTATTTATATTTTATATTATTTGAGATGAAGAAAAGATAAAATAATTAAAGCGCAATTGACTTTCTCTATCGGGAGTGATACTCTTTGTATATTAGTTTTATGATGGGGACATTAAATAATCAATCTGCTCTTTAAAAAAGGGGGAGACATGTTCAGTGAAAGACCATTAAGGCCTGATTTGTTTGTGCAGGAAGTCGAAAAAAGTACGATGTCTAAACAAGCGAATATCACAGTCATGGGGCAACGTGCTCAGTTGGAGTCGCTCCAAAGACTATTGCTTGAAAATGAAATTCAAAGTGTTGTAGAAGAAAGAAACGAAGGAAACTTCGTGCTTGTCATTTACGTCTTAAAACACGGGGATGGCAACGAAATAATTTTGGGCAACCTGGACTCTCCTCAGGGTACGGAAAACGCCATGCAGACCATAGTAGCATTAATGGAGGCGGATAGATGAGATTGCTTTTTCTTTTTTTTCAGCGTATTTTTTCGCCGGCAATTGTCAGCAAAGAAGAACGTTTGACCATGAGGGCTATTAGGCTATCTTTTTCCTCTGAGGAGGCTAGAAAAAGAGACTTAAAGAGATATAAATAGTATCTTAATTGTACATTTTAAAGTTCAAGGCTTGTGTTGCGAAACAACACAAGCCTTTTTTGTATTGACAAAATTTAAAAATAATGTAATATAAAGCCACATTAGGTGTTGACAAAAGTTGATTATTATAATAGAATAAAAGATTAAATATTTAAAAATATCTAAATTGTAATAAAAATAATAACTAAGTTTATATGAAAAAGAAAATATCTCTAATTATAGCGATTTTTGCAGCTATTTTACTTTGTGTTGATTCTGCCAGCGCAGCTACATTAAGCAATAGATTAAAGGGAAGAATCTTGTTGCAGGTGGAAGACAAAGGACAGGCTTGGTATGTTGACCAAAAAACTGAAACACGCGTATTTTTGGGTCGTCCTGCTGATGCTTTTAATGTTATGCGTAAAATGGGAGTGGGTATAACCAATAAAGATTTGGAAAAAATACGAATTGCGGACGCGAATTTAAATAACAGCGTTGACAGCGATCTTGATGGCTTGTCTGACAAATTTGAAGAAGCCATTGGCACCAATAAATTAAAACGTGATACTGACGGAGACGGATATAACGACAAAGAGGAAATTTTAAACGGATATAATCCGCTTGATAAAAACAGCACCACAAATATTGTTTTTGCGAAAAATCAAGCCGGAAAAATTTTCTTGCAAGTTGAAAGAAACGGAGAAGCCTGGTATGTAAGTCCTGTAAATAATCAACGTTATTTTCTTGGTTCGCCGATGGATGCTTTTAAAATTATGAGTCAGTTGGGATTGGGAGTGTCTAATGTTGATTTGAATAAAATTGAACTTAATTATTTAAACGATTGGACATATTCACCGGCTAAAAGTAATACCAACACCGCAGAGCAAGAAAAAATAATTGAGCAGGTTGATGAAGCGCCGACCAGCGTTGTTGAGAGCGACAGTTTTGAAAGCGGTTTTATGAACAACTGGAGAGGGAAAATAATTAATGTCGGTCCGACAAGAAACATTAAGACATTGTCTGAGGCATTCCAAATTGCGCGCGATCGCGATATGATATATATTGATCCGGCCGAATACACGGCTGAACCGATTGTTTGGACTCAAGACAATTTAACCATTATTGGAATCGGCGGTCGGGCAAAAATAAATGCGACAGGAATCGATATTTCCGAAAACAACGCGGTTTGGACAGTGAAAGGCGATAACACCATTATAGAAGCCATTGAATTTATCGGCGTTGACGGCGAGGGAAAGAATGGATCGGCCCTTTCTCTTTTGGGAAATAATTATAAAATAAGATATTGTTATTTTCATAACAATGAAAAAAATATTTTTGCTCCTGACAACGGAGCCAGCGAGATAGTTGTGGAATACGGACATTTTACAAATAATGAAGAAAAGAAGGGCGAAACCAATTTGGAAATCGGCCGAGTAAAGAAATTTATTTTGCAATACAGTTATTTGAACCATTCAGGAGTCGGTGATAATTTTATTTCTCGCGCCACGGAAAGCTACATGCTTTACAACAGGTTCATTGAATCAAGCTCGGAAAGAGCAAGTTATTACGTGGAATTTCCAAATGGCGGACAGAACTATTTGATTGGCAACACATTTTATCAGGAATCAAGCGCTCAAAACGTCAGAGGAATTTATTTTTCCGGTGGAGCAGACGCGAATTTTTACGCGATTAACAACACCCTTGTAAGCGATTGGGAGAACTCTCTTTCTTTGGGACAGGCGGTTATTTTGGTGGGAGCTCCAAACGCGAAAATTATGAATAATATTTTTGAAGGATATAAAGATATTATTACCGCGCCAACCGGATTAAAGTATGAGTACTCAAACAACTTGGAAAACAGTGGAATTCAATTTAAAAATAAAAATAACCAAGACTTTGGTTTGGCGACCAGTTCCCCGGCTATTGATACCGCAACTTCTACCGGAGCAGTCGGCACTTTCAGCTTGTCACCGGTTTATGAATATAAACATTGGATAGATAAGATTGAAAGAAAAATAAGCGGAGAGGCGATGGACATCGGAGCTTTTGAATATATTCAATAAGACATAAAATAGATTTTAAAAAAACAGACCGAGGTTTAAAACCTTGGTCTGTTTTTTGTTGCCGAACTTTTTAATTTGACCACTCTTCATATTTAATAACAATATTCAGAGTTAAAATAATAACACCGGCCATAATCAAGGTGAGGACGAGCGCGCCGATTATGTTCATAAAAATGAGTCCGACAATAAATATTGAAACAAAAAATATTTTTCCCACATACATATAAAGTTCTCTGTTCATGATGGCATTGCCAATGTCGTTATGGGATCGTTTGAAAAAATTTGAATCCAGAGCTGTGTTCAAAACCCCGCTGAATATTCCGCCCATAATTTGAAAGGCGGTCATGGCGAGTATGGTTTCAAAAATTGCCCGTAGAATAAGAAAAAGGCCGTGCCCAACAGCACCGATTCTACCAAGATTTTTTGAGCCTGGTTTGTCGGTTTTTGAACCAACGAAATAATAAGTGACTGCACTCGCAATATTGGAAAATAAATATAAAAAGCCCATGGAAATTAATTTGATGGAAATGAAAAATAAAAACAGCGGCCAAATTAATCCTGTCGCGGTATAGCCTATGCCCTGAATGGCATAAGTCATATTTTTTTTCATGTTTTTTAAGTCAATAATTTTTTCAAAATTCAGGTTCAGTTTGATTTTGATGTCACTAGAAAAAAAGAGAGCTCCCGAGGCAACAACCATCAGAGCTGCGCTAATTATAAACACGCCCTTAAAACCGGCTTGAGTGATTAAGATACTGCCAATAAACGGGCTGGCGATGCCCATGATTGTTGGTATGGCCGTCATAATACCCAATTTTTTTCCTTCATCCGCGGACCTGATAGAATCTAAAAAATAGACATGGTGCGCGCTCCAATAAAATACGCAAGGAACAATACCAAAAAAATAAACCATAGACAAAAAAGCAAAACGGCCAAAATCGGAAATTAAAGTATCAAAGAAATAAAGTATTAAAAGAAAAACAATATTTAAAAGATAACTTATAATTAATATTCTTTTTACGCCCGTGGAAATGAGATATTTTAATGTAAAGTAATAAAGGATGATAACGGCGAAGAAAGAAGCGATTTCAAAAAAACAGATATCTAAAATTGAGTAACCGGCGTCGCGGATTAAAAAAATCGGAATAAAAATGGAAAACATTGACAAAGCAATCAAACGAAAAGTATCCGCGATTACCAAGTCATTATATTTATTGTGAAAGAATCTTCCCAGTCGCCAATGTTTTGAAAAGTGGGAGTTATAAGAATATTTTTCCATAGCATCTTCCAGTCTATCATTTTTATTTCTATCATGCAAAAAAATTAGTGAAAAAAAAGAACCAATCAGTTGGTTGGTTCTTGATATGTTTTTTGAATTTGATTCATTAGATTCCAAGCACTTTTACTTTTGGATAATTTTCAAAAAAGACCCTTTTTTTATTGACACGATCTTTCGTTGTAATAACAAACAAACGATCAAAATCAGGATAGAAATCAAAAACGAATTGGTCGCCATTTGGATGACATAAAATGGTTCCGCAATCCTTTATCGGGATAATAACATTGGCATGAATGTTTTCAGCGCGGAGGAGTTTTTGCATTTTCATTTGGTTTATTTCAAGAATGTTCCGCGCCGATTGCCTTTCTTCAAAACTTTTTGTTTCGCGATTGAGAGAACTAAAGTCATATTGAGGAAATCCTTTTTCCGCGAATGCTTGATCTATTTGTGTTTTACCTTCAACACATATTACCACAAAATGATCCTTGCTTATTGTGCGGATCAACTTGATTATGTCTTCTTCATAGAGTATGTGGCTGGAAATTTTGATAAAGCATCTTCTTCTTTCCATTTAAACCTCCTAAAAACAAATTACAGGAAAATAATAAAAAAAGCAAGGTGCGAGAACGGGCTTAAAAATTTTATAGTTTTGCCTGATGAATAACCCTTTGTGGAAATGGAATTTCTATACCCTCTTTATCAAAGGCGATTTTAAGTCTTTTACGAAGTTCGCCGGTGACATCCCATTGTTTGAGAGGTTTTGTTTCACCAAGAATTTTAATTATAATCGTCGAATCAGCGAAGTCATCAACTCTCAGAAACTGTGGAGATTTTAAAATATGTTCTTTCCATTTCGGATCTTTTGCCAGCTCATCGCCGACCCTGTTCACCACTGAAATTACTTGCTCAAGGTTTGCATCATAAGAAATGCCGATGTTGAGATTTACTCTGGCAAAATCTTTTGACAGGTTTGAAGTTTTTTGAATTTCTCCGTGCGGTATATGATGTACTGTGCCATCAAGATCTCGCAAGGTGGTCATTCGCATGCTGATATTCTCAACCAATCCGCAAGTGCCATCAAAGCACACCACATCGCCGATGCGATATTGATTTTCCATAATAATGAAAAGTCCGCTGATAAGATCGCGAATAAGATATTGTCCTCCAAAACCAAAGGCAAGACCGGCAATTCCGGCAGCTGCGAGAAGCGGTCCAATGGCTATTCCCACTTCTTGAAGAATCATCATAAATGCCAAAATCCAAAGTATTATACCGAGTGAGGTTGTGAAAATGTGAGAGAGGGTGTCTTCGCGTTTTTTTTCCGCTTCTTTTGTTAAAAAGCGATCAGAAGTGACAACTTTTCTAATAAGTTTTTCAATAAAAATTCCGGCGAATTTACGAATTAAATAGGCAACAATTATAATTGCGATGATTTTAACGCCATGATCAAAAAACCAAGGTGTTATAATTTGAATAATTTCTTGTAATACATTAGGCATATTATTTTTTTATTATTTAAAACCAATTAAAAAGTTTGGCGATGAAGAGAATGTAGACAGATAGATAAAAAGCTCCTTCCCATATGTGAATTCTTTTTGAGATGCCGGAGATAACAAAAAGAAGAGTTGCCATGGCCATGGTTGGAACGCCGATTATAAAAGTTTGATTGTCTATCGGAAGAACACGGAATAGTCCAGGCATGCCGGTGACAACCAGAGCGTTAAAAATATTTGAACCAAAAATATTTCCAATCGCGATTTCCGACTTATTTTGAAGAGCCGCTTTTGCAGATACCAGAAGTTCGGGAAGAGATGTTCCAATTGCGACAGCGGTAATGGCAATCACACCGGTCGCGATGTTCAGCATCACAGACAGATTTACCAGCGCGTCAATGAGATATTTTGCGCCGAAAATCAAGCCGAGCGTACCGGCAGCCAAAAGAATAAAATCTTTTATAACAAGTTTTGGACGAGTAAATTTTTCTTTTTTTTCTGTCTGCGACAATAGAATCTCAGTTCCTTCATCGGCACCTTCTTCTTTATGTAAAACCGTATAAAGTAAATATATGCCGTAAGTGGCAAGCATTAAAAGAGATTCACCAAAAGTAATTTGTCTATCCGATACAACGCCCAAAAATAAGACCGTGCTGATGGCCAGAAGTGGAAGGTCTAGATCTATTAAATTTTTTGTAACTATGAGTTTTTTTCCGACGACAGCGGAAACACCGATAACTAGTAAAATGTTCGCGATGTTTGAACCTATCGCGTTTGAGGCAACAACATCCGGTACGCCTTTGAATACCGCGACAAAAGAGGAAGCAAGTTCTGGAAAAGAAGTGCCGGCGGCAACAATCGTAACACCGACGATAAAAGGCGATAAGCCGAGAGAGAGCCCAACTTTTTCCGCACTGATAATCAACCAATCAGCGCCCTTGACGAGGACTATCAATGAAACAATAAATATAATTACCCAAAAAATGATCATGCAAATTGTTTTTAATATTTATGTTGGTGCGGACGGAGAGACTCGAACTCTCAAGGGTTTCCCCACTTGCTCCTAAGGCAAGCGTGTATACCAATTCCACCACGTCCGCTGTGTCAGATATCGGATGTCAGATATCGGATGTCGGATATCTGATAATTCATTTTTATAATATTTTTAGCCAATTGTCAACTTATTTTTATATTAATTATATTTATGTTATAATATAATTAATATTTTATAACTAATAACTAACAAACAATATGACTGAAGAAAAAAAACAATCAGAGATGAGCAATAATAAATTATGCGCCTTGCTCTCTTATCTTTTAATTGGTATCATTTGGTATTTTGCAGATGCAAATATGAGAAAAGACAGTTTTATAAAATTTCATGTTCAGCAGGCCATTGTTCTTTTGGTGTTCTCAATTTGTGGCCAGATTATTCTTAGCGCAACATTCATTCTTATTCCTCTCGTACCGCTTTACGGATTGGCTATGTTGGTGTTATTGATTTTGGGATTAATTAACGCTTATCAAGGCAAGAAAAAAGAATTACCCTTCATTGGTAAGTTTGGTAGTTTAGTAAAAATCTAATAATATAATGTAAATCTGCCAAGACAGATTTGTATTATGTTTTATTTGAATTATAATTTATGTCTAATTACATAAAATTTTTTGATGAGCTTTCAAACAAAAATGTGCCACAGGTGGGTGGTAAAAACGCTTCGCTTGGTGAAATGTATAGAAAGCTTATTCCTGAAGGCGTGAAAGTGCCAAATGGATTTGCCACTACTTCTTTTGGATATAATCATTTTATGAAAGATACTGGTTTGCGAGAAGAGATAAAGAAGATATTGAAAGGACTTAATACTCATAATGTTGTGGATTTAATGAGGCGGGGAGCAAAAGTAAGAAAAGTAATTTTAAGAGCAGAATTGCCAGCAGAATTTCAAAAAGAAATTGCAACTGCATATAAAAAATTATCAAAACAATATAAGATGGCAAACGTTGACGTGGCAGTACGTTCATCTGCCACGGCTGAAGATTTGCCGGACGCGTCTTTTGCCGGTCAGCAAGAGACGTTTTTAAATATTACAGGAGAGGCAGACGTGGTGTTGGCCGTGAAGAGATGTATTGCTTCGCTTTTTACTAATCGAGCCATATCTTACCGCGTAGATAAAGGCTTTGATCATTTTGAAATTGCTTTGTCTGCCGGTGTTCAAAAAATGGTAAGGTCTGATTTGGCCAGCTCGGGCGTGATGTTTTCTATTGACACAGAGTCAGGTTTTTCTAATGCGGTTTTAATTAATTCAATTTATGGCTTGGGTGAAAACATTGTGCAGGGCAAAGTAAATCCGGATGAGTTTTATGTATTTAAACCAACCGGCACCATTATTTCAAGATCAATCGGCAAGAAAGCTTTAAGAATGGTTTATAATACCAAGGGAAAAAATCCGGTTAAAGATATTCCGGTTAACGAGGCAGACAGAGAAAAGCCATCAATTACTGACGCTCAAGTAAAGAAATTGGCTGAGTGGGCCATAATTATTGAAAAACATTATCAGCGACCAATGGATATGGAATGGGCTTTGGACGGAAAAGATAATCAATTATATATTGTGCAGGCTAGACCGGAAACAGTGCAGAGCCAGCGCGATGTAAATGTTGTTGAAAAATATAAATTAGAAAAACACAGTAAAGTAATTATTGCCGGACAAAGTGTTGGCAACAAAATTGGAGCAGGCGTGGCCAATAAAATAATGAGTATCAAGGATATTGAAAAATTTAAGAAAGGAGATGTCTTGGTGACTGATATGACTGATCCTGATTGGGAGCCGATTATGAAAATTGCTTCCGCTATTGTGACAGACAAGGGAGGTCGCACCTGCCATGCCGCGATTATTTCCAGAGAAATGGGAATTCCCTGTGTGGTCGGGACGGAAACTGTTTCTAAAAAAATTAAAACAGGACGAAAAGTTACTGTTTGTTGCGCGGAAGGGGAAGATGGAGTTGTCTATGAGGGCATTTTGCCATTTAAAGTATTGAAGACTAGCATAAAAAATCTAAAAAGGCCAAAAACAAAGATTATGATGAATGTGGGCGAACCGGATCAAGCATTTTCTAATTCTTTCATTCCGAACGATGGTGTTGGTCTCGCGCGCATGGAATTTATTATTAATAATTATATAAAAGTGCATCCCTTGGCCTTAATTAATTATAATAAACTAAAAGACACTGAAGTAAAAAAGAAGATAGACGAAATCACAGCAGGATATAGTAATAAAAAAGAATTTTTTATAAACAAAATGGCTGAAGGCGTGGCCATGATTGCAGCCGCCTTTTATCCCAAAGACGTGATTATTCGTTTATCAGATTTTAAATCAAACGAATATGCAAATTTGTTGGGTGGAAAAGAATATGAACCAGAAGAATCAAACCCAATGCTTGGCTACCGCGGAGCGAGCCGTTATTACTCTCCAAAATTTTTGCCGGCATTTGAATTGGAGTGCCAAGCCTTGCGAAAGGTTCGAGACAAGCTGGGTCTTACAAATTTAAAAATTATGATTCCATTTTGCCGAACCGTGGAGGAAGGAAAGAAAGTTATGGAAATTATGGCCAAGTATGGATTGAAAAGAGGAGTAAACGGATTGGAAATTTATGTGATGGCGGAAATTCCAACGAATATTATTCTGGCGCATGAATTTGCAAAGCACTTTGACGGATTTTCCATCGGCTCCAACGACCTCACTCAACTCACTCTCGGAATTGATCGCGACTCGGCCGGCTCTTTGGAGATTGCCGGAGTTTCCAATGAAAAAAATACGGCTGTAAAAACTTTGATAAAATATTTGATTGAAGTTGGCAAAAAAACCAAGACCAAGGTCGGCATCTGTGGCCAAGCCCCGAGCGACTTTCCTGATTTTGCCGAATTTTTGGTGGAGTGCGGAATTGATTCAATCTCTCTCACGCCGGATACTGTTATCAGCACGACCATCGCGGTGAATAAAAAAGAAGTGGGGATGAAGAGAAAATAGAATATTTTAAATTTATTAAAAGAGGCACGAAATTTCGCGCCTTTTTTGTCTGAATCCTAAAAAATCTTAGTTCAAAGCAAGACAGCAATCAACTTTTAATTTTCGCCAGTCAGCGAATTTTTTATTGTGTGTTTTAAAACATCCGGCCGCGGCGATCATGGCTGCGTTGTCTGTTGTGTAGGCCAAATCCGGCATGACAAATTCTATGTCCGATTTTTTAACTGCTGAAGAGAGTTGCGCGCGCAGTTCGCGGTTCGCGGAAACGCCCCCTGAGAGCATGATTGTTTTTGCTTTGTATTTTTTGCTCGCGTTTATAGTTTTATGAATCAAAACATCAATCACGGCCTGTTGCAATTCGGCACAATACTCTGGAATTTTATTTTTCCAAAGTTTATCTTTTTGCAAAGCGTAACGAAGCGCGGTTTTGAGACCGGAAAAAGAAAAATCAAAGTTGGGAGAGTCCAACATCGGTCGCGGAAGTTTTGTGATATTTTTTTTCGCGCGCTTCGCGTATTCGGAAATAATCGGTCCGCCAGGATAGCCGATTTCCATAAGTTTTGCGGATTTATCAAAAGCTTCACCGGCCGCGTCGTCGCGCGTTTCGCCGATTGTTTCTATCTTTCCATTCTTTTTCATTAAAGCAAGCAAGGTATGTCCGCCCGACACTGTCAAAACAAGCGCTGGAAATTTTATTTTTCCATAATCGCCGATGAAATTGGCACGAATATGACCCTCAATATGATTGATACCGACAACCGGCACGTTCCAGATGTATGACAAAGTCTTTGCCGTTTCAATTCCCGCGATTAAAGACGTGACCAATCCTGGTCCGATTGTCACTGCAATACAATCAATTTTTTTCGGCGCCTCGCTTTTTTTTATTTTCGCTTTTTCCAGCGCCTCATTGATAACCGGCAGAATATTCAAAACATGCTCCCGCGCCGCGACCTCGGGAACAACTCCGCCGTATTTTTTATGTATTTCAATTTGAGAAGAAACAATGTCGGATAATATCTTTATCTTTCCGTTTTTATGCTCCGCGATTGCGGCCGCGGTTTCATCACAACTTGTTTCTATGCCAAGTATTTTCATATTAATATTTAAGCATGAATTAGTTTTAAAGTAAAATAAAAACCCGAACGTTATTCTGTTCGGGCTCGAAGATTAAACCACCCAATTCACGCATCTATTAAAAATAAATAAGCGAATCGGAAAGTTTAAAATTATTTTGCCAATGAATTGTCCCCGCTGACTTTCGACTTTCGACTTTTGGCTTTCGACTTCGTTGTGACGCCACGGGGAATCGAACCCCGATTACCAGGATGAAAACCTGGTGTCCTAACCGTTAGACGATGGCGCCTTTTTATAAATAATAAAGTCCTTGAATAAGGACTAATGTGATTATAAGCCAAAAGAACGAGAAAGTCAATATATATGATGCAAATTTACGAATGATGCACGAATCTACAAATATAAAATTATTCGTATATTTACAAATTTACATTGAATTTGCGGATTGGCTTATTTTAATTGTTCTTTAAACCAATCCACCCAAGGAATTTTTATCGGATCAACTTTGTTTAAAATGCCCAAGTAATACGTAATCCATCCGCCAAGCTGTAATAACTCAAAAGCTTGTTCCAGTTTTGTTTCGCCCCGAAGTTCGTGAGAAACAGTTTTGATTTTATTTTTTTCCGCGACTTGTTGGGTGAGCTTGCTTCTTTTTTGAATGCGCGGATTGTAAAGCGCGGAATTGAAAAATACAAAGATTAAGTTCTTTTGATTATTTTTTGGATTAGAAAGTCCTTCCATGGTGTAATGATTCAGTTCGGGGAGAGTAAGGTAGCTTGCGAAATTTTTGGAGCTTTCGCAAGTCTGATTTCTGATCACATGCAGGTTACCACTCAAAAATTCAGCGCCAACATAAATCGCTTCTCGTCCGTGAATGCTTTGCGCCAACTGTTTGGCAATATTATTTTTTGTTTTTATTTCCAAACCCAATTGTTCGCCCCACGCTTTCATTTTATTCAAAATAACGTTCATCTCATCATTACCTAATTTAAAAACGCCTGCTTTTGCGAGCATACTCATTATGCCAAAAACACCGTATCCCACGCCAAGACGTGGTTGATTGGACGGATTCTCTTTTGGCAAAAAACGATATCCGGGAATATTATGCTCATCCATTATCTTTGCTAATTTATTTTCACTGTCCGAAGTAATGGTCAAAATTTTCGCGCCTCTTTTTTCCACTTCCGAAAAAACAGAAATCGGCTCTTCGGTTGTGCCGGAGTAGGAAGAAATAATATAAAGAGTTTTGTCATCCACATGATTTGGCACGGAATATCCAGGGCAGATTTCCAGCGGAATTTTCAACTTATCTTCCAACGCCGCTTGAATAAGGCGCGCGCCCAAGTTTGAACCGCCCATGCCATTGACGACAACATGCGTGATGTTTTTATAGTCTTCCGGAATAACAATGGAATCAATTTCTTCTTGAACATGTTTAATCTGCGCCGGCAAGCTTTCAATTGATTTGGCAACAACCAACTCTTTGTCCAATTTTTTGATTTTTTCAATATTGTCTAACATAATTTTATTTTAGCATAGTTAAGGATAAAGTTTAAATAAAATTTATTTTGCTTAACAAGCCATATCCAAACTATTTGATTCCTTCTTTTTGCATTATATAATGATTCATCCCGCTTTGGCAAATAAGAATTATAAAAATATTCTATTGCTTTTTGTTTAATTAAATGTTAAATTCTGTTATAATATTAATACTTTATACTTTTGTATGTCCGGACATTCTAAATGGTCAAAAATTAAAAGGAAAAAAGGTACTGCTGATGTAAAGCGGGGAACTTTATTTACAAAGTTGGGTAAATTGATAACTATGGTGGCCAGAGATAAAGGTGGGGATTTAGATACAAATTTTGCTTTGCGCATGGCCGTGGAAAAAGCTCGCGGAGCGAATATGCCGAAAGAAAATATTGAAAGAGCGATCAAAAAAGGTATTGGAGGAACAGACGGGGAGCAAATTCAAGAATATATTTATGAAGGAGTAGGGCCACTTGGCTCACAGTTTATTGTTAAAGCTTTGTCAGATAATAGAAACAGAAGTGCTTCGGAAATTCGCCATATTTTTTCCAAACACGGCGGATCATTATCCGCGGTAATGTGGAATTTTGAGCTGAAAGGAGTGATTGAGATAGATAAAAAAAAGTTAAAAGAAAAAAATATAAAAACAGACGAGTTTGAATTGGAATTGATTGAAGCCGGCGCGGACGATATTAAGACTAACGAGGATGTAATAATTGTTTTGACCAAGGCGGGAGACTTACAAAGCGTGAAAAAGTTTTTGGAAGAAAAGGGTGTTGAAACAGAAAGCGCGGAAATTGAATATGCTGCCAAAGAAGAAGTTGAAATTTCCGAATCGGACCGCGAAAAGATTGAAAGTTTTATTGAAGAATTAGAAGACAATGAAGATGTGGGGGATTATTACACTAACGTGAAATAATCATCAGTCATCAATATTTTATTATTATGAAAAAAATAATTTTGGGAATTGATCCAGGCATTGCCGATACCGGTTTTGGGGTTATTGAAAAAGATGAAAGAAGTAAATTAAAATGCCTTTGCTACGGTTCAATAAAAACAAAAGCCAAGAGTCCCTTGCCTGACCGATTGGAAAAATTAAGCGTAGAATTGGATGAAATAATAAAAAAATATAAACCCGATTTGATTGCGGTGGAGCAATTGTTTTTTTGTAAGAACGTAAAGACAGCATTGATTGTTGGGCACGCGCGCGGAGTGGTTTTGCTTATTGCCAGAAAAAATAAAACGCAGATTACGGAATTTACTCCGTTGCAAATCAAGCAAGCAGTATCTTCTTATGGTCGCTCCGAAAAAGCGCAAGTTCAAAAAATGGTGAAATTAATATTAAATTTAAAAGAAATACCAAAACCGGATGACGCAGCCGACGCTTTAGCAGCGGCCATCTGCGCGTCCTCTCAAATATGCAAAAAAAATTAAAAATAGTTTCCATATCTTCCGAACTCTCACCGTTTTTCAAGGCGGGAGGGTTGGCTGATGTCTGTCGCAGTTTGCCGAAAGCTTTAAAGAGATTGGGACACGATGTTATTGCCATTACACCTCTTTACGGCAAAATAATTGATGTGAAAAAAAATAATTTCAAGCTCATTTATGAAAACGTGGAAATTTTTTTGAATTCGAAAGAGTCCATAAAAGTAAATTATTGGAAAGGATATTCAATGAAAGGCCTGCCGGTTTATTTTATTGAAAATAAAAAATATTTTTCACAAAAAGTAAATCTTTATGGCTCAAAGCATGAAAATGTTCGTTTTTTGATTTTTGATGTTGCGGCCTTGAAGCTTTTGTCGCTCTTAAAGTTTGAAGCAGACATTGTCCATTGCCATGATTGGCCAACAGGACTTATCCCTTTTTATTTAAAAACCGATTTTAGATATTCAAAAACTTTGAGAAACGCCAAAACGGTTTTTACCATTCATAATTTGGTTTTTCAAATGGGCATGAACTGGTGGGAAGTGCCTGTTGAAAAAAAAGATGACGGAAAAAAAAGAATTCCTCATATTGGCGATCCCAACATTGAATATATAAATTTTGTAAAAAGAGCCATTCTTTCGGCAGATATTATCAGTACGGTTAGCGAGCAATACCGTGAGGAAATTATGACCAAGAATTTCGGCCAAGCCTTGCAAAAGATTTTAAAAAATCGTGAAGATAGATTATTTGGTATTATTAACGGTATTGATTATAACGCCTATAATCCGGAAAAGGATAAAGGAATTTATAGAAAATATAATCATAAAAAAATACACCGGAAAAAATTAAACAAAGAATATCTGCAAAAAAAATTCGGTTTGCCGGTTGACGCCGATATCCCGATAATAGCCGCCACTTCGCGCGTGACTTTTCAAAAGGGATTTACATTGATTTTGGAAATTATAGATTCGCTTTTAAAATTGGAAATGCAGTTTATCGTTATCGGCGCCGGCAGTAAAGATTATATAAGCGCTTTAAAAAAAGCGGAAAAGAAATATCCAAAAAAACTTGTGGTCATTCCGTCTCATGAAGAAAATCAAAAATATGAAACATTGGTTTACGCCGGTTCGGATTTCTTTCTCTTGCCTTCGCACCACGAACCTTGTGGCATCAACCAGCTGATTGCCATGCGCTACGGATGCGTGCCGATTGTGCGAAAGGTTGGAGGATTGCGTGATACGGTAAAGAATTTTGATCCGACCATAAACAAAGGCACGGGATTTTCTTTTGCGCAATTTGATAAATTTTTATTGTTTGGAGCCATTGAACGCGCTTTGGAAACATATAAGCATAAACACATTTGGAGAAATATTGTTGTCCATTGTATGAAAGAATCAAGCTCGTGGGAAATCCCGGCCAAAAAATACGTCGCGCTTTTTAGAAAAGCGATGCGTTTTGAGAAAAAATAATTTATGCGTTGGATAAATTTTTTACATTGCTACCAGCCGGCAAACAGTAGCGCTCAGATGATTGAAGAGGCGACTGAAAAAAGCTATATGCGGATTGTTCGCGCGCTGGAAGAGCATGATAATATAAAATTTAATATGAACATCAATGGATGTTTGTTTTTGCGCTGGGAAGAATTGGGCTACGGAGATTTAATCAAAAGAATAAAAAATTTAGTGGAAAAGAAAAAAATTGAATTGACCGGCACAGCTTGTTATCACCCCCTCTTGCCTCTTGTCCCGAAAGAAGAGATTGAGGCGCAGATTGAAGAAAATGAAACAATTTTAAAAAAACATTTTGGAAAAGATTTTAAGCCCTTTGGATTTTTTCTGCCTGAGATGGCTTATAGCAAAGAAGCCGCCAGAGTTATCAGAAAAAAAGGATATAAGTGGATTATTTTGGACGAGATTGCCTATGACGGCAGATTGAATCAGCCACCAAACAATAAAATTTATCTGGACAAGGCCAGTGGATTAAAAGTGATTTTTCGTCAGCGCGCATTATCCAATAAATATGTTCCGGAAGCCATATTGAAACAACTTGAAGAAGATGAGGATAATTTGGCGATTACGGCGACTGACGGAGAGCTTTATGGATTTCGGCACATGGATCACACAGCTGAATTTGAAAAACTTTTAAAAAATAAAAATTTACGCACTGAGTTGATTAGCGATTTTATTTCCGATAATGAAGACAGGGAAATAAAAATTGTTCCTTGCAGTTGGGAATCAACCGAAGAAGATTTGCAAGACGGCCAGCCGTACGCTCTATGGATTAACAGCAAAAATCAAATTCAAAAAAAACTTTGGCAATTGGCGGAATTGGCTTATCGGGAAGTTGACGCGCATCGGGCGGATAAAAATTATGATTGGGCTCGGTGGCACCTCTCTCGCGGTTTGGCCAGCTGTACTTTTTGGTGGGCGTCCGAGAGGGATTTCAGAAAAACTTTCGGACCTTTGGCTTGGAATCCTGATGAGATAGAGCGCGGAGCGAACGATTTATTGCGTGCCATCCGATCTTTGGACGAAAAAAGCACCTTGTCCGCGAAAGTTCAAGCGGAAAAAATTTTTGCAGATATGCTGGAAAAAATTTGGGAAAAGCATTGGACGCGGTATTGGCGGGTTGTCTGAATCAGGATTCAAGACAAAAATAATCAAAATTTAGACAATTATATGAACATAATTTTAAATCTATTTGACGAAAAATACGTGATTGGTTTGTTCACGAAAGAAATTTTGCCGAAATATCCGGAATTCAAGAAAATTGAATCCGTCAAAATAAAAGGCCATAAAGAAATGATTTGGGAAAAAACCTATCATGTGGTTGTTGAATTCAGAACCGTTTTTTTGGCTCACGACGGCAAGAAAAAAACTTTGCCCATTTTTTGTTCGGCGCATAGTGAAGAGCCGAGAGAAAATGTTTATGTTGCTTTGGATTTTTTATGGAAACGCGGATTTGGCCGCGGATGTTTGACCATTCCGCACCCTTTGTTTTATTCAAAATATTTCAGAGCAGTTTTTTATAGGGGGGCGCCTGGAAATGATCTCTACCATTATATTGGAAAATCAGATTTTGAAAACATTGAGGCGGTAATTGTAAAGGCTGCTTTGTGGTTTTCCAAATTGCACAGCATTAACACGGTAGGCGCGGAAAATTTTAATAAAGAAAACAGCCGTATTCGAACAGTCTTTCCGGGAGTGGAACATATTTTTTTCAGAATAAAAGAAGATTTTCCGGAATACTTTGATATTTATGAAAAATTTTATAAATTAGCGATTGAAAAAGAAGAAAAATTTTTAAATTCCGCTCCGAAGCACTGGTTGATTCACGGTGACGCGCATCCGGAAAATATTATTAGAATGGACAAGAAAAAAATCGCGGTAATTGATTTTACGGACATTTGTCTGGCGGATTTCGCCCGCGACCTCGGTTCTTTTTGTCAGCAGGTTGAATATATGTGTGATAGAAAAATCGCCGATAAGAGCTACGCGCAAAAAGCGAAAAATATTTTTTTGGAAAACTATTTGAAAGATAGAAAAATAGAAATGGACGATAGTTTGCAAAAACGTATGGACATTTATTATTATTGGACTGCGATGCGCACTTCCACTTTCTTTTTGATAAAAAGCGGAAACGAACCGGAAAGGGCTCGAAATTTGATTAGAAAAGTGAAAGAAGCAATCAGCGATGGGTTGTTTGATTTTTAAAATAATTTTAATTTTATGTTTATAGACTTACAGCTTCATTCAACTTATTCGGATGGATATTTGACGCCAACCGAATTGGCCGGATTTTGCGTTAAGAATAATATCAAGATTGCTTCGCTCACCGACCATAATACTGTGAGCGGTTTTGGCGAATTTAAAAACGCTTGCGCGCGAAAAGGTATTAAGCCGATTTGTGGAATGGAGCTTTATTGTAAATTGGCGCACAGAAGATTTAATATCCTTTGGTATAATTTTGAATATAAAAATCCGGAACTTCATAAAATGTTGCGTGACAGTCAAATAAGAAGAAGAAGATGTATGCGGTCGTTTTTACAAAAGCTTTCCAAGCGTGGTTTAAAAATTAATATTGACCGTGTACTTGATAAATACACTCATTATATTCCGATTAATCACGTTATTGATGATATTATGGCTGAGAGTAGTAATGTAAAAAAAATAAAAAAACATTTTGGGAAAAAAATAATCAGAGAAGAAAATATTATTAAAGAATATTTTTATAATAAAGAAATCGGCATACTTCGCGACAACCTTATTGATTTTAAAAAAATTGTGAGACTTCGAAAAGAAATCGGTGGACAGCTTGTTTTGTGCCATCCGGCGAAACACCGCACGATTGATATCGTTTTTTGGGAGAAATTGAAGAAGCTTGGCTTGGATGGAATTGAAGTCCTGTCTCCGCATCATTCCGTTGGATCGGTAATGGCTATTCAAAATTTTGCCAAAACGTCAGGACTTGTTGAAACCGGAGGATCTGATTTTCATCGGGTTGAAAGATCGGAATTCTCATTGCAAAATTCTTGGCAGTATTTTAAAATTGACGCGAAAAATTTAAGAGGCGTGGAGAAAGTGGTTGGGAAAATAAATAAGTAAAAATGAAAAAAAGATTAAAAATAGCGCATATTCATGTTTGGGATAAAAAAAATAAAGGAGACCTCGGGATAGTCTTGGCCGTGCAAGATATCTTAAAAAAACATTTTCAAGGCGCTTGTTTTTTTGATTTTCCGGTAGAGACGCTGAAAAAGGCGGACAAAAAAATAATAGACAAAATAAATAAGCAAGATTTGCTAATCATCGGCGGTGGCGGAATTTTATACAGATATTTTTTGCCTTTTGATAAAAAAATAATTTCTTCCATTAAAATTCCGATTGTAATTTTTGGCATTGGCTATATTAGGGAATCCGGTTCCAAAAAATTAAACGAAGAAGAGGTAAAAAGCATCAAGCTTCTCGTCGAGAGAGCGAACTTGGTGGGAGTGAGAGACTATTATACAAAAATATTTTTAATAAAATCTGGAATACAAAAAGATAAAATAAATCTGCTTGGCGATCCGGCAGTGTTGCTCGGTGAAGAAAGGCCAAAAAATTTCAAATTAAAATCAGGCGTAAAAATCGGTCTAAATTTAAATTATTCAGGTTGGCTGGGTTTTGGTCCGCGGGAGGAAGATATTTTAAAAGCATACAATGAAGTGGCTCATTATTTTCAAAAAAAATATGACGCGCAAATTTATTATTTGATGCACCACCCGGGAGAAAAAAATATAATTGGCAAGCTTGATATTTCAAACATGAAAGTAGTTGATTTAAATGCTTATGAACAGAAATATATTTATGGACAGTTGAATTTAGTGATTGGTATGATGTTGCATTCCTGCGTGATGGCTTTTGGCGCCGGAACTCCGGAAATAAACGTGGTGTATGATCTTAGAAATAAAAATTTTGCCAAATTTATCGGTTGTCCGGAATTAACAGTAGAGCTTTCCGACTTGAAGTCTGGCGAGCTGATTAAAAAAGCGAAAATGGTGTTTGGAAAAGAAGTGGAATATAGAAAAAAATTTGCCAAACGAAAAAAGGAAATTATAAAAATGCACGAAAAATATCTTCAAAAAATTGAAAGATTATTAAATGAACAAGAAAAAAAATAAACTTAAAATTTTAATGCTTTCCGCTGAAGTAGCACCATTCGCCAAAGTCGGCGGATTGGCCGATGTGGTTGGCAGTTTGCCGTCCGCGCTGGAAAAGGTTGATTGTGACGCGCGCGTGATTGTGCCACTTTACGGCGTTGTAGATAGAAAAAAATATAATTTAAAAAAAATTTATTCCAATGCCGTTGTTGTTTCCGACAAGAAAAAGGCGGTTTTTAATTTATGGCAATCTTTTTTTCCGGGAACAAACACGCCGATATATTTTATTGAGTCTTTAAAATATTTTGCCGGCGAGAAAGTATATAGCGGAAGAAATGACGAAGAAAGATTCTTGTTTTTTTCTTCGGCCGCGCTTCATGCCTTGTCGCTTATCAAGTTTGTTCCCGATATTATCCATTGCCACGACTGCCACACGGCGCTCGTGCCGGATATTTTAAAAGTTGGGAATTTTGAAAATCTTAAAAATGTCAAAACAATATATACAATCCATAATTTCGCATATCAGGGAAAAACAGATGTCGAAACTTTAAAAATCGGAAATTTAAAAAAAGATTCTTTAAAATCTTTGGCATACGACGCCTTGGACGGGGATATAAATTTTACCGTGCAGGGAATATTAAACGCGGACATTGTCACGACCGTGAGTCGTCGATACGCGCGAGAAATTTTAACAAAAGAGTACGGAGCGGGGCTGGATAATATTATTAGAAAACGAAAAAAAGATTTATACGGAATTGTGAACGGTATAGACATTGATTTTTTTAATCCCGAGAAGGATAAATTTATCAGTAAAAATTATTCCGTAAAAACTTTGAAAGAAAAAATAAGAAATAAGACAGCGCTACAAAAAGAGGTGGGTTTGCCGGTTGACGCCGACGTTCCGCTCGTTGGCATGGTGTCGCGATTTGTCAGTCAAAAAGGAATTGACTTAATTTCTGATAAATTCGGGAGTTTGGACTGCCAATTCGTTTTTTTGGGAACCGGACAAAAAAAATATGAAGATATGCTGAAAAATTTTGCCAAAAAATTTCCAAAAAAAGTGAGCGCAAATATTTCTTTTAATATTTCTCTGGCTCAGAAGATTTATGCGGCCAGCGATATGTTTTTGATGCCGTCGCAATTTGAGCCATGTGGCCTCGGGCAAATGATTGCCATGCGCTACGGCACAGTGCCGGTTGTTCGCGCGACAGGAGGGCTGGATGATACCGTGGACAACACAGTCGGCTTTAAATTTAAGAAAATGTCTTCCGCGGAATTTTATAATAAACTGAAAGAAGCGATTACAATTTATAAAAAAAATAAAAATAAATGGAAAAATATGCAAATAAACGGCATGAAAAGAGATTTTTCTTGGAATAAATCGGCAAAAGAGTATCTGACAGTATATAGAAAAGCATTGAAAAAATAATTGTTTTTAATAAAATATATTTAATATTGGCAAAAAACCTGACTTATCAACATTGACAGAAACGAGAATATTTGATAGAATGAGAATAGAGAGTAAAAAACAAAAACTGGTTGTATATATTGATTAGGTAAACTTGATAAACAATAAATTCAAATAGATAAACAAGGCTAAAAAAATTATATTTTGGCGCAAAATAAAAAATATCTTTTGAATTTTATATATAATTTGTTCTTTTAAATTTACGCCGTCAAACCATTCGGGCACAGGTTCCAAGATAAATATAGTTTTGAAACCCGTTTCCAAATGGCATGACGGCGTTTTTATTTTTTTGGAAAATATTGTATAATAAGACCAGACATCGGATGTCAGATATCAGATGTCGGCTTTTAGATAAAACGTTTTAATTAAAAGCTGACATCTGATATCTGACATCCGACATCTTTTTTTTATGTATTTAGAGAAATTGGAAATTCAAGGATTCAAATCTTTCGCCACGAAGAATGTTTTGGTATTTCCGGGTATTACCGATTTGGACAAAAGAGGGCTTACTTGTATTGTCGGTCCAAACGGCTCCGGCAAGTCAAACGTTGCGGACGCGGTACGCTGGGTACTTGGAGAACAAAGCATGAAGGCCTTACGAGGTAAAAGATCTGAAGATGTTATTTTTTCCGGTTCGGATAAAAAAGGTAAACTCGGCATGGCCGAGGTTTCTTTGTTTTTAAACAATGAAGATCGGACCGCTCCGGTTGATTATTCGGAAGTCGTCATCACCAGGCGCCTTTATCGCAATGGTGAAAGCGAATATATTTTAAACAACAGTCGTGTGCGCCTTGCGGATATTCAAATGCTTTTGGCCAAATCGAAATTCGGTCAAAGAACATACAGCGTCATTGGGCAAGGAATGGTGGAGGGGTTTTTAAATACATCACTTCAAGAAAGAAAAGAATTTTTTGATGAGGCAACCGGCGTTAAGCAATATCAAATTAAAAGAGATGATTCGCTTAATAAATTATGCTTGAGTCATGAAAATCTTACTAAAACTCAAATGCTTCTCGCGGAAATTGAGCCGCGTCTTAAAAGTTTGACTCGGCAGGTTGGACGTTTGCGCAAGAGAAGCGAATTGGAAAAGAGTTTGAAAGAATTACAACTTGATTATTACGGTTTTGTTTGGCATGAGATCAGCGATAAATTTGTGGAATATAATAATAAATATTTGGAATTGGAAAAAACAAGGAATAGTAAAAATAAAAAATTGGAAAATGCGAATCATGAAATGGATAAATTAAAAATTAACGGCGGGAAAAATAATAATTTTGAAAAATTGCAAATTGAACTTGCGGGTGAGCAGAAAAAGAAAGATGAGTTGAATAAAAAATTGTCCAAGCTGGAGGCGCAGGTAGAACTTAAGCTTGAATCGCAAGGTAATTTTGATTTGTCGTTTTTGATAAATAAAAAAGAAGAACTTGCCAAGAGTATTGAAACAATAAAAAAAGAAATTACCAATTTAAAAAATATTGCGGAAAACGGCGCGAAAACCGAAAAGATTTTAAAAAGTGAAATGGAGGATATAAGTCGTCGTATCGCCAAGCTGAACAGCGAATTGGCGGAAGCGCCGTCTGAAGAATCAAAAAAAATCGGCAATCGCTTGAGCGGTATATTGAAAAAATTGGAACGTTTGGACGAATCAAGCGATATGGAAGAGGTAAAAAAAATTATTTACGAAGCAAAAAAAGAAATCGAAAAAATTATTAAAGAAGAAGATGATGATGAAGAAGAGAAAAAAGTTGGACAAAAAGGGGCATGGCGAGAAATACAGCTGGCAATTCAATCTTTGGCTCAAAAAAAAGAAGAAGCGACCACAAAAATAAACGAAAATTTTTTGGCGCAAAGTGCGTGTGCTGAACGCATTCGCCTCTTAGAGGAAAGAGAAAGCGATTTGCAAAAAGAATTTAAATCAGTGGCGGAGAAAATCAGTCAAAGTTCCAAAAAAATAAATTTTTCGGAAATTGAGAAAGAACAAAACGAACTTAAAAAAGAAATCACAACGGTTGATAAAAATATTGAAGAAGTCAGAGAAAAAATAAACAATATAAGTTTCAGAGAAGAAGACGAGAGAAATAATCTTTTTAAATTACAAAAAGAATTGCAAGATTTGCAGGGGGAAGCGAATTTGCTGAACAGCCAGCTTGGTGAGATCAAAGTAAATTCCGCGCGATATGAAACGAAGCTGGAAGATCTGGAAATAGAAATCAGACAAGAGCTCGGGGCGTTAAAAGAAATTCAAGAACAAAAAATTGATGCCGATATTAATCAGGAAGATTTAAGAGAAAAAATTAAGCAAGCCAAAAGACAACTTGAACTTATCGGCGGCATTGACCCGGCAGCCGAAAATGAATATCGTGAAACAAAAGAACGCTATGACTTTTTATCAGGACAAGTTGATGATTTGCTTGCGACCACGAAATCTTTGGAAAAAATTATTAAAGAGCTGGATTTGATAATCAAAAAACAATTTGATGAAGAGTTTAAAATTATTGCCAAAAAGTTTGAAGAATATTTCCGTATTTTATTCAGCGGTGGAAATGCGAAGATTGTTAAAGTTATGGACAAGGTTGAGGAAGATGAAGACTCTTCGGAAAATTTGGAAATGGAAAACAGCAAAGAATCAAAAGAGAATGACGAGCAAAAAGCGCAAGGCGAAACAAATAATGGAAATAAAAAAATAAAATTTTTACAAAAACACAACGCCACGGGCCTTGCCGGAATTGAAATTCACGCCACTCCGCCCGGAAAAAAAATTGCTTCTATAGCCATGCTTTCCGGCGGTGAAAGGGCGTTAACAGCCATTGCTTTGATTTGCGCAATCATTGGAGCCAATCCATCGCCATTTGTAATTTTGGATGAAGTGGATGCGGCACTTGATGAAGCGAATTCTGAAAGACTGGTTCGTATTTTGGACGAACTTTCTCACAAGACTCAATTTATTGTTGTTACTCACAATCGCGCTTCTATGCGTCGAGCTAATATTTTATATGGCGTGACCATGGGAGACGATGGTATGAGCAGATTGATTTCCGTGAAGTTGGAAGATAAAAAATAAAATGTAAAATATATTAAGAAACAGGCTTATGGTCTGTTTTTGTGTTTTTTAATTTTTATAATTATTTCATTTTTTCTTTATCTTTTCTTCATAAGTTTTTCTTTACTATATAATTATGAAGAAAAAGAATCTTTATAAATTTTCTTTGTTTTTATTTTTTGCCTGTCTTTTGGGAGCCATGCCGGCCGCGGCCGCATTTAGTAAAACTGAAATCAAAGGAACCTTAAAAGGAACTGTTTTGGCAAGTGACGTTTATAATGGGAATGACGTTTCTATCAATGAATTTGTGTCTGATCCGGCAGATGGCGGAGGCGAATGGATTGAATTATACAACAACACGAATAAAATCATTGATTTGGCGGGTTGGACGATTGAAGACGGCACGGCCAAAAAGACAATTTTATCCGGAACAATATCCGAAAGCGGCGCGAGCCGTTATTTCGTGGTGGAAAAGCCGAAGGGTAGTTTGAATAACGCGGGCGATTTGATAATTTTGCGTGATACGAGCGGAAAAATTATTGACCGAGTTGTTTATGGAGACTGGAACGACGGTAGCGCATCCAACAATGCGCCGATAGCTCGCGCGCCATCTTCTTTGGCCAAAAAATATGACGGCCAAAACACCGGTAATAATAAAAATGATTTTTTTGTTGCCTTGAAGCCGACCAAAGGCGCGAAAAATATTTTTGTTATGGAAAATTCTGAGGCGGTTGCCGACGAAGCAAACAGTGAACGAGATGAAGAATATTTATCCCCAGACGAGGTTGAAAATTATCTTGGAGATTATAATTATAACGGACAAATTATTACGGCCGGAGCGGATTACTACGAAGTTGAGCTGGCTGACGTGAAAAGATTGGAAATTGGTGATTATGTAAAGACCAGGGGTATTGTGGCGGTTTTGCCGGGAATATTCGGAGTACAATATTTTTATATTGTATCAGGTGAGGGTGGCGTTCAGGTATATAATTACAACAAAGATTTTCCAGAAATGGAGATTGGCAGTTTGGTGGAAATTTTGGGAGAAATATCCGAAAGCGGAGGAGAAAAGAGAATTAAAACAAAGTATCTTGAAGACATTGAAGTTTTTGGAAAAACAAGTCCTCCTGAGCCGGTTGATTTGGAATGTGGTGAAATTAATGATGAAGTTGTGGGACAATTGGTGCGCGTATTTGGAGAGATTATTGACAAGAAGGGGACGTCTTTTTTTGTGGACGACGGCACGGAAAAATTGGAAGTTCAAATCAAAACAAAAACAAATATAAATTTATCTTCATTGATAGACGGAATGATCGTATCTGTTGCCGGCATCGTCAGTAAAACAAAAAGCGGTTTACGGCTTTTGCCGCGTTCGGGTGAAGATATCATATTGGAAAGTGAAGACGGGATTTCCGATAAAGAGAGTGTTTCAGCAGAAGAAAAGATGGGTGATGAAATCAATATTCCGGCGCGCAACAAAAAAATATTATTGGGTTATTTTATTGTTTTATTGATTGGCGGCGTGGTTTTGGTTGGGGATTGGTGGTGGAAAAAATTTAAAAAAGAAAAACCGCTCTAAACAGGTTTGTTCAGAACGGTTATTTAAGAGAACGATTGATGTTATTTATTTTTACTTCTTCCGCGCTTTTTCCCAGCGAGCACGTTTCGCTCTGTTTTTTTCTTGCCGGAAATGATCGGCGATTTTCAGGACCATGGCACCCTCTTCCTCAAAGACATAAGGCTCTTTAAACGACCCTTCCTTGATGCACCATTCGCTGGCGATTTTGAACCCAGCGACAGGGGCCGACAGCCTGTAGAAACGCGGAGCGCCGAAACGACTCTTGTCTTCATACGCCGGCACCGACGTGTTTTCGTTCTGCAGAATATGGTCCTTGTCGATGAGCAGTTCAATCGTGCCGTCTTTGACCATGAGGGCGAAGAGTTGTTGCACGAATGAGGCAACAATCCATTTGTTTGCTCTGTAGCGGTAAAGAGAGAAATCAATTTTATTCGGTAATTGTTTCTCTTGTCCGACAGGAAACCCGCGCCAAGCTTTTTGAATCTCGTCCCACGAACGTCTCCAGTCGCGCTTTGAGACGATGTACCATTCCACGCGCTTGATCCAGTAACTATCGGTTGATAGACGGGAAGTGAAGCTCGTATTTTCAGAAAAAAGGTCTCCGTAGTGGCCTTTGAGGAGATATTCGAAATCCTCAGCTTTGGCGAAGTGCTTTGCCACGAACCTTGCGTCGAGTTCAGCGGAACTCCATTCTTCTTCCTCCAGTGCCACTACTGCGTCAAGAAGCTCAAACCTTCTTTTTTCGTCTTTTTCCAGCACTTGGTAGAGAGCTGAGAAAAGACGATTTTGGTAATTGAAACTTTCCTCTTCATCTCCGATGAATTCTTCGGAAGAAGAAAGGACGCGATTCAACAATTCTTCCGCGCGCATTCCCTCTTCCGCAAGCTTCATGATAATACTTGCCGCAGTTTTGATGGACACTTCAATAAAACACTCCGATTCTTCTCTCGCGAAGCAGAGAAGGGAATCTCTTCGCTCATCGTCAGAAAACTCTTCTTCAGGACCTTCGCCGAATTCGCTGTCGTTGACGCTTTTGATACTATTGTCGATCCATTCAACATCGTCCGGATTGAAATCTCTTTCGATAACTTCGCCTATGGACCCTCCTCGTTTTTTGAGGTTCTCGCAAGTATTGGGATTTATACGCCTTTTTCTCATATTTTCCCCCTGTTCCCATGGAACAATCTGAGGTTGTTAATGTGCCTGCGGATTATCCGCAAGATCATGAATTTTTTATATCATGTTTTAAATAAAAAGTCAAGAGTAGGCGATAATTCTATATTTATATGAATAGAGAATCTTTACTTCTTGTTGATATGCATTTAAATATGTTATATTATAAACAGACAGGTATATTGAAATACCTTGTTTTGTATAAACTATAATTTATAAATATTATGCGTCGTCGTAGAAGAAGAAGAAATCTTTTGGATTATATTCGCTTACCTAGTTTGCCCGAAGTTGATTTGGATTCGGAAACAAAAAAGGGTGTTTTTATTGTGCTGATTGTGGCCCTGGGCACCATCGGCCTTTTGGGGCTTTTCGGCAAGGCCGGAATGATTGGTGAGTATTTTAACAGTTGGCTCATACTGGGCTTCGGCTGGGGTAAATGGCTTGTGCCAATGATTTTAATTTTTTGGGGATATATGCTTTACAGTGAAAGGTTTGATGTGCGAGGCATAAATTATTTTGGACTTATTCTATTTATTTTTTCTTTTCATTCTTTACTTTTTTTATTGATTGAACAAAATCAATGGGATACGGTGTTGGAAATCGGGCGTGGTGGAGGATACGCGGGTTTATTTTTGGCAGAGTTGTCTATAAAATATATGGGATTGATTGCGTCGTTTATTGTTTTGTTTTGTTTTGTGATTATTTCGTTTCTTCTGATATTCAACGCGACTTTAATGGAAATATTCGGTCCGGAAAGTTATCTTGCGCGCCTTTTTTATCCGCTTATTTTTTTATTGAAAAAAGTGTTTAGTGAAAGAGAAGAGGAAGAAGATGATGATGAAGATGAAGAAGAGGACGATGAAAAGAGCGATGATGAAGAAGAGGAAGAAGAGGAAGAAGAGGACGATCATGAAGAAAACGAAGAAGAGCATGAAGAAGATGAAGAAGAAGAGGAGGAAACTGGGGCGCCGGAATTTGTTGCCAAATCCATCAAGGAGAAAAAACAAATTGAAGAGGTCTGGTGGAAGCCGACCGGAATAAAAATTGATTTGCCATTAGGACTACTCAAGGGAAGAGGTGGAAAGCCAACCAGCGGCGATATTAAAGAGAATAAAGAAATAATTAGAAGGTCGTTGGAGCATTTTGGAATAGATGTGGAGATGGGAGACGTGAGTGTCGGTCCGACTGTCACACAATATACATTCAAGCCGGCCGAAGGAGTAAAGCTGTCGCGCATTACAAACTTGAGCAATGATTTGGCTTTGGCTTTGGCGGCGCATCCGATTAGAATTGAAGCGCCGATTCCCGGAAAGTCATTGGTGGGAGTGGAGGTTCCAAATCAGGCCAAAGTTATTGTCGGCTTGAGAGAGATTTTAAAAGCCAAATCATCAAAGAAGAATAACCACAATATGATGTTGGCTCTCGGGAAAGACGTTTCCGGCAATCCATGGTTTGGAGACATTACCAAGATGCCTCATCTGTTGGTCGCGGGCGCGACCAATTCCGGCAAGTCGGTTTGTTTAAATACTATAATTGTAAGTTTAATGTATCAAAATAATCCTGATGATTTGAGATTTGTTATGGTTGATCCAAAGAGGGTGGAGTTTCAAGTATATAATAACATTCCGTATTTGTTATGTCCGGTAGTAACCGATATTGGCAAAACAGTTAATGCGTTAAAGTGGTGTTTAAATGAAATGGACCGCCGGTTTGATATTCTTTCAAATTCAGGGCACCGGAATATCCAGTCATATAATGAAAGCATAAAAATAAAAATGCCGTATATTGTGGTGGTGATTGACGAATTGGCTGATTTGATGGCGGCCGCGGCCAAGGATATTGAATCCGGCGTAATTCGTTTGGCGCAGATGTCTCGCGCCGTGGGTATTCACTTGGTACTTGCCACTCAGCGCCCGAGCGTTGATGTTATTACCGGTTTGATTAAGGCCAATATGCCGGCTCGCATCGCTTTTTCAGTTGCTTCAGGCACGGATTCCCGCACTATCCTTGATATTTTGGGCGCGGAAAAATTGTTGGGACGCGGGGACATGCTTTTTGTGGATGCGGAAATGTCCAAGCCGGTTCGTTTGCAAGGCGCGTTTTTGAGCGATGAAGAAATCAAAAAAATAATTAGACATGTTAAAAGGCAAAGCGATGGACAAACATGTTTTATTGACGCCATAACCGATCGGCAAAAAGTGAAAGGATTTGATGGCGTTGGATTTGGTGGTAGCGGAGACGATGATGAATTGCTCAGCGAGGCGAAAGAAACAGTAATTAACATGAATCGAGCTTCGGCCTCTCTTTTACAGAGAAAATTAAGAATCGGCTATGCTCGCGCCGCAAGTATTTTGGATGCCTTGGAGGCGGAAGGTGTTATTAGTGCGGGAAACGGTTCCAAGCCGCGTGAAGTTTTGGTTTCCAGAGAAGAGTATGAGGCTGGATTATCGCAGGGAATAAGCGGTGTTTCTTTACATAAAAAAGAAGAGGCGGACACACAGAAATCATATTTGGGAGAAGAAAGCGATACCTCGTTGGTTTTCGACCCTTCGGCAAGCTCAGGGCAAGATGATGATGAAGAAGATGAAGAAGATGATTATGAAGAAAACGAAAGCGAGCACCAAGAAGATGTAGAGGAAGAGGAAGAAGAGGAGGAGGAGAAAAAAGGTAGCGACGAAAAAGACGAAGACGATGATGAAGATGAAGGAAAATATTTTTCAAGATAATACAAAAGAAGAGATCTAAATAATTATTTTTTAATTCTATGATTATTACTTATTTCGGACATTCATGTTTTAAAATTCAAGACAAGACCGGTACGGACAGTATAGAATTGACTACTGATCCGTTTGACGAATCAGTCGGGCTTAAAGTCCCCAATTTTAAGTCGGAAATCGTCACAGTGAGCCACAAACATCAAGACCATAATAATATCAAGGTTATACGCGGAAATCCGTACATTGTACAAAGCGCTGGCGAGTATGATATTTCCGGTGTATCAATCCACGGCGTAGAATCGTTTCATGACGATAATAACGGTAAAGAACGTGGTATAAATATAATTTATCGGATTGAGATGGACGGTGTTTCTGTTTCGCATTTGGGCGACTTGGGGCATTTGTTGAACGAAAAACAATTGGACGTTTTGGTTGGTACGGATGTTTTGCTTGTTCCGGTTGGCGGCAAATATACATTGGACGCGAAAAAAGCCGCGGAAGTTGTAAACCAAATAGAACCGCGCATAGTGATTCCGATGCATTATAAGACCAATGGATCAAAAGTGGATATTGACGGTGTTGATAAATTTATTAAAGAACTTGGTGTCAAGCCGACAGAGGAAGAAAGATTAAAAATTTCCAAAAAAGATTTACCGCAAGAAGATATGCGCCTCGTAATTTTAAGTTGCTTATAATTTTTAAATTCGTCTCTCATTGTTCTAATATTAGATAAAATATTATCTATTTTTGCTCTTTACTTTTCATGAAAATTTTGTTAATATAAAGACAGAAAGCACTCTTGTTTTTAGAGTGGTTTTAATTTTAAAAAGTAATTATATGGCCAAAGGAGGAGCAACAAGGCCGGCTAAAAATAAAACGCATTCGCCAAGAGCCTCAAAAGTGGTTAAATTAAATGTTCGGCGCATTGCGGAAGAAAAACCTTCTGTCAGCTTAGTCGCACCAGTCAAGAAAAGAAAATCAGTTAGCTTAAGAAAGAAGAATAGAACAAAAGGCGTTGAGAAGCGAAAAGAAGAGGAGATGAAGAAGCACGTGGAAGATCTTGTTAGAAGAGAGATAGTTCGCGCAAGAATAGAAAAACAAAAACGAATAGTTTTGTGGACTGGCGTTATTTTTTTTATGTCTCTTATCGCTTTCGGCTGGGTTTTTAGTTTAAAGAATTCATTTCAGGAAATAAGTGCTGAGGAAACAGCGGTCAATTTGAACGGTATGTCCAAGGATATAGACGGTCAAATTAAAGAGTTGAAAGACAACATGGAAAAAGCAAAAGAATCTTTCGGTTTGAAAGATCCGGGTGAGTTGAATGGTGCGAGCTCCACAGTCGATGAATTGTTTGCAACAAGCTCGGAAGCAAGTGTGGAGGTTGTTGCTCCAATAAGCGCCACTTCAACAGAAATCAAAACAGACCAGAAAACATTGGATGAGATTGAAAGTTTAAAATTAAAAATAGACGAGCTGGAAAAGAAGATGAAATAGAATTTAGAATTTAGGATATAGAATTTGGAAATTTTATGAAAAAAATAATCAAAAAAATAATAAAGAAGAAACCGGAAAATAAAAAGAAAGCAAAAGTTTCTCGTGTTCAGGCTGTAAAAAAACCCTTCGACAAGCTCAGGGCAGGGAAAGAAAAAATAGTTAAAGAAAAAAAAGTTTCCTTGATAAATTCTAAACAAGAAGAAAAGGTGAAAAAAGTTGATGAAAAGAATGTTGTAAATAATGATTTGCCGGAGAATGCGGAACAAAAGATAGAGAGCGTTAATCGCAACGACATTGTTGCCGGAGATACCATGACTGAGTTTGGTTTGGTGCGTCCGATGCCGATTACAGAGGAAATGAGCAAGTCGTATTTGGATTATGCCATGAGTGTTATTGTTCAACGCGCCTTGCCGGACGCTCGAGATGGATTGAAACCTGTACATAGAAGAATTTTGTATGCCATGTGGAGCGTGGGATTAAAAAGCAGCGCGAAATTTCGAAAGTCAGCCACCGTGGTCGGAGAAGTTTTAGGTAAGTATCATCCACACGGCGATTCTGCCGTTTATGATTCCATGGTACGGCTTGCGCAAGATTTTTCCATGCGCTACCCACTCGTGAACGGACAAGGAAACTTTGGTTCAATGGACGGCGACAGCGCGGCTGCTATGCGTTATACGGAAGCGAAAATGACTCAGGTTGCAGAAGAATTGTTGGCTGATATTGAAAAAGATACAGTTGATTTTATTCCGAATTTTGACGGTTCCCATCAAGAGCCGAAAGTTTTGCCGGCCAAATTGCCCAATTTATTATTGAATGGAACAATGGGCATCGCAGTGGGCATGGCCACAAATATTCCGCCTCATAATTTGCGGGAGCTTATTCAGGCAATCGTTTGCTTGATTGATAATCCGGACGCGACCGTTGACGATTTGATGGAATTTGTAAAAGGACCGGATTTTCCAACCGGTGGAATCATATATAGCCATGATGACATCAAGCAAGCGTATGCCACAGGAAAGGGCGGTGTGGTTTTGCGTGGTCGGGCCGAAGTTGAAGAAACGAAAAATGGAACATTCCGCATTATCATTTCAGAAATACCTTTTCAATTGAATAAAGCAACACTCGTGGAAAAGATTGCGGATTTGGTTAAAGATAAAAAAATAGAAGGCGTTAAAGATTTGCGCGATGAGTCTGATAAAGACGGTGTGCGCGTTGTTTTGGATTTGAAAAAAGAATCTTACCCCAAAAAAATATTAAATAGTTTATATAAATTAACATCGCTTCAAGAGACATTTCATTTGAACATGTTGGCCTTGGTGGACGGCATACAGCCGAAAGTTCTGACTTTAAAAATGGCCTTGGAAGAATATATTAAACATCGGCAAACGGTTGTTCGACGTCGAACCGAATTTGAATTGGCTCGAGCCAAAGCACGCGCGCATATTTTGGAAGGATTAATGATCGCCTTGAATAATATTGACGCGGTAATTAAAGTCATCAAAGCTTCTCGTGACAAAGAAGTCGCCAAAATAAATTTAATAAAAAAGTTTAAACTTACAGAAGTTCAAGCTGTGGCCATTCTGGAAATGCGCTTGCAAAACCTTGCCAATCTTGAAAAGATGAAAATTGAAGATGAGCTGAAGGAAAAAAAGAAATTAATTAAAGACTTGGAAATAATATTAAAATCAAAAGAAAAAATCAGCGATATTATTAAAAAAGAGCTTGCGGATATTGAGGAAAAATACGGAGATGATAGAAAAACGCAAGTTATCGCGCGAGGTGTAAAAGATTTTTCCGTGGAAGATCTGGTACCGAACGAAGAGACAGTTGTGTTTATGACCCGCGACGGCTATATCAAAAGAAACGCGCCGGATACTTTCAAAGTGCAGGGCCGTGGCGGAAAAGGAGTGATTGGTTTGACCACCAAAGAGGAAGACATGATTGAATTTATGTTTACCACCACCACTCATTCCGATATTTTGTTTTTTACAACCAAGGGCAGGGTGTTTCAGCTTAAGGTATATGAAATTCCGGTGGCAACCAGAACCGCCAAGGGGCAGGCTATTGTAAATTTTTTACAGCTTTCCTCCGGAGAAAAAATAACCTCCACGCTTCCATTGGATAAAATTACCAAAAGCAAGTATTTGTTTTTCGCAACCGAAAAAGGTTTGGTGAAAAAAGTAAAGCTGGAAGCGTTTGGCAATGTGCGTCGTTCCGGACTGGTGGCCATCAAAATTAAAGAAAATGACAAGCTCATTTGGGCCAAACCGACCATGGGCGATGATCAAATACAACTTATTACCGCGCACGGCCAAGCCATTAGATTTAAAGAAGCGGATGTACGCGATATGGGCAGAGGAGCAGCCGGTGTTCATGGCATTCGGTTAAAAGGTAATGACGCTGTAGTGGGTATGGGCGTGATTAAAAACGATAAAGAAAAAATGAAAAGATATCAGATTTTATCAATCATGGAGCAAGGTTTTGGTAAGCGTACAGCTCTTAATCTGTATAAAGTGCAAGGTCGTGGCGGATCCGGAATCAAAACAGCGAAAGTGACGGAAAAAACCGGCAACTTGGTGAGCGCCTATATTGTGAACAACGAATCCATGGCAGAAAAAGATTTGATTATTATTTCTGAAAAAGGGCAAGTCATCAGAATCTCATATAAAACAGTAAATCAATCCGGACGCGATACCGTTGGTGTGAGATTAATGAGACTTAAAGAAGGCGGAGATAAGATAGCCTGCGTTACATGGGCGTAGATCGGATTTCGGATTTCGGATGTCGGATATCAGATGTTGAATATTAATTATTTTATTAATTTATTAAATATTTCTTTTATGAAAAAAGTTATTTTTGGAGGATTGTTGTTCATTTTAATTATCTCCGGATGTACTAAGCAGAATAATGAAGCAATAAGTGTTATTTTGGGGCTGGATGAAGCCAAGGCGTTGGCATTAAGTTTTATTAATGAAAATTTGGTCAATCCGGGTTCAGAAGTGACAATTAAAGAGATTACGGAAGAAAACGGATTGTATAAAATCGTAGTAACGCCCCAAACCGGAAATGACATTAATTCTTATATGACCCTTGACGGCAAAATGTTTTTTCCGCAAGGCATAGACATTGATGAATTGGCGCAGGAGAACGAGGCTCAAGAAGAAGCAGCACAAGGAACAGTAAACGCTGTTTCCAAAACAGATCAGCCGGAAGTTGAATTATTTGTGATGAGTTTTTGTCCATACGGCACTTTGGCCGAAGATGCCATGTCGCCCGTTGTTGATTTGCTACAAGACAAAGCCAATATCAAGGTGCGTTATATAGCGAGCGTTTCAGGAGATGATATAGACTCAGTAAAGTCTCTCCATGGCGTTATTGAGGGAAAAGAAGACGCGCGCCAATTATGTGTTGCTCGCGATTACGGTCAAGAAATATTTTGGAAATATGTCGGCGCCATTAATAAAGATTGCGCGTCTCTCTATGGCGATGAAGAAAAATATGAAGAGTGCTGGCGAGGAGCAGCTGTCGCCTCGGGCGTGAGTGCCGATAAAGTTGCGTCTTGTGTGGATAAAGACGGCGCAAGCTTGATCAGCGCTGAGGACGTGGAAGCGCAAAAATACAATGTATCCGGTTCCCCGACTTTGGTTATCAACGGCACAATATCAAACGCAAGCCGAACGCCGGAAGGATATAAACAAGCAATTTGCGCGGCCTTTAACACAGAGCCGTCAGAATGCTCACAAACTCTGAGTAGCGCCGGTGGAACAGCAGAGGGAGGATGTAATTAATAGATTTTAATATTGGAAGTCTATATAAAATAATTATTATATAATTTAAAATAATATGGAAAACATAAAACCAATGGAAGTAAAAAATCCAATAGAAAGTTCAATAGAAAAAACGCCTCAAGAGAAACGCAAAGAACTTTTTGCGAAACCGCGTACGCAGGCAGACTGGAAAAATTTAATTAATGGTATGGCTGGGAGGAAAGTTATCGCTGGGGTGCAAAGCAATAATGAAGATAAACTGCTCACCTTTAAGGATCTTAATAGGGCGTTGCTCGTAACTACTAATTTTTTTACCGCGGAGGATCTTCGAGAACGTAGCAATGTGTTGCAAATTATTCAAAGCATTATTGATGATAAAAATTAGCATTTATATAAAAAATTAATTTAAAATAAAATTAGGCGTGCTGCCTCTTGCTTTATTTTTAATAATAGTATATAATATTTTTAATAACTAAATATTCACGCCTATAATAAATTTCTTGATTTCAGGCGGTCAAGAGACTTTCCGACATACTGGAGGGTTAAAAAGACTTTTTTTATTTTAGAAATTAGAAAAATAAAAAAAATATAAAAAAATGAAAAAAATAATTGACAATCCAACTTTGCAGGACAGCGCGTTTGGAAAATTATTGAATAGTGACGATTTTCAAATTCCCAGCGCTGGAGACTTGATTAAAGGAACTGTGCTTTCCGCTTCCAAGGCGGAAGTAAAACTTGATATCGGCGGTGTAATGACCGGTGTGGTAAGAGGCCCGGAACTTTATGAAGAAGATGATGATTATGCAAAAATTAAACCTGGGCAAGAAGTTGAAGCCACGGTTATTGAAGGCGAAAATGAAAATGGTGAATTGGAATTATCATTTCGTTTTGCCGGACAAGAGCGCGCATGGGAGGGATTGAGAAGCGCGTATCAAGAAAGCGATAATATTAAAGTAAAAGTGGCCGATGTTAATAAAGGCGGACTCTTGGTTAAATATCGTCAGATCGCCGGATTTTTGCCGGTGTCTCAGCTGGCTCCGGAAAATTATCCGCGAGTCTCAGGCGGAGACAAGGGAAAAATTTTGGAAAAATTAAGATCTTTTGTCGGCGCGGAATTTGAAGTTAAAGTTTCCACGCTTAATGAGAGGGAAGATAAAATTATTTTTAGTGAAAAGGACGCTTGGAATGAAAAACAAAAAGACGTTATTTCAAAATATAAGATTGGCACGGAAGTGGAAGGAACAATCGCCGCCATTACCAATTTTGGCGTGTTCGTAAATTTCGCCGATAATTTGGAAGGATTGATTCATATTTCCGAGCTGGCTTGGCAAAGGATTGACGATCCGGCGGATTTATTTAGAGTGGGAGACAAGATAAAGGCGGAAGTGATTGGTGTTGAAAATTCAAAAATATTTTTAAGCGCCAAAAAGCTTCAAAAAGACCCGTGGGAATTGATTGGAGAAAAATATAAACTTGGCCAAACCGTTCAAGGAAAGATTATCAAAGTGAATCCTTTCGGATTGTTTGTTTCACTGGATGATGATATTCACGGATTGGCGCATATCAGTCAATTGAAGCTTTTGCCAAAAGAAAAGATCAATGACAAATTCAAGGTCAATGAAAAAGTAAATTTTGAAATTGTTTCCATGAAGCCGGAAGACCATCGTTTGGGATTGGCTTTCTCAGGAGACGGAGCTCAAGAAGAAAAAAGTGGCGAAGATGTTTCTCAAGATAAAGAAGATAAAAAAGAAGAGAAATCAGTGAAGGTAAAAGAGAAAAAGAAAGAAGAGAAGTCAGAGAAGCCGGAGAAGAAAGAGAAGAAGAAAGAAGAGAAGTCAGGGAAGCCGGAAAAGAAAGAGAGTAAAAAAGAGAAGAAATAAAAAAGAGAAAAAATAAAAAAGAAAATCACCCCGTTCTTGGTTCTTGAAGGACGGGGTGATGCTGTTTTGTTTTTTTTGTTTTTATTAAAGATAGTTGCGCGCTTTTCTGCACAGGATGGGGGGAGGCTTGTGCATCGTGCGAGGTCGTCTTTTTTTGTGGACTAGACAACACTTCAGTACATGACGTCATCAAGCCGACCTGATCAAAAAAGCGCGCAAGTTTATAATAGCAAATTTTGGGGGAATGTCAACAGACGCGCATTTGCCATCCCAATTAAATTATTATATAATAAACACATGAAAAATTTATTTAAAAATATATTTATCTATCTTTTTGTTTTTTTGGCTGTGGCCGCTATTTTTTCAGCTTATTCCGGAGAATATCAAAAGAAAGAAGAAGTGGGCACGGATGTTTTGATTGCCAAAATTGACCAAGGGGAAGTGGAAAGCATCGCGGTGAGCGGAACAGATATTCAGATAAAATTGAAGAGCGGAGAGGAACAGCTGATCAAAAAAGAATCCACGGAAACTTTTTCCCAACTGATAAGCAATTTAGGAGTAGATAAAGAAAAACTTAAGAATATAAAAATAGAAATAAAAGAAAATGAAGGTTTGAATTTTTGGCTTGCTTATGTTTTTCCGATTCTCATTCCGCTTCTTTTGATTGGCGGTTTTATTTATTTTATGATGCGCGGAGTGCAAGGAGCGAATAATCGCGCTATGATGTTTGGTCAGTCGCAAGCCAAGGAATTTAAAAAAGATGAAAAAAACAAAGTAACTTTCAAAGACGTGGCCGGCGTGAAAGAGGCCAAAGAAGAATTGAAAGAAGTCGTGGAATTTTTAAAATTTCCGAAAAAGTTTTTGGATCTGGGCGCGCGTATTCCGCGCGGCGTGCTTCTTTTGGGAACTCCCGGTGTGGGCAAAACTTTGCTCGCGCGAGCCGTGGCAGGAGAAGCCAATGTGCCGTTTTTTCATATTTCCGGTTCGGAATTTGTGGAAATGTTTGTCGGCGTGGGCGCCAGTCGCGTTCGTGATTTATTTAAGAAAGCGAAAAAAAATACACCATGCATTGTGTTCATTGACGAAATTGACGCAGTAGGTAGAAGAAGAGGAGCTGGCCTTGGTGGTTCGCATGATGAAAGAGAGCAGACTCTGAATCAAATACTTGTGGAGATGGATGGCTTTGATCCTCACACCAATATCATCGTTATGGCCGCCACAAACCGCCCGGATGTTTTGGATCCGGCGCTTCTTCGGCCGGGGCGTTTTGACCGACAAGTGTTTTTAGACAGTCCGGATATTGCCGACCGAGAAGCTATTTTAAAAGTTCATGCCAACAAAAAACCATTGGCCAAAGATGTAAATTTGCGTCGCATTGCAGAGAGAACCCCGGGATTCAGTGGAGCGGATCTGGCAAATGTTTTGAACGAAGGCGCGATACTTTCCGCGAGAAAAAATAAAAAAATAATTGAAATGAATAATTTATTGGAGGCGATTGAAAAGGTCATGCTCGGTCCGGAAAGAAAATCAAGAGTTTTGTCGGACAGAGAGAAGAAGATTACCGCATATCATGAAGCCGGACACGCCGTTGTGGCGCACCATTCTTTGAATACCGACCCGGTTCAAAAAATTTCCATTATCTCCCGCGGAGTGGCCGGAGGATATATGATAAAATTACCGACTGAAGATCGACACATGCACACCAAGGCGGAATATATTGAAGAGATCGCGGTTTTGCTGGCCGGATATTTAACCGAAAAAGAAATTTTTTCCGAAGTGACGACCGGCGCGACTTCTGATTTGCGTCGTGCGACTGGTTTGGCCAGAAAATTGGTTACTGATTTTGGTATGTCTGATAATTTGGGTCCACGCACTTACGGGCAAAAGGAAGAAATGATTTTTTTGGGACGTGAAATACATGAGCAAAGGGACTATAGTGAAAAAGTGGCCGAAGAAATAGATCGAGAAGTTTCCGGATTTATCAAACAAGGAACAGAACACGCCAAAAAAATTATTAGTGAGCGCAAAGAAGAGATAGATAAAGTTGTGGCGGTTCTCTTGGAGAAAGAAACTTTAGAGAAGGAAGAGTTTGAAAAAATTGTGGGAGAGAAGAAAAAAAATAGTCTGTAGAGACATTTGCAAATAAATATCGTTGGATTTTATCCAGCGGTTTTTATTTTATTTTCATTGTTGACAGAAATATGTTATAATAAAAAAAGATAATAATTAATAATAAACAATATGTATCGTAAAATTTTAAAAGACGCTTGGCAAATATCCTGGAAAAGTAAATATTTATGGTTTTTTGGCTTGTTCGCCGCTTTTTTGGGTTGGAAAGGTGAATATGAAGTAATAGTTAGGGCGGCATCCGGGAACATCCGGTCGCAAGCGCCGTATTGGTTGCAAATTTTATCGGAAAAAGAAGTTACTGTTGGAAAATTCAGCAATTTATTTGTTGCTGAAACTTCCACAATGATCGCTTTGGTTTTTACTCTGCTTTTAATATTATTTTTAGCCGGTTTTTTATTTTGGCTGGCGGTTGTTTCGCAGGCCGCGGTTATTAACGGTTCATTTTTGTCTTTAAATAAAAAAGGAAATAATTTTGAAGATAACTTAGGAGCCGGAATCAAGAGTTTTTGGCCTGTTTTGGGAATGAATCTGATTATGAAAATTACAATTTGCGCTTGTTTTGCCTTAATCAGCTTGCCTCTTATCTTTTTCGGAAGAAGCGGAAATTTATTTTTGGCTGATTTTGTTTATTTTTTAATTTTTATAGTTTTTATTCCATTGGCGATTTGTTTTTCTTTTATTGTCAGATACGCCATAAACTATTCTGTGCTTAAAAAGGAAAAATTTGTCAGCGCTTTTGCAAAAGGATGGAAATTATTTAAAGATAATTGGTTGGTGAGCGTGGAAGTTTCTTTGCTTATTTATTTGGTAAGTTTTTTGGCAGGCTTTGCGATTGTTCTGTTTGTCGCCACGCTTATTATCTCACTTTTATTTTTATTAATTATATTTAAAGCTGTTTCTCTATACATTTTTTGGGTTATTTTTTCATTGGGTTTTTTCGTGATTTTATTTTTTATTATTTGCGCTGGATCGTTATTATCCACATTCCAAATTTCAGCTTCCACGGTTTTATTTTCAGAATTGATCAGCGGCGGAATGAAAAGCAAAATTGTCAGAATTTTTGAAAGAGAATAAAGTTATATTATGCAATCAATTGAGGACTTAACAAAAACATCGCAAAACGGAGAAGGCGAAGATGAAAGCGCTACCGGAAAATTTAAAAAGAAAGAAGATCAAATCAGGATTAAAGATGAGGAAAGGTCGGCTGAAGCGCGCGCGACAGACATGAGTCTGCCGTATGTTAATTTGTTTGGATTTCCAATCAGCCCGGAGGCTTTGAAGCTGATAGACGAAAAAGAAGCAAAAGAACTGCAGGCGGTTTGTTTTTTTTATGATGGCGAACATATTCGAATAGCGGCCGTACATCCCGAAGACGAGAAAGTCAAAAAGAGATTGAACGAGATATGCAAAGAGTATTTTTCCGAAGGAGGATTATATCTTGTTTCTCAGCACAGTATGGAATATTCTTTGCGTCTTTATAGAACATTGCCCAAAATAAGAAAGTTTGTCAGAGGTGTTTCCATTGAAGAAAAAGATTTAAATAAATTTGAAAAAGAAATTACGGATTATAAAAGTTTGGGAGAAAAAATTAATGAAGTAAATATTACGGATGTAATAACTTTGATATTGGCCACAGCCATTAAGACAGGGGCTAGCGATATTCATATTGAAGCCGAGGAAAATGGAATTGTGGTACGTTTTCGGATTGATGGAATTTTGCAGGAAGCGGCAGAAATAAAAAAAGAGTCTTGGAAAAAAATTATTTCCAGAATAAAAATGCTTGCCAAAGTAAAAATCAACGTGGAAGGTCAGCCACAGGACGGGCGTTTTTCAATACATCTTAAAAAGGAAAGAATTGACGTCCGCGTTTCTTTTTTTCCGACAAATTATGGAGAAAGTGTGGCAATGCGTTTGTTGTTTTCCGGAGCGGCCGGTTTGCCGTTTGAAGATTTGGGGCTTTTGCCGGAAGTGGAAGAAGTTCTTAAAAAAGAAATAAAGAAGCCAAATGGCTTGATTCTGTCAGCCGGTCCGACTGGATCCGGAAAAACCACTACGCTTTATGCTATTTTGAAAAAATTAAATCAGCCTGGCATGAAAATTATAACTTTGGAAAATCCGATTGAATATCAGCTGGAAGGAGTTAGCCAAAGCCAAATTGACCTTAAAAAAGATTATACTTTTGCCAAGGGTCTTCGTTCTCTTTTGCGCCAGGATCCGGATATCGTCATGGTCGGAGAAATTCGTGACTTGGAAACCGCGGAAATTTCCATTCAGGCAAGTATCACCGGTCACTTGGTTTTATCAACACTGCACACCAATGACGCTGCCGGCGTTATTCCCAGATTGATTGATCTTGGTGTTAAGCCGTATTTTTTGACCCCGGCGATTAATGCCGTGATTGGACAGCGTTTGGTGCGCAAACTTTGTCCGGAGTGTAGGACTGAACATAAATTAACAGAAGCGGAAGAAGAGCAGGTCAAAAAAATATTGGCAGTACTTTCGCCAAAGGCGGGGCTGAAAGTTCCGAATGAATTGCCAAAAATTTATAAGGCCGGTCAAGGATGCGCCAATTGTTCGGGACTTGGATATAAAGGCCGTATTGGAATTTATGAAGTTTTTATCATGAACGATAATATTAAAGAGCTTACGGCACAAAAAGCTCAGGCTTTTAAAATATTGCAACAAGCCATAGAAAACGGAATGGTGACCATGTTGCAAGACGGAATTTTAAAAGTTTTAAAAGGTATGACCAGCTTGGATGAAGTGTACCGCGTGATCGGTAAATTTGATTATATTGATTCTTTATATGATATGGCCATGGCTTCTTCCATCGGCCGTGGAATAAAAATTACGGAAAAAGAGACGCAAGAGGCGCAAAAATTTTCCGGAAAATTAAACGAGATTGGCGGGAGCATCGCCAAAATGCAGCCGAATGAAATGTTGCCCGTGATTCTTGCCTTGGCTGTAAAAGTTGAAGCCGGTGATATTCATATTGAGCCAACTGAAAATGAGGTTAAGATTCGTTTTAGGATTGATGGAATTTTGCATGATATTGTTGATATTCCAAAAGACCATTATATTCAAATATTATCCAAGATAAAAATTTTAGCCGGTTTTCCAACTAACGTCAAAAAAGCTACCATGGACGGACGTTTCAGTATAAAAATAAACAATTCAAACATTGATTGCCGAATTTCCATTATTTCCGGCGGTTACGGCGAAACAATCGTTATCCGCGTTTTGGCAAACCAGGCTTCGGCTTTGGCGATGGCTCAATTGGGAATAACCGGTCGCGCTTTGGAATCAATAGAAAGGTCCATGAAAAAAACCAAGGGCGTTATTATTACTACCGGTCCGACCGGATCCGGAAAAACCACAACCTTATATAGCATTTTGAATAAATTAAATAAATCGGACATAAAAATAATGACCATTGAAGATCCGATTGAATATCACATGGATGGCGTGATGCAAACGCAAATTGACAATGAACAAGGATACACCTTTGCCGCGGCTCTGCGATCTTTCATGCGTCAGAATCCGAACATCATTATGGTGGGAGAAATTCGAGATCCGGAAACAGCCAAAACCGCGATTGAAGCGGCCATGACCGGGCACCTTGTCCTCTCTACCATCCACGCGAATGGCGCGGCCGGCGCAATCGCGCGTTTTGCGGGTCTTTCCGTTGACAGGCAAATGTTGGCTGCCTCGATTGAAAGTTCTATCGGTCAGCGTTTGGTGCGGAAAATTTGTCCACACTGTAAGAAAGAAGTAAAATTAAATGCCTCGGAAACAAAAGAGGTGAAAGAAGTTTTAGCAACTATTGATGAAAAAATATCCGGTGTAAAAATTCCAAAAGAATTGAAATTTTATAAGGGCGCGGGATGCGAAAAATGCAACGGACTGGGATATAAGGGACGATTGGGAATTTATGAAGTGATTGAAATGACTCCGGACATTCAAAAAATTATTCAAAGCTCTGGCGTAACCGATTTTGAAATAGAGCAGGCCGCCATGAAAAATGGCGCGATATTAATGTTGCAAGATGGGGTTTTAAAGGCACTTGCAGGAGAAACAACGATTGAGGAAGTTTT
>JBDRDI010000035.1:0-2482 GCA_043820875.1 bacterium
GTTTTTATTTTTGGATTTGTTTACGAAATTTTGGAAATATTCAATTAAAACATTTATGAAAATTGTGATTATTGCCGATATCCATGATAATTTGCCAAATTTAAAAAAATGTTTGGATTGGTGTCGCGCGAACAATGTTGAAAAAATAATTTGTTGTGGAGATGTGGCCAATAATGGCACTCTCCGTTTTTTATCTGAAAATTTCAGCCAAGAAATTTATTTGGTACGCGGGAATATGGAGCTTTATGAGAGTGAAGAACCAGATCATTTTAAAAATATAAATTTTTTAGGACGGACCGGCAGAATAAAAATAGACGGTTTCAATATTGGTATTTGTCATGAACCGCTTTTTTTTGATCAAATTTTGAAAGACGGTCGTTGCGATATTATTTTTTATGGCCATACGCATCGGCCATGGATTAAAAAAGAAAAAATAAAAGAATTGTTTGTCCAGACAGTTAATCCCGGAACATTGGGAGCGGTTTTTCAAAGCGCGACATTCGCGATTTGGGACTCTACAGAAGGAGGATTAAAATTAAAAAGTGTTGATAACATATAATTTTTTGTTTAATATTAGATAAAAATATTTCTATTGACTTTTTATTTTTTTATTTATATAATAATAATGCGGCTGTTATTACGGTTGTCCCACGGGTGGGGGACGGAACTCCCCGGAACAAGCAAGACACGGCGAAACAAAAAAGCAGATATTCGTAGTAGATATCCGTCCCTCACCCACTATTAAACATCACATCCCATCATTGTTCTTTCAATTCATCGCTCTTTCAATCCCGCAGCTGTTGCCAATGGTAACAGCTTTTTTCTTTCCATGTTTTTTGTGTTATAATATATTTATGTCAATTTTTATTAGCATAAGCATCATCTTGGCGATAGCGATTGCTGTAGCGTATGTGATACAACTCCTCAAGCAACCGCTTATTATATCATATATTATCACCGGAATAATTTGCGGTCCGCTTTTTTTGGATTTGATAAATTCTCAACAAGAGTTTTTTAATGTTTTCGCGGAATTCGGCGTAATACTTCTTTTATTTTTAGTGGGACTGAGCCTTAATATAAATATTTTGAAGAAAATCGGCCGTGTGGCCGTAATAGCCGGTACGGGTCAAGTTATTTTTACTTCTATTTTTGGTTTTCTTCTTCTTACTTTTTTGGGATTTTCAAATTCTGTCGCGGCTTTTTTGGCAATTTCCGTCACTTTTTCCAGCACCATAATTATTGTTAAACTTTTAAGCGACAAGCGAGAATTGCGCACTATCCACGGTCGATATACTCTCGGGCTCATGCTTGTGCAGGATGTCATTGCTGTTATGATCATGATTCTATTGCCGATTTTGCAAAATACCAGCGATTTTTTGTTGGCTTTTGCGGAATTTGGAGTCAGAGTTGTACTCGTTGTTTTGGTGGTTTACGCTCTTTCCAAAATATTTTTGCCGGTGATATTAAAAAAGGTCGCGGGTTCCGGAGAATTTCTTTTTATTTTTACCATCGCTTGGTGTTTTTCTTTGGCCGGATTGGGAGAGTGGTTTGGTCTTTCTTTGGAAGTCGGCGCGGTTGCCGCCGGAATTTCACTTGGCTCATCCGTTTACAGAACGGAAATATCCAGTCGCATCAAGCCGCTGAGAGATTTTTTTATTATTCTATTTTTTATAATTTTGGGCAGTGGAATGCGCGTGGAGAATATATCTGACGCAATGATTCCAAGTGTTTTGTTGTCTCTCTTTGTTTTAATCGGTAATCCGGTCATTCTTTATATTTTGTATAGGACAATGAAGTTTAACAGAAGAAGTAGCTTTCTGGCCGGCATTACAGCCGCGCAAGTGAGCGAGTTCGGATTTGTGCTTCTTTTTGTTTGCCAAAAAATGGGATATGTCGGCAATGACGCCATTACCATATTTACAATTGTGGCCTTGATCACAATATTTATCTCAAGTTATTTAATTACTTATAATTCGCAAATTTATAAATTTGTTCGTCCGTTTTTTCTTCGGTTCGGTAAGGACAAGTATTCGTGTCCCGAAGAAGGGTGTGAAGAATATGAGACAATTATTTTTGGCTATCACAGAATCGGTTGGAAGATTTGTGAAGCGCTTAAAGAAATGAAAATTTCTTTTGCCGTGGTGGATATTGATCCGGCGGCAATTGAAAAATTGGAAGCAAGAAAAATACCTTGTTTTTTCGGCGACGTGCAGGACGTGGAATTTTTAAACGAACTTCCAATCAGCCGTACCAAAATGATTATCTCCACGATTCCGGAAGTCGATGGACAAATTACTTTAATTAAACACATAAAAGCCATAACCAAAAAACCGTTGGTTATCGCCACTCTTTCTCACTCTGAATTTTTGGGAGAAGTGTACGAGGCCGGAGCGGATTATGTGATTATGCCTCATCTTTTGGGCGGACAGTTTATTGCTGATATCTTGAAAGGCAAGCCGTGGAATAAAAAAACATTCCAGAG
>JBDRDI010000036.1:0-2512 GCA_043820875.1 bacterium
AAACCACAGACATTTCTGGCAAATTCAATCACGGCCATTTGCATTCCGTAGCAAAGCCCAAAATAAGGGATATTTTTTTCACGGCAATATTTTATGGCCTTGATTTTTCCTTCCGCTCCACGAGATCCCCAGCCTTGTGGAACAATAATACCATCATATTCATGCAAACTTTTCACGCCGTTTTTTTCAATGTCCGCGACATTTACCCAGCCGAATTTCGGCCGACATTTATTGGTGTGGCAACCGTGCTTCACTGCTTCAATCACGGATATATATGAGTCGGAAAGAGAAAAATCACCGGTGGTAAAATACTTGCCCACGATTCCGATCCGTACTTCACGTTTTGCTTTTTTCCCGACATTGACCATTTTTCGCCAATCAACCAAATCTTTTTTTCGTGATTTTAAATTAAATTTTTCCAAAATTCTGTTGCCCAAATTGTCTTTTTCAAAATTTATCGGAATATCATAAATGGAATCAACGTCCGGCGCGGAAATAACATCTTCTTCGTGGATATTGCAATTGATGGCAATCTTTTTCCGGCGCGGTTCGTCCACTTCTCTTTCCGAACGAGCGATGACAAAATCCGGCTGGATTCCGCTTGCGTTCAAAGTACGAATGGCATATTGAGTCGGCTTGGTTTTCATTTCGCCGACTTTATTCGGAATCGGCAAATAACTTACCATAACAAAAAGAACATCGTCAGAATTATAAAGCTTCATCATTCTCGCTGCTTCCAAAAAAAGAAGATTTTGATATTCGCCGACCGTACCGCCGATTTCAATAATCATAATTTCGGCTTTTGTTTTTTCCACGGCCTTTTGGATTCTGTCTCTGATTTCCATGGGAATATGAGGAACAACTTCCACGCATTTTCCTTTATATTCCAAATTTCTTTCTTTTTGAATTACAGTTTGATAGACACGGCCGGTGGTCATGTAGTTTTCTCGATAAATGTTTTTGTTTAAAAATCTTTCATAGTTTCCGATGTCTTGGTCGGTTTCGTCGCCGTCTTCAGTGACAAAAACTTCACCGTGCTCAATCGGATTCATAGTGCCGGCATCCACATTAATATACGGATCCATTTTTATTGCGCTGACATTATATCCCTTGCCGGTTAATATTCGGCCGATGGACGCGCAAGTAACGCCCTTACCAACGCCGGACATGACACCTCCGGTCACAAAAATATATTTAACATTTTTCATTCTTTTTAATTCCTTTTTTTTGGACATAGAATATTTTAATATTTTCTTTATTTATTATAAGTTCCATCTATAACTTCCACGGCCGCATCCATCTGTGGATCTTTGTCGGCTTCATAATCTTCATTCGTATATTCCACTTCATAATCCGGCTCAATACCTTCATCGTTAATACTTCTTCCTTCCGGTGTGAGCCATTTGGCAACCGTGATTTTCAATGACGAGCCGTCTTTCAAGCTGGTGACTGATTGAACCGATCCTTTGCCAAAAGTTTTTTTACCGACAATCGTTGCTAAATCATAATCTTGTAAGGCGCCAGCTACAATCTCTGACGCAGAAGCAGAGCCCTGATTCACAAGAACAACTGTTTTAAAATCTTTTAATCGCGCTTTGCCTCGAGCATAATTATCATCTACAATATCATTTGTATATTTTTCACTAACAATTATTCCTTCTTCAATCCACTCACTTGCTATTTCAATTGCAGCCTCTAAATATCCGCCCGGATTATTTCTCAAATCCAATATTATTCCTTTGGGATTTTTATTTATCGCTTCATTTACGGCCGCGTTAAACAATTCCTTGGTGTCGCCGTTGAATCCCGTCATTGTAATAACAAATATTTCATCTTCTCTCATGGACGTCTGAACGCTTTTAACAACAATTTCGTCGCGCGTAATGGAAATTTGCTGAATGCCTTCCAGCCCGTCTCGCCCAACAGACAAAACGACTTGCGTGCCTTTTGGACCGCGAATTTGGCTCACAGCTTCTTCTATGCTCATCCCCATGGTGGAAGTGCCATTAACCTCAAATACTTTGTCGCCCGCTTTTAATCCCGCCTTTTCCGCCGGCGCGCCAGGCAAAGGAGCAATAATTGTTAACACACTTTTTTTAATTCCTATTTCCGCGCCGATTCCTTCAAATTTTCCCAGCAAATCCGATTCAAATTCGCTGGTATTTTCCGGATTCATAAATATTGTATAAGGATCTCCCAATGAAGCCGTTAGTCCGCGCAAAGCGCCATAAAACATTTTCTTTTCGTTTATTTTTTCTTTATCCACGTATTGTTTTTCCAATTCATCCCAAACATCCCAAAAAAGATTAAAGTCAACATCGCGAGAAAACTCTTTTTTGGTAATGCCGCTCTTATTCAAGACATCGCCAAGATATGGATTTATTTCACTCCCAAAATTTTGTAAACCTACATTTTTTTTCGTGGCCAAAACTCCGGCTCCAAAACTGGCCAGAAGCAAAGACACGGCCACAAATCCGATTATTGAATTTCTATAAATTTTCTTTCTTGTCTC
>JBDRDI010000037.1:0-2690 GCA_043820875.1 bacterium
TAAGATAAAATTTGAGCGATGATGAATATTTGAGATACAATTAAATATATACGGAGAGGTGGCTGAGTGGTCGAAAGCGCCGCACTGCTAACGCGGTAAGGGGGAAACTCCTTCATGGGTTCGAATCCCATCCTCTCCGCAACGATTTTTCAAAATAGCGATTGAGCTATTTTGAAAAAGCGTCTTGTCTGGGAGGATGGGATTCGAAAGGCGGAGCCAGAGAAAACGAGCGAGAGCGAGTTTTCAATCTGGCGAGCCGGGGTCGCGAGCCCAAAAATTAAGGAGCGAGAGCGACTATAATTTTTGAGGACTGGTGACCGAATCCCGCCCTTTTCACTGTTAAGGTTGAAAACGGAGCAAATAAGAACCCGACCATTGAAACGCTAACCAAGATCGCCAAGGTGCTTGAGGTAGGCGTTGGTGATTTAATGAAATAAACTTTTTTATGCGCGACTTTGATATAAACAAATTCTATGACAATTTATCTAAAAGTTGGGATAAGATCAGGCCGGAATATACCACAGAGATTTTTAGAAAAATAACTTCTCGTTTAGATAAAAATAAATTGTATTCAATTCTTGATTTTGGCTGTGGAACAGGATTGCTTTGCAAATTTATTTCTGACAACTTTCCTGATGCAAAAATTGAAGGTATTGATATTTCAAGCCAAATGATCGAAAAAGCAAAAAGCAATTTATTTTGACTGAAAAAAGCGAAAGTCAATTATCCGAAATTAAGAGAATTTGCACTAAAGAAAAATTAGATAATGTGGTAAAAATTTGTTAGAATAAATAATATAATTTTAAAAAATATGACACCATTCAAACTGCATATAATTTTTGGTCTGTTGCTAATACTCATCGGAATTGTTTTTGACTTTCTTTTTGTTCAAGGAACGGTCGGTCAGGAATTAGTCAGAGCAAATCCTCCCGTTTTGATTTCTTGGGCCAAGGAGCTTTATTTCTTATCAGCGTTTTATATGTTTGTCTTGGGCTTTCTTAATATAGTGTTGGCTTTGTTAATTCGCTATCTTGCGCCGTCAATAAATCTTGATTGGATTATTTTTGGCTTAATTTTTGCGGGGTCAATATTGGTAATTGCGGCAGGACTTTGGTATGCGAACGCCGGCCCCTCTTTAAAATGGGAAACGCGATGCACTGTTTTGACTATCGGGCTTGTTTTTGTCGTGTTAAGTATCGGACTGGAAATTTACAGATTTTTTTCGCTCAAGAATTTTTAATTAAGGCGGCGCGCCAACTTCGTTGGCACGAAATTCGGCGGTGGCGGAAAGCGAGGGCGGGCAAAAATTTTTACCCCGTCGGAAGCCAAAAGCTTTCCTTCGGGGCCTTCCCCCCAACCTCCTTTCTTTTTGCCCTTTTGCTTTTCGGGCTTCGCCCGATTTTTTTTGCGGGGTTTTTATTTTATTGTATTTATAAAATCAATAATTCTTTGTCTATTTTCATTATCTTGATTTGCCTTAAAATAAATTTCTATAAACACAATTTTCTGCTCAACAGGAAAATAAGCATAGATAAGGCGAATACCACTTTTTGCTCCACGACCTTTTAAATCTTTACATTGAAATTTTTTAACTTTAAAAAATTTAAGCTCTGCTGTGTTGCCAACGCCTTGAATTTCAAAAATACTTCTACTGTCTATTTCTTTACAATGGAAAAGTTCAATTCTGTATTGTTTATTCACTTCTAAATCATCTACCAATGATGAAAATTTTTTTAGCAGTTTTTTAAAATCGTGTGTAAATTCATCTGTTTCATCATAATTCATTATCATATTGTCTGACGGAGAATTCATCCGTGCGAGAAAAAACCGCTTCATAGTTAATCGGCTGTAAATCATCCGCGCCAATCCACGGAACATCTTTATGTGAATAGTCACGCATTTTAGTGGCGTTAAAATCCTTGAATCGTTCAATTTCCCAATCAATTAATTCTTTTTCCTGAGCTGAAAAATTTGAAAGATCAGCAGACCTTCGTGGTAAATATTTTTTTTGCTCATGTTGGAAATATTTTTTGGCAACACGCGTCAAATCACCGTCTTGTTCCATTTGCGCTACAATTTCGGGAAAAGCGACGGGGGTCGGTCCAAAATGATTTTTTATGTATTTTGCGCCAATTAATTGCTCCTCAAATTTTTCATAATAATCAAAATCAATAAAATACATTAATTTACATACTACCGCCTCGCCGATATTCGGTCGCGCGCCAATGCGTTCCAAAATATACAAAAGCACTTCTTTGAATTTTTTTACTTTTTCTTGCGGTACAGAAACACGCATTTCAAGTTTTTGTATTTTTGGTTTTTTGGACTTTTCCAATTCCACTTTTGATTCTGGTATTTTTTTACCAGCAAGAAAATTCTCCAAAGACAAGCCAAAAAATCGCGCTAATTTTTGTGCTTCTTTTACAGACATATCTCGCGCGCCACTTTCAATCTGCGCGTAAGTTGGGCGAGATACACCAATTTTTTCTGCCAAAAATTCTTGACTTATATCCTGCTCTTGACGAAGTTTTTTTAAAAATGTAGTCATAGTGATATAAGTTTGATTATGCTCTCATAGTAGCAAATGTAAAAATACCTGTCAAGTGAATTGACAAGTATTTTTACACAGGTTAAATTTCACTAAAAATTGATATGATCTTCTATTTCCCCGATTTTCTTCTATTACATTC
>JBDRDI010000038.1:0-4209 GCA_043820875.1 bacterium
GAACCTTCCGGCTCATTGATTTTTAAGTTAACGCGAGCATTGTTTTTGGCTCCGATAATTTTCAATAAAGATCGGATTGATTGAGCGGTTTTTCCGCCGCGACCGATAACATAACCCATATCTTCCGGGTTGATGTTCAGAGTTAACAATACGCCTCTTTCATCTACTGTTCTTTCTACGGACACTTCTTCAGGATGTGCCACTATAGCTCTGACAATAAATTCCAAAAAATCTTTGTCGTGTACTTCTGTCATAAGTTTTCTTCTTTTAAATAGATTTGCATCAGTTTAAAAGAAATCTTAAATTTTTAAGGAATCCTTTCCGTTTTAGGTGGATTGGATTTATGATTATAATTATAACACAAATAAAATTTTTGTCAATCGTGTTTTATTTGCGATTATTTATTTTTTTCTGTTTTAATTTCTTCTGTTTTAACTTCTTCAATTACCGACTCCGTGTCTTTGTTTTCAATCGGTGCATCTTCTACTGTGACAGGAGCATTACTTTCTTCTTCTTTTTTTTCTTTTTCTTTTTTTTCTTCTGTCTTAGTTTCTTTGGCAACCGGCTTTGGCGGATTGAAGGCTCTTATTTTTTCGCCTTTGATAATTTTTCCTCCAACTAACAAATTATTAACCGTGGCGGACATTTGAGCGCCAACACTTAACCAGTGTTCAATTCTTTCTTTTTCCACTTTTAATTCTTTGGTAAAAGGATCGTAAGTTCCAAGTATTTCCAAAGCACGACCATAAGTGTCGCGCGCTTTCTCAGAAATAATTAATCTGTAAAAAGGCTTTTTTGTTTTACCGATTCGTGATAATCTGATCATTAACATAAATTATTTTATTCTTTATTTATTTAAAATATTTTTTTAGCAGCGAGTAAATATAAACGATAGAGAGCTAAAAATAAAAATAAGATTGGCTCTTATTTTCTTATTTATTTATATTTTACTTGATAATAATTTAGCATTTTTATATTTTAAAGTCAAGGGCGGATTTTTAAGAAAGAAAGAGGGCGGGAGTTTTTACACCCCCGCCCTTTGTTTTTGTGGTTTTGTGCGTCTAGTTGGCGCGCCTCCCCACACAGACGATCCTTTGAATCTTCACCGTGGAGCCTTCCCCGATTTCGGCTACGACCGCATCTATCTCGCGGTCGGTGATATCCTCGAACGGACTCCAGCCATCGCAGGTGATTTCGGCGATTTCTTCGCTATTGGCCTCCAAAAGTGCTCGTATGACCATTTCTCCTCCTTGTGTTTGCGCAAACAAATTTATTACGTACGATTTACTATCATAGCATGTATCTATTTGTTTGTCAAGAGTTTTTGCGGAGAATTACTATTTTAAGCTAATTTTAGGTAAAATAGTTAAAGTTAATTAAGGTTGACAAATAAATAAATATATGCTATTATCTTTATATTGTTCGTTAACAACTGGAATAAGTTTTTGCTGTTTCTATAAACACACACAAGGAAAGAGGAAAACAGTCATGATTAAATACGTTATTAGTCTTTTTTTGGCAGTACTGGCGATCGGGTGTAACGATATCCAAATCAACCAGTATTTGGATTCTTCTGACGCCGGAGCGATTGAAGCCTGGTATCCTCACGATTTCGGAGCGGCCGGAAGCGGTGATGTTTATCAGCTTGACGCAGAGGACATTTTTCTGGACGCGGAGAACGAGGACGACGAAGTTGTTGTCGACGCCGGACAGGATGCGGAAGTAAACGATAACGATGTCGCGCAGGACGCCAGGCAAGATGCGGAGATGGACGATAACGATATCGTCGCACAGGACGCCGGGCAGGACGCGGAAGTTATAACGCAAAACGATAAACCGAATTTAGTGATTTTGGGCGAAAGGCATCAGGTAGCTAATAACACTATTTATCTTTATGCTCTGGTGAAAAATGATTCGGATGTCGATGTTGATATGGAGTTTTCGGCTTGCGCGTTGGCCGGTTCGGATTCCGATCCTGTCCAGGTCGCTTGCCAGTTTGGAATACCAAGCTATTTGCGGGCGCACGGAGAAGTTGAAATTCCATTTGCGTTCGGTCTTGATACGGTGGGTTTCGATCAGATGTATACTTTTTACATTGATCAGAACATCGTCAGTGATCAAGATGGCAATTACCCCTTAGATAATCTCATCGACGAATCCAACGAGGACGACAATGTTCTTACGCAGAGAATTGTCGTGGAAGAAGCTACGAAGCCGGATTTGGTGATTACTGGAATGTTATCTAATACAATTCAAGATCAAGATATTTTTCGGTTGGATGTAGAAATGCGCAATAATTCCAACGTTGATATATTAAACATTTTCAAAGTGTGTGCATATTCCAATGTGCCAGGATCTGGAAGTTGCGTTTTTATAGAACCACCAATGCATGCCCAAAACCTTGCTTATGCTAGTTTTTATTTTGGGATAGAAGATGAAAAAATTAACGTAGTAGTTGATGCAGAGATTCGTTGTGCCGATGGAGCTTGCTTCGTGAAAGAAGATAGCGGACTCATAGACGAATCCGATGAAACAAATAATTTTTTTGTTTTTTATAATCGTTAAACTGCCGTAGCAGTTTTGACACAATAGATTTAATCGCTCAGACCAAAGTATCGGTCTGGGCTTTTTTATTGGCAAAACAAGCCATGTTGTATATAATGATAATAAGCATAATAATTAAACAATATAATGAAAAAATTACAAAAATACGAAAAACTTGTCGGAGAAAAGATTATCAATGAAATAAATGAAAAGGCTAAGAAATTAAAAGGCCGGAGTGTTGTTGCCGTGAATTCAGCGCGTCATGGCGGAGGGGTGTCCGAACTATTGGATAGCGTAATCGTTTTATTTAATGAAATCGGCATAAAATTCGGTTGGCGCGTAATACATGACTCGCCGGATTTTTTTAGCATCACCAAAAAAATCCATAATGCCTTGCAAGGGGAGGATGTTAAATTTTCTGAAAAAGAAAAAGAGTTTTATAAAAACGAGAATCGTCGTTTTGCCGAGTTTGCCCACATTGATCACGATTTGGTAATCGTCCACGACCCCCAACCGTTGCCTCTTATAAATTTTTACAAACGCAAACAGCCGTGGATATTGCGCTTGCATGTTGATTTGACCAGGCCGGACCGAAAAATTTGGAATTTTTTAAAACCGTTTATTAATAAATACGACCACCTTGTTGTTTCTGACAATAATTATAAAAAGAAATTAAATTTGCCTCAGACTGTGATTTACCCGGCGATTGACCCACTTTCTCCCAAAAACAAAAATTTATCCGCGAAAGTAATCAACAAAAAATTATCCGACATGGGGATTAATTTTAAAAAACCGATTATCGCGCAGATTTCCCGCTATGACAAATGGAAAGATCCTGAGGGCGTGATTAAAATATTTGATTTGGTTAAAAAAAAGTCTGATTGCCACCTCGTGCTTCTCGGTAATTCGGCCGTGGACGATCCGGAAGGATCTGCCATGTATAATAATTTGCGCGAGAAATACGGTCGGCGTAAAGATATTTCGTTATTGGTTAATGTTAAGAATAATGACTTGGCAGTTAATGTCTTGCAACGCCGCGCCGATGTTGTTATTCAAAAATCAATCAAAGAAGGTTTCGGCCTCACGGTTGCCGAGGCTCTTTACAAAGGCACTCCCGTGGTTGGTTCAGGTGTCGGTGGCATAGTGCACCAGATTATACCGGGGTACAACGGTTATTTGCACGAACCTTCTGATTACAAAGGTTTTAGCAAGAGCATAATAAAAATTTTAAAAAACAATAAATTGCGACAAGAGCTGGGAGACAACGGTCGCGCTCATATAATTGAAAATTTTCTTATTACCAGATTGATTTTGGATTGGTTGAATTTGTTTGAAAAGGTTTTGAAAAAATAAAATTATGTCATACAGTAAACATGATGGCACGATAAAATTCACATAGATCAAACAAAAAAGCGTCTTTATGAAAAGACGTTTTTTTGCCGACAGTTAATTGTTAAAAGTTAACTGTTAATCGTTAAATCGGAGCGGGTAACGGGAATCGAACCCGTATATTCAGCTTGGAAGGCTGACATAATAGCCGTTATACTATACCCGCATGGATAGTTAAAAGTTGAAAGTTAAAAGTAAAAAGGTCTAAGATAAATACTTTATACTTTTAACTTTATACTTTCTACTTTTCTTGTCGGGGCGCTGGGATTCGAACCC